>NZ_JABBFX010000003.1:900000-1198149 GCF_012927085.1 Ramlibacter agri | reverse complement strand
GTCTCCAACCACGGCGGCCGCCAGCTCGATGGCGCGCCCTCCTCCATCTCCGCCCTGCCCGCCATCGCCGACGCGGTGGGCGACCGGATCGAGGTGCACATGGACGGTGGCATCCGCTCGGGCCAGCACGTGCTGAAGGCCGTGGCCCTGGGCGCGCGCGGCGTCTACATCGGCCGCGCCATGCTGTATGGCCTGGGCGCGATGGGCGAGGCCGGCGTCGACAAGGCGCTGGCGATCATCCGCAACGAGCTGGACCTGTCGATGGCTTTCTGCGGCCGCACCGACATCGGCACGGTGGATCGGAGCATCCTGTTGTCGGGGACGTTCTAGGCCGCGGTAGCCAGCCGCACCAGCTCCATGTCCTGCCACCGCTCCAGCAGTGGCATCAACGCCTGCCAGCACGACCACGGATCGCCGAGGTTCGCATGCGCCTGCAGGTACACGAGCCCGCAGCGGCGCGCCATCGCAAAGGGCACGGCGTGGTCCGCGCCCTGCCGCGCCAGCGCGATCAGCGGCGGCGCCTCCGCCAGGCCGGCGCAGGCCTGCGCCATGCGCAGCACCAGGTCCTCGTCGCGCGTGGCATCGCCGGACAGCAGCAGCACCAGGTGCGAGTAGTCGGCCAGGAAAGCGCGCGTCAGCGGCAGGTGCAGGCCGTTGCGCGCCATCGCGATCACGCGCAGCACGCGCTCGCCATGGATGAAATCCACGTAGTCGGTGGCGACGTCCAGATCGTGCGCGCCGGCGAAACGGCGCTGCACCAGCTCCGCGCGGAAGCGCTGCGATAGCCAGCGCACCAGGTCGAAGGACCCCGTGCCGCCGGCGGCGCACACCAGCACGCGCTGGAAGGCATCCGGGTCCTGCTGCCGCCGCGCGCCGGGATGCCGCATGGGCGTCGACAGCCGCCGCCAGATGGCCGGCGGCGTGAAGGCCGTGCCGCGGTCCACGGCGGCCAGCACTTCGTCCACGCGCTGGCCCATGTCGCTGGCCGGCTCGTCGCATTGCACGATGGCCATCGACCACGGGCCATGCAGCAGCCGCGGACCCACGCTGCGGTGGACCACGCGCAGCCCGCAGTGCCGTGGGTCGCCGGCCACGCGCTCCATGATGCTTGCGACCGCTGCCTGCGGCCCTTCCTTCCACTGCACGAACCAGCCGCTCTGGTGCAGCAGCGCGGTGGCGACGCCCGCCGGCGGGTTGTGCCGCACGGCGCTGGCGCGGATGCGCTCCATTTCCGAATAGATGCTTCCCGTCGCGGCGGCCTGGCTCGCATACACGATGCGCGCGACCGCCTCCCCGGTGCTCGCCGCACCATGTTCTTTTTCGCAAACTGGCATGCGGCCATCATCCCGGAACGGGGCCTGCAGCGCGTTGCGGCAGGTCAAGCCGCGGCAGATTGCACAATGCAAGGGTGAGCCTCCCGCGCCGCATCGCCCACCTCGACATGGACGCCTTCTTCGCGTCCGTGGAGTTGCTGCGCTATCCGCAACTGAAAGGCCTGCCGGTCGTGATCGGCGGCGGCCGGCGCGAGGTGGACGAGCTGCTGCGCGAACGCTATGCCGACCGCCCGCGCTCGCAGATCCCGGTGGATGCCTTCCCGCTGCTGAAGGACTACGTGGGCCGCGGCGTCATCACCACCGCCACCTACCCCGCGCGCCAGTTCGGCGTGGGTTCCGCCATGGGCATGATGAAGGCGGCCAGGCTGTGCCCGCAGGCGCTGGTGCTGCCGGTGGACTTCGAGGAGGTGCGCCGTTACTCGCGCGGCTTCAAGGCCATCATCCGCGACATCGCGCCGGTGATGGAGGACCGCGGCGTCGACGAGGTCTACATCGACTTCACCGAGGTGCCGGGCGGCCAGCGCGAAGGCGGCCGCGTGCTGGCGCGCCTGATCCAGAAGGCCATCCACGACACGACCGGCCTCACCTGCTCGATCGGCGTCGCGCCGAACAAGCTCATTGCCAAGATGGCGAGCGAGTTCAACAAGCCGAACGGCATCTCCATCGTCTACGAAGACGACGTGCAGACGAAGATCTGGCCGCTGGCGGTGCGCAAGATCAACGGCATCGGCCCGAAGTCGGAGGTGAAGCTGCAGAAGCTGCACCTGCTCACCGTCGGCGACATCGCCGCGCAGCCGCGCGACTGGCTGGTCGACAACTTCGGCCAGGCCTACGGCGCCTGGATGCACGACGCCGCCTGGGGCCGCGACGACCGTCCTGTGGTGACCGAAAGCGAGCCCGTCTCCATGAGCCGCGAGACCACCTTCGACCGCGACCTGCACGCCGTGCGCGACCGCGCGGAGCTGGGCGCGATCTTCACGGACCTGTGCACGCGCGTGGCCGAGGACTTGCGGCGCAAAGGCTACGTGGGCCGCACCATCGGCATCAAGCTGCGCTACGACGACTTCCGCACGGCAACGCGCGACATCACGCTGGACGCGTACACCGACGACCCCGCCACCATCCGGCGCGCGGCCGGCCAGTGCCTCAAACGCGTGGACCTCGCGCGCCGCCTGCGCCTGCTCGGCGTTCGCGTCGGCAAGCTGGCGAAGGCCAGCGAAGTGCCGCCGCCGAGCACGCCGCGCGTGGAAGAGCACACGCCGGATCTGTTCTCGCAGGCCTGATCCCCCCTGGCGAAAAGGGCTGACATGCCCTTTAGGACGATGGCGGCATGCTGACGGGGAACTTACATTGATCTCCAGACCCAGCGCGCAGCGGGAGAGCACCATGAGCCTCGACGAACTCCAGCGCATCAAGCAGTGGCATGTGCGCCACCGCCAGGACAACCCGGTCGAATACCAGGCGTGGGACCTGATGCTCACGCTGTGGCTGATGGGCTGGATAGGCTGGATCCCGGCCTTCGCCTTCGACGCGCTCTGGGCCGCGCCGCTGCTGGCGGTCGCGATGTCGGCGCCAACCATGTACACCACCCTGCGCGGCAAGGCGCACCGGGCCCGGCGTCTTCGTTGCGACTGGTTCAAGCCCTGACCGGGCGTAGAGTGGGCTCCCTCTCGGAGGAGCCCGCATGCAATGTTTCGACCTCACGGTGGCCGACCACGTCGCCCACCTCGTCCTGAACCGTCCGCAAGAGCTGAACACCATGCACCCGCTGTTCTGGCGGGAGCTGGATGACGTGCTCACCCAGTTGCACCGCGCACCGGGCGAGGCCCGCGCGCTGGTGATTTCGTCGACCGGCAAGCACTTCACGGCCGGCATGTCGCTGGAAGCCTTCGGCGGCGCCATCACGCTGGACGACCGCACGGCCGAAGGCCGCGCCGCCATCTTCGACCTGCTCACCGACATGCAGGCCACCTTCAGCAAGCTGGAGTCGCTGCGGATGCCGGTGCTCGCCGCTATCCAGGGCGGCTGCGTCGGCGGCGGGGTCGACCTCGTCACTGCCTGCTGCCTGCGCTACGCCACGGCGGACGCCTTCTTCTGCGTGCAGGAGATCAACATCGGCATGGTGGCGGACATCGGCACCTTGCAACGCCTGCCCAAGCTGATCCCGCTGGCCGTGGCCAAGGAGCTGGCTTACACGGGCCGGCGCTTGCCGGCGGCGCGTGCAGCAGCGCTGGGATTGGTGAACGAGGTGTTCGACAGCCAGGCCGCGATGCTCGATGGCGTGCTGCAGGTCGCCCGCGAGATCGCTTCCAAGCCGCCGGTGGCGATCTGGGGCAGCAAGCAGGCCCTGAACTATGCGCGCGACCACTCCGTCGACGACGCGCTCAAGCAGATGGGATGGCTGCAGGGCGCCGTGTGGAGCAACGCGCACGTGCGCGAGGCGATCATGGCCACAAAGGAAAAGCGCTCAGCGGCATTCCCCGAACTCGCACCTTTGCGCTCGTTCCGGGATTCGTGATCATTGCCGCGCGGTGCGGATGTTCTTCGGCAACGCGATCGGGTGGCTGGTGCGGAAAGGGTTGATGTCCAGCCCGCCGCGCCGCGTGTAGCGCGCGTACACCCACAGCTTGGTCGGCTTGCACCGGCGCCACAGGTCCATGTAGATGCGCTCGACGCACTGCTCGTGGAACTCGTTGTGGTTGCGGAAGCTGACCAGGTATTGCAGCAGCCCGCCCTGCTCGATCTGCGGGCCGGCGTAGTGGATCTGGATGCTGCCCCAGTCCGGCTGGCCGGTCACCAGGCAATTGCTCTTGAGGAGGTTGCTGGTCAGCGTCTCCTCCACCGGCTGCTCGTCGAAGGCGGCGTGCAGCAGGTCCGGGCGCGGCTGGTAGTCGGTGCATTCGATGTCCAGCCGGTCCAGGCTCAGGCCGTCCATCTCGTGCACCGGCTCGCGGTCGAAGGCATCCGGCAGCAGCAGCTTGACGCCGATGGTGGCGGCGCGGCCCGAGTCGCGCCAAGCGGCTTCGCTCAGGTCGGCGCGCAGGCGGTCGCGCACCTCGTCGGCCGAGGCGAACTGCGTGTTGCTGTAGCTGCCCAGGTAGAGCTTGAGCGACTTGCTCTCGATGATGTTGGGCGTCTCGCAGGGCACGGTGAAGTGCGCGATGGCCACCTGCGGCTTGCCGCGCGGGTTGAGCCAGCTCAGCTCGAAGGCCGTCCACAGGTCGGCGCCGGAAAAAGGCAGCGTGCCGGAGACGCCGACCTCCTCGCGCTTGTCCGCCCGCGGGATCGGGTACAGCTGCGAGGGATCGTAGTGGTCGGGATAGCTGGTGCTCTTGCCCAGCGTCGATGCTTCCGGCGAATTCATGCGGCGAGGCTAACCGAGATGGGGGAGGAGGTCTTGCAGCAGCCGTTCGACCACCCCTCGCGGAAGGTCATGCGCCATGCCGGGGATGGTCACCAGCCGGGCGCCCGGGATGCGCCGCGCCGTGTCCTCGCCGGCGGCCAGCGGCACCAGCGGGTCGTCGCGCCCATGCACCACCAGCGTCCGCGCGCGCACCTGCGCCAGCTCCGCGGCCCGCCGCGTGTCGGCCGCCACCGCGGCCAGTTGGCGCGCCGTGCCGGCCGGGCGGTAGCTGCGCTGCATCGACTCGCGGACGCGCTCGCGCAGCTCCGGCTCGGGCGTCGGAAAACCCGGGCTGCCAATCAACTGGAAGAAGCGCACGCCATGCTCGACGCGCCCGGCTTCGCTGCGGTCGCGTGGCGGCGTCACCAGCGCCCGCAGCACGTCGGAACGCGGCCCGGGCAAGCGGCGCGCGCCGCTGGTGCTCATGATGCTGGTGAGCGAAAGCACGCGCTCGGGCGCCGCCAGCGCCACGCGCTGCGCCACCATGCCGCCCATGCTGGCGCCGACCACGTGCGCCCGCTGCACGCCCAGCGCATCCAGCACACCGAGCGCATCGGCGGCGAGATCGTGCAGGCGGTAGGGCGTGCGCACCGGCAGGCCCAGTTTCAGCTTCAGCGATTCCCACAGGATGTTGGGCACGCCCAGGTGGTCCAGCGCCTGCGACAGGCCGGCGTCGCGGTTGTCGAAGCGGATCACGCGGTAGCCGGCGGCCAGCAGCGGATCGGTGAAATACGAAGGCCAGGCCGTGAGCTGCATGCCCAGGCCCATGACCAGCAGCACCGCCGGCGCACCGGCCGGGCCGGTGGATTCCACCTCGATGTCGAGGCCGTTGGCGCGGACCTTCACCTCACTCGAAGCGGCGCTCGCGCAGCCACTTGGTCGCGATCCACTTCTCGCCCGCCAGCACCGGCGCGCCGCCGTGCAGCGTCCTGGTCGACGGGTGCGGCCGCTCGTAGCAGAAGAAGACGGCGTTGCCGCGCTTGGGCGCGACTTCCAGGTGCACGTCCGGGAAGACCGTGCCGCCGCCCTTTTCCGGCTCGCCCAGGTACATGACGATGGTCGCCACGCGCTGGCCGCCGCGCTTCAGGATGGTGGACGTGCCCGGTTCTCCCGGGTCGAAATAGTCGTAGTGCGGCTTGTATTCGGCGCCCGGGCCGTATTGCAGGATCTGCAGGCCCTCGCCGTTTTCCTCGGGCCAGTTCACCAGGGCGGCCAGGCGCTTCTCGATGCGCCGCACCACCGCGTGCTCGCCGCGCTGGAAGAACATGCCGTTGCTGGTGCGGTCGGCGTTGACCTCCTCGCCGCCGGTCTTGGTGGCGACGGTCAGCGAGCGCGCCAGGCGCGGCTTGGCCAGCGCGATCAGCGCTTCGCACTCCTCGGCGGACAGCAGGTCGCCAAACACCACGACCTTGGGATGGGCCATCACCTGCAGCACGCTCACGCGGCGGTCGCCGGCATCCAGGTAGAGCGGCGATTCGTCCAGCGCCGGCTCCGGCACCTTCAGCGCGGGCGGCAGGCCATGGGCCACCGCGTCCGCTTCCAGGTGGTCGCGCAGCGTGGACTCCATCGCGTCGACCGCCACGTCCTCGGACCAGCCCGAAGCCTGCATGGCCTTCAGCACCGACTCGGCGCTGTGGCCCGCCTGGACCTGCTCCAGGATCCATTTGCGCAGTTCGGGGGTGACCTGCTGCCGCGCCTGCGTGATGCTCATTGCGTCCTCCGGCGAAACACCAGCCGATCGGGCTCCGAGGCGGCGGCATCGAAGGCATAGCCCTCGAGGTCGAACGCCTCCAGCCGGCGCGGGGTCTCGATGCGCTGGGTGATGGCGTAACGGGCCATCAGCCCGCGCGCCTTCTTGGCGAAGAAGCTGACGATCTTCCAGCCGCCCGGCTTCCACTCCTCGAACACGCAGTCGATCACGCGCGCCTTGAGCGCACCGCGGTCGACCGCCTTGAAATATTCCTGCGACGCCAGGTTGATCACCACCGGCGTCTTGTCGGCGGCCAGCTGGCGATTCAGGTTCTCGGAAATCCGGCTGCCCCAGTACTGGTAGAGGTTGGACGTGCTGCCGACCTTGAGCGCCGTGCCCATTTCCAGCCGGTAAGGCTGCATCCGGTCCAGCGGCCGCAGCACGCCGTACAGGCCGCTCAGCATGCGCAGGTGCTGCTGCGCCCAGTCCAGGTCCTGGGCGCTGAGCTGGCGCGCCTGCAGGCCGTCGTAGACGTCGCCGTCGAAAGCCAGCACGGCCTGGCGCGAATTGCGCGCGGTGAACTTGGGCGTCCAGGCCTCGTAGCGCGCGGCGTTGAGCGCGGCCAGCGGGTCGCTGATGTCCATCAGGCTGGCGATCTGCTGCGGCGACTTGCGGCGCAGCACCTCGATCAGCCGCGTCGAATCCGCCACGAATTCCGGCAGCGTGTGCGGCACGGCGGGCACCGGCGATTCGTAATCGAGCGACTTGGCGGGGGACAGCAGGAACAGCATCGTGGGGCGATTATCCGCGCCAGGCCCGGCCGGCCAGCCATTGCACGGTCGCGACGGCCACCACCAGCGCGGCATAGGTGGCCATCTTGCCGTCGTGCCCGAAATACCACAGGCCGGCGCCCAGCACGGCCAGGCCAGCTATCAGATTAAGAGCAAACAAGGCCCAGATGGCGGGCCTTGGCCCGGCTTGCGGCAGCAGGAAACGGCCCGCGAGGGCGAGCCCCAGGGCGACCGCCAGGGCGGGTGCCGCGAAGCTCAGCGCGTGCTCGAGAAAGTCGATGGCATTCACGGTGAAGGCAATTGATCCAGGCTAAGTGCTTGATCTTCCGGTGAATTTTATAATCGGGCCGATGGCAGTCTGGGCATTGGGAATCAACCACACGACGGCGCCGCTGGACATGCGGGGCCGCTTCGCGTTCGCCCTGGACCAGATCGGCCCGACGCTGTCCTCGTTGCGGGGCAGCCTGGCCACCGGCGAAGCCGCCATTCTCTCCACTTGCAACCGCACCGAGATCTACTGCGCCGGCAACCAGCACGCCATCGAACCCACCATCGAGTGGCTGGCCCATTCGGGCGGCGTCGCCCCCGGCCTGCTGCGCAGCCACTCCTACATGCTGCAGGACGGCCACGCCGCCCGCCACGCCTTCCGGGTCGCCAGCGGGCTGGATTCCATGGTGCTGGGCGAAGCGCAGATCCTGGGCCAGCTGAAGGACGCCGTGCGCGCCGCCGAAGAGGCCGGCGCCCTGGGCACCACCCTCAACCAGCTGTTCCAGCGCTCCTTTGCGGTGGCCAAGGAAGTGCGCTCCTCCACCGACATCGGCGCCCATTCCATCAGCATGGCGGCCGCCTCGGTGCGCCTGGCGGGCCAGCTGTTCGAAGACCTGGGCCAGGTGCGCGTGCTGTTCGTGGGTGCCGGCGAGATGATCGAACTGGCCGCGACGCACTTCGCGGCGAAGAACCCGAAGTCGATCGCCGTCGCCAACCGCACCCTGGAGCGCGGCGAGAAGCTGGCCAGCCGCTTCGGCGCCGAGGTGATGCGCCTGGCGGACCTGCCGGCGCGCCTGCATGAATTCGACGTGGTGGTCAGTTCCACCGCCAGCCAGCTGCCCATCATCGGCCTCGGCGCCGTGGAGCGGGCGCTGAAAGCGCGCAAGCACCGCCCCATGTTCATGGTGGACCTGGCGGTGCCACGCGACATCGAGCCCGAGGTCAAGGAGCTGGAGGACGTCTACCTGTACACGGTGGACGACCTGGCCCACGTGGTGCAGACCGGCCAGGCCAACCGCCAGGCCGCGGTGGCCCAGGCCGAGGCCATCATCGACGCCGGCGTCCAGAGCTTCCTGCACTGGATGGACCAGCGCCGCGCCGTGCCGCTGATCCGCCAGCTGAATGCCCAGGCGGACGAATGGCGCACGCTGGAACTGGCCCGCGCCCGCAAGCTGCTGGCCCGGGGCGAAGACGTCGATGCCGTGCTGGAGGCGCTGTCGAAGGGCCTCACCCAAAAGATGCTGCACGGCGCCATGGCCGAACTGCACGCCGGCGACGCCGACTCGCGCCAGCGCGCCAGCCAGGCGATCGAGCACTTCTTCCTGCGCAAAGAGCGTTAGCTTCCGCGTCCTTGGCGCGCCTCCGCCTTTTCAACGCAGAAGACGCAGAGGTGACGCAAAAGACGCGGAAAAATCCATCGGGCTTTCTTCTGCGGTTTCTGCGTAACCTCTGCGGCTTCTGCGTTCACCTGGTCCGAACGTGAAACCTTTCCTCAGACAACAACTCGAGCGCTTCCCCGTCCGCCTGCAGGAGCTGGACTTTTTCCTGTCGCAGCCCGAGGTGGTCAACAACATGGAGCGTTTCCGCGAGCTCACGCGCGAGCACGCCGAAGTCAGCGAAGTCGCCGGCCGCTTCCAGGATTTCCTGCAGCAGGAGGCCAACCTCGCCCAGGCGCGCGAGATGCTGGACGATCCCGAGATGGCCGACATGGCCAAGGAGGAGATCGCTTCCCTCGAAACCGAACTGCCTGCGCTCGAAACCGAGCTGCAGACGCTGCTGCTGCCGCGCGACCCCGATGACGTGCGCAACGTCTTCCTGGAAATCCGCGCCGGCACCGGCGGCGACGAGTCGGCGCTGTTCGCCGGCGACCTGCTGCGCATGTACACCCGCTACGCCGAGCGCCAGGGCTGGCGCACCGAGCTCGTGAGCGAAAGCGAAGGCGAAGTCGGCGGCTTCAAGGAAGTCGTCGTGCGCATGGTCGGCGAAGGCGCCTACGGCAAGCTCAAGTTCGAATCGGGCGGCCACCGCGTGCAGCGCGTGCCCGCCACCGAAAGCCAGGGCCGCATCCACACCAGCGCCTGCACCGTAGCGGCGCTGCCTGAGCCCGATGAAGCGCAGGCCGTGCAGATCAATCCCGCCGACCTGCGCATCGACACCTACCGCGCTTCCGGCGCCGGCGGCCAGCACGTGAACAAGACCGATTCGGCGGTGCGCATCACGCACATCCCGACCGGCATCGTGGCCGAGTGCCAGGACGACCGCTCGCAGCACCGCAACAAGGCCAAGGCCATGCAGGTGCTGGCCGCGCGGATCCGCGAGAAGGACCGCTCCGAGCGCGCCGCCAAGGACGCGGCAATGCGCAAGGGCCTGATCGGCAGCGGCGACCGCTCGGACCGCATCCGCACCTACAACTTCCCGCAGGGCCGCATGACGGACCACCGCATCAACCTCACGCTGTACAAGCTGAGCTTCATCATGGAAGGCGACCTCGACGAAGTGGTCGAGGCCCTGCTGTTGGCGCGCCGCGCCGAACAGCTGGAGGAGCTGGAAGTGGGCATGGGAGCGGCGCGCTCGTGAATTTGCGCGAGGCCTTGGCCGCGTCGGGGCTGGACCGCCTCGATGCGCAGCTGCTCCTGCTGCACGTGCTGGGCCGCGCGGCGCAGGACCGCGGCTGGCTGATCGCGCATGACGACGACGCCTTGTCGCCCGCGGACGCGCAGCGCTATGCCGTCCTGTGCCGGCGCCGCGCCGACGGCGAACCGGTCGCCTATCTCGTCGGCGAGAAGGAGTTCTACGGCCTGCCACTCGCGGTGGATGCCCGCGTGCTGGTGCCGCGCCCGGACACCGAGACGCTGGTCGAATGGGCGCTCGAAGTCCTGCAGGGCCGCAGCGCGCCGCGCATCATCGACCTCGGCACCGGCAGCGGCGCCATCGCGCTGGCCCTGCAGCAGGCACGCCCCGATGCGAAGGTGGAGGCCATCGACCGCAGCGCCGAAGCCCTGGCGGTGGCGAGCGCCAACGCGCAGCGGCTGGGGCTGCCGGTCGCTTTCCGCCAGGCCGACTGGCTGGAGGGCAGCAACGGGCCTTACGATCTGGTCGTCAGCAACCCGCCGTATGTTGCGGCAGGCGACCCGCACCTGCCGGCCTTGAAGCATGAGCCGCTGTCGGCCCTGGTGGCGGGCGCCGACGGGCTGGACGACATCCGCCGCATCGCCGCCGTGACGCCGCCGCTGCTGGCGCCGGGCGGCTGGCTGCTGCTGGAGCATGGCCACGACCAGGCCGAAGCGGTCCGGGCTTTGCTGGCCGGCGCCGGGCTGGCGCAAGCCGGCAGCCGAAGCGATCTTGCGGGCATCGACCGCTGCTCCGGCGGCCGCCGGCTTGAACTGGGATAATTCGCCGCAATGTTGAAGCAGGTTTGCCCTGCCGAGGAGAGATTCAGATGAGCGACGTCCAGCAACGCATCAACGACCTGGTGAAGAACAGCGAAGTGCTGCTGTTCATGAAGGGGAACGCGGCCTTCCCCATGTGCGGCTTCTCCGGCCGCGCCGTGCAGATCCTCAAGGCCTGCGGCGTCGACCCCAAGCAGCTGAAGACCGTGAACGTGCTGGAGGACGACGAGATCCGCCAGGGCATCAAGGAATTCAGCAACTGGCCCACCATCCCGCAGCTGTATGTGAAGGGCGAGTTCATCGGCGGCTCGGACATCATGATGGAGATGTACCAGAGCGGCGAACTGCAACAGGTCCTCGGCCAGTAGCAGTCCCCTCCCGTGGCTGCCAACGGCAGCCACGCTTGCCTCTGCTGTCGACGCGCGCTGACAAGCTCGTGCGGCAGCGGGCCGCATTCCTTGCCCCCTGGCACGACGTATGCTCGAATCAAAGCACAGTCGTTGAAGGAGCGGTCATGGAATCACGCAGCCTCGTCCCCAGCAACCCCGGCCTGAAGCTGCCCATCGCGAACGTGCGCAGCATCTTCCGCCCGCACGACGTCGAACGGAAGCTCGCCAAGCTGCCCCCGCGCGACCACGAAAGCCTGCGCGCCACCTACGAACGCATGCTGGAGCTCGGGCCCGTGCGCTTCCAGGTCAAGCCGAGCGGCGTCCCCGAGATGGCCGCCCTCTACGAACAGCTCCCCAACTTCAGCGCCGCGCTCGACGACGTCAAGCGCCACGTGGCGCTCGCGCAGGACTCCGGCGATGGCCTCGAGGTCACGCCCATGCTCCTGCTCGGCCCGCCGGGCATCGGCAAGACCCACTTCGCGCGCCACCTCGCCGAGTTGCTGGGCACCGGCATGAGCCTCGTCCCCATGAGCTCGATGACGGCCGGCTGGCTTCTTTCGGGCGCCTCCTCGCAGTGGAAGGGCGCGAAGCCGGGCAAGGTGTTCGAGGCGCTGGTGGACGGCCAGTACGCCAACCCGGTGATCGTCGTCGACGAGATCGACAAGGCCAGCGCCGACGCGCAGTACGACCCGCTCGGTTCGCTGTACAGCCTGCTGGAACACGACACCGCCGAATCCTTCATGGACGAATTCGCCGAGATCGCGCTGGACGCGAGCCAGGTGATCTGGATCATGACGGCCAACGACGACCGCTGCATTCCCGAGCCGATCCTGAACCGCCTGAACGTGTTCGAGATCGATGCGCCCTCGCCGGAACAGGCGCGCGCGATCGCGCTGAACCTGTACCGCGGCATCCGCGCCGAACACGGCTGGGGCCGCCGCTTCGACGAGGAACCGGCCGACGACGTGCTGGACCTGCTGGCCGAACTGGCGCCGCGCGAGATGCGCCGGGCGCTGATGACGGGGTTCGGCAATGCGCGGCTGGCGAACCGCGGGGCGATCGCGGTGGAGGACCTGCCGAAGCTGGGTGGGGCGAAGACGAGGATCGGCTTCGTTCAATAGGCGATCAAGGGCCGCCGGGAACCTTCTCCGCCGGCCTGCCCGGATCCGGCGAACGCTCCGGCAGCGGGCTGTCGACGAACACCCAATTGCGCCCCGCCCCCAGCACCGCGCGCGGATACTGCGCCTGCCCGCGGCTGCCGTTGTAGCGGCCCAGCGCGAAATAGAGGTCACCCCCTTCGCGGTCCAGGTAGTGGCGCAGGATCACGCAGCCGAAGCGCAGGTTGGTCTGCATGTGGAACAGCGCCGACGGGTCGCCATTGCCGATGAGACGCGTCCAGAAAGGCATCACCTGCATGTAGCCGCGCGCGCCGACGACGCTCACGGCGAACTTGCGGAAGCCGCTCTCCACCTGGACCAGCCCCAGCACCAGGCCGGGGTCGAGCCCCGCGCGCTTGCTCTCGTACCAGACCGTCTGCAGGAATTCCTTGCGCTCGTTCCAGTCCGGCGTGCGCCGCTGCAGCTTGTGGCTCATCTGCCCGAGCCAGCGCAGGTACTGCAGGCGCGCGTCGACCGTCGCGAAGTCCGGCACCGGCGGCGCGCCATTGGCCACGGCGGCGGTGAGCGCCGTGCGGACCGAGTCGGCCAGCGGCTCCTCCACCTGCGCGCCCGCCTGCGCCCGCCCGCCCGCCAGCGCCAGGCCCAGGCCCGCGGGGACGGTGTGCAGCAGGGACCTGCGGCTGATCACTGCGCCAGGCGCCCTTTCAGGAAGCCGAAGACCTCACCGGCCGGCACCTTGGTCGCCGCCGCGTCGCGGCGATGCTGGTATTCGAGCTGGCCTTCCTTCAGGCCGCGGTCGGAGATCACCACGCGGTGCGGCACGCCGATCAGTTCCCAGTCGGCGAACATCGCGCCCGGGCGCTCGCCGCGGTCGTCCAGCAGGACGTCGATACCAGCCGCCGCCAGTTCGTCGTGCAGCTTCTCCGCTGCCGCCTTGACGTCGGCGCTGCGGTCCATGCCGATCGGGCACACCACCACCGTGAAGGGCGCGATGGCGTCCGGCCAGATGATGCCGCGCTCGTCGTGGTTCTGCTCGATGGCCGCGGCCGGCAGGCGCGTGACGCCGATGCCGTAGCAGCCCATCTCGAACAGCTTGGGCTTGCCGTCCTCGTCGAGGAAGGTGGCGTTCATGGGCTTGCTGTACTTGGTGCCCAGGTAGAACACGTGGCCCACCTCGATGCCGCGCTCGATGGCGAGCTTGCCCTTGCCGTCCGGCGAGGGGTCGCCCTCGACCACGTTGCGGATGTCGGCCACCGCGTCCGGTTCGGGCAGGTCGCGGCCCCAGTTGACGCCGGTGAGGTGGTAGTCCTCCTCGTTGGCGCCGCAGATCCAGTCGGCCATCACGGCCACTTCGCGGTCGGCGACGATGCGCACCTTTTCGCGCAGCGCGATCGGGCCCAGGTAGCCGGGCTTGGTGCCGAAGTGCTGCTCGATCTCGGCGACAGTGGCGAAGCGGAAGCCGTTCTCCAGGCCGGCGAGCTTGCCGACCTTGATCTCGTTCATGCCGTGGTCGCCGCGCAGGAGCAGCAGCCAGAGCTTGCTGCCTTTGATCGCGCCCTGGTCGTCCACTTCGTCGGTGGCCAGCACGATGGACTTCACCGTGGTCTGCAGCGGCACGCCCAGGAGTTGCGCCACGTCTTCGCAGGTGGCCTTGCCCGGCGTGGGCACCTTCTTCATGTCCTGCCTGGCGGCGGGACGCGGGCCGGCCGGCGCCAGCGCTTCGGCCTTTTCCATGTTGGCCGCGTACTCGCTGTCCGGGCAGTAGACGATGGCGTCCTCGCCGGTGGCGGCGATCACCTGGAACTCTTCGCTCAGGTCGCCGCCGATGGCGCCGCTGTCCGCGGCCACCGCGCGATAGCGCAGGCCGAAGCGGTCGAAGATGGCGCGATAGGCCTGCGACATCACCTCGTAGCTGCGCTTGGCCGCGGCCTGGTCGCGGTCGAAGCTGTAGGCGTCCTTCATGATGAACTCGCGGCCACGCATCAGGCCGAAGCGCGGACGGCGCTCGTCGCGGAACTTGGTCTGGATCTGGTACAGGTTCTTCGGCAGCTGCTTGTAGCTGCGCAGCTCCTGGCGGGCGATGTCGGTGACGACCTCCTCGCTGGTGGGCTGCACGATGAAGTCGCGCTCATGCCGGTCCTGGATGCGCAGCAGCTCGGGCCCCATCTTGTCGAAGCGGCCGGTCTCCTGCCACAGCTCCGCCGGCTGCACCACGGGCATCGTGCATTCGACGGCGCCCGCGCGATTCATCTCTTCACGGACGATCGCCTCCACCTTCCGGATGACCCGCAGGCCCATCGGCATGTACGTGTAGATGCCGGCGCCGAGCTTCTTGATCATGCCGGCGCGCGTCATCAGCTTGTGGCTGGCGACTTCGGCGTCGGCGGGCGCTTCCTTGAGGGTGGAAATCAGGAACTGGGAGGCTCTCATTCGATACGACCGGGGTGGGGTAACTGAGCCCTTCCAGCGCGCTGGAGCGCCGTGCATAATGAACTCAGTTCAAAGATTTGGGGTGTGATTATGCTTGACCGGGACGGCTTCAGGCCTAACGTCGGCATCATCCTGCTCAACCAGAAAAACCAGGTGTTCTGGGGCAAACGCATCAGGACACACAGCTGGCAGTTTCCGCAAGGTGGCATCGACCGTGGCGAGAGCCCCGAGCAGGCGATGTTCCGGGAACTGCACGAGGAAATCGGGTTGATGCCGGAGCATGTGCGAATCATCGCCCGCACGCGTGACTGGCTGCGCTACGAAGTGCCGGAACGCTATATCCGCCGTGATGCGCGGGGCCACTACAAGGGACAGAAACAGATCTGGTTCCTGCTGCAATTGACCGGGCAGGACTGGAACCTGAACCTGCGCGCGACCAACCACCCGGAGTTCGACGCCTGGCGCTGGAACGACTACTGGGTGCCGCTGGACGTGGTGGTGGAGTTCAAGCGCGGCGTGTACGAGATGGCGCTGCGCGAGCTGGCGCGCTACCTGCCGCGCAACGACCACCGCAACCGGTATCTCCGCAGCGGCATGCGCACGCGCGATGCCGACCATCCCCACAACAACCACGAAGCGGCGGCGGTGCAGATGCCCGCGCCGATGATGGAACTGCCCCCGGGCGCCACCTTCGAACCCAATCCCCAGGCGCAGGGCCAGCGGGCCTTCCCGCTGCACCCCGCCGCGAAGATCAAGAATGCAACGTGAGTTCCTGGCACTGGCCCTGTGCTGCGCCTCCCTGGCCGCCTCGGCCCAACTGGCCGACGCCGATCCCGACTGGAAGGAACTGGACGCGCCGCCGCCCCCGGCGCTGCGCACCAGCGGCCTCATCGCCATCGACGTGCCGGGTTCCAGCCTGCATTTCGGCGTCGATCCCAACTCGGTGGCCATCGGCACCGATGGCGTCGTGCGCTACGTCGTCGTGGCCCAGAGCAGCAGCGGCACCGTCAACGGCATCTACGAGGGCGTGCGGTGCAGCACGGGCGAAGTGCGCGTCTTCGCGCGCCACAACCCCTCGAGCGGCTGGGTGGCGACCACCGAATCGCCGTGGCGGGCGCTGTCCGAAACGCCGAACAACCGCTACAGCCTGACGATCGCCCGCGATGGCATGTGCCTGGGACAGGCGCCGAACCAGGACAAGGCCACGATCCTGCGCGACCTGCGCACGCCGGCGGACCGGAAGTTCACCGGCAGCGGCGGTTGAAACCTGTAGGCCGGGTTGCGCGCAGCGCACCCCGGCTTGTCAGCGTGTGACCACCAGGTTCGTCCGGTGGATCATCTCCGGCTCCGCCATGTACCCCAGCAGCTTCTCGATCTCGCTGGAAGGCTTGCGGCATAGCAGCCGCGCCTCGGGCGCCGCGTAGTTGGCGAGGCCGCGGGCGATTTCGTGGCCCTGCTGGTCGCGCACCGCGATGACCTCGCCGCGATGGAAGTCGCCGTCCACGGCCGTCATGCCGATCGGCAGCAGGCTCTTGCCTTCATCGCGCAGCTTCGCTGCCGCGCCAGCATCCACCGTCACCGCGCCGCGCAGCTGCAGGTGGTCGGCCATCCAGCGCTTGCGCGCCTGGCTCTTCTGGTCGGGTGCGACCAGCAAGGTGCCGATGATCTCGCCCTGCGCCAGGCGCAGCAGGCAATCCGGCTCGCGGCCCCAGGCGATGACGGTCGATGCGCCGGAACCAGCCGCGCGCTTGGCGGCCAGCACCTTGGTGATCATGCCGCCCTTGCCGATGCTGCTGCCGGCGCCGCCTGCCATCGTTTCCAGCGTGGCGTCGCCGGCGCGTGCTTCCTGGATGAAGCGCGCGTTCGGGTCCTTGCGCGGGTCGGCGCTGTACAGGCCCTTCTGGTCGGTGAGGATCACCAGCAGGTCGGCCTCGACCAGGTTGGCCACCAGCGCACCCAGCGTGTCGTTGTCGCCGAACTTGATCTCGTCGTTGACGACGGTGTCGTTCTCGTTGATGACCGGCAGCACGCGCAGCGACAGCAAGGTCAGCAGCGTCGAGCGCGCGTTGAGGTAGCGCTCGCGGTCCGCCAGGTCGGCGTGCGTCAGCAGCACCTGCGCCGAGGCCATGCCCTGCTCGCGCAGCTTGGTCTCGTACATCTGCGCCAGGCCCATCTGCCCCACGGCGGCGGCCGCCTGCAGCTTGTCCAGTTCCACCGGGCGCGTGGTCCAGCCCAGGCGCTTCATGCCTTCGGCGATGGCGCCGCTGGACACCATGATCACCTCGCGGCCGTCGGCGGCCAGCGCCGCCAGCTGGCGGCTCCATTCGCCGATGGCCACTTCGTCCAGCCCGCGGCCTTCGTTGGTCACCAGGCTGGAACCCACCTTGACCACGATGCGCCTGGCGTCGCGCAGCGTAGCCGCTCCGTTCTTCTGTTCGCTCATGACTCCGGATTGTCGCCGCCGGCGAAGCGCGGATCGACTTCCACGTGCGGCTGCTCCGCCTCCTGCTGTGCGTGCACGTGCTGGAAGATGGACTTGATCAGGTGCTCGCAGCCCTCGCGCGTGAGCGCGCTGATCTCGAACACCGGGCCCTTCCACTTGAAGCGCTTGACGAAGTCCTTCACGCGCGCGGCACGCTCGTCGCCCGGCACCATGTCCAGCTTGTTCAGCACCAGCCAGCGCGGCTTCTCGTACAACGCGGCGTCGTACTTCTTCAGCTCGCCGACGATGGCCTTGGCCTGCGCCACCGGGTCCACGCCCTCGTCGAAGGGCGCGATGTCCACGATGTGCAGCAGCAGGCGCGTGCGCTGCAGGTGCCGCAGGAACTGGTGGCCCAGTCCGGCACCTTCGGAAGCGCCCTCGATCAGGCCGGGGATGTCGGCCACCACGAAGCTCTGCTCCGGGCCCACGCGCACCACACCCAGGTTGGGATGCAGCGTGGTGAAGGGATAGTCGGCGATCTTGGGCCGCGCGTTCGACACGGCGGCGATGAACGTGGACTTGCCCGCATTGGGCATGCCCAGCAGGCCGACGTCGGCCAGCACCTTGAGTTCGAGCTTGAGCGCCTTCTTCTCGCCGGGCCAGCCGGGCGTCTTCTGCCGGGGCGCGCGGTTGATCGAGCTCTTGAAGCGCATATTGCCGAAGCCGCCGTCGCCGCCCTTGGCGATCATCAGCTTCTCGCCGGGCTGCAGCAGCTCGTACAGCACGTCGCCAGTCTCGGCGTCGGTGATGATCGTGCCCACCGGCATCTTCAGCGTGATGTCGTCGCCCATCGCGCCGAACATGTCGGAGCCCATGCCGTGCTCGCCGCGGCCCGCTTCGTGGCGGCGCGAGAAGCGGTAGTCGACGAGCGTGTTGAGGTTCGGGTCCGCCACCGCCCAGACGTGGCCGCCGCGGCCGCCGTCGCCGCCGTTGGGGCCGCCGAATTCCTTGTACTTCTCGTGCCGGAACGACACGCAGCCGTTGCCGCCATCGCCGGCGGCGATGTCGATATAGGCTTCGTCGACGAATTTCATGGGAAACGCCTCAAATGAAAAAAGCCCCGACAAGTCGGGGCTTCTTGTCGCGGACTGAGGTTAACTCAAGCCGCCGGGACGATGCTGACCTGTTGCTTGTTCAGCGCGCCCTTGGTTTCGAACTTCACGTGGCCATCGACCAGCGCGAACAGCGTGTGGTCCCGGCCGACGCCGACGTTCGTGCCGGCGTGGAACTTGGTACCGCGCTGGCGCACGATGATGGAGCCGGCGCTGATGAGTTCGCCGCCGAAGGCCTTGACGCCCAGCATCTTCGGCTGGGAATCACGCCCGTTTCGCGTAGAGCCGCCGCCTTTTTTCTGTGCCATTTCCTGTGCTCCTGATTAGCCGGCGATGGCACCGATTTGCAGTTCGGTGAACTGCTGGCGATGGCCTTGGTGCTTCTGGTAGTGCTTGCGGCGGCGCAGCTTGAAGATGCGAACCTTCTCGTGCTTGCCGTGCGCCACGACCGTGGCCTTGACCGTGGCACCGGAAACCAGGGGGACGCCCACTTTCAGGTCGCCGCCGTTGCCTAGCGCGAGAACCTGATCGAAGGTGATTTCCTGGCCGATGTCCGCAGCAATCTGTTCTACCTTGATCTTGTCGCCGGAAGCAACGCGATACTGCTTGCCACCGGTTTTTATGACCGCGTACATGTTTGACCTCTTCAAATCGATCCCAAAGGGATCTTCTGATGCTTCCCCGGACGGATTTCCAGAGAGCCCAAGATTATAGCATAGTTGGTGACTGCTCACAAGACAGCGCCCGGGCCGGGCCAGCGGGGCCGTAGGCCCTTCCTATAATCCTGCGCAAAAGCAGGCCTTGTTTTGACCGACTCCTCCCCAAGCGCATCCTCCGTACTTTCCCTGATCACCGCAGACATGCGAGAGGTCGATGCCGTCATCGGCCAGCGCCTGGACTCGGGCGTGCCGCTGGTGGGCCAGGTCTCGCGCTACATCATCTCCTCCGGCGGCAAGCGGCTGCGCCCCGCCCTGCTGCTATTGGTATGCGGCGCGCTGGGCTACCAGGGCTTCCAGCGCTTCAACCTCGCCGCGGTGGTGGAGTTCATCCACACCGCGACCTTGCTGCACGACGACGTGGTGGACGACTCCACCTTGCGCCGCGGCCGCGCCACCGCCAACCAGTCCTTCGGCAACCCGGCCAGCGTGCTGGTGGGTGACTTCCTCTATTCGCGCGCCTTCCAGATGATGCTGGACGCGCACGACATGCGCGTGATGGAGATCCTGGCCGAAGCCACCAACGTGATCGCCGAGGGCGAGGTCATGCAGCTGATGAACATGCACGACCCCAACCTCGACGAGGCGGGCTACCTGCAGGTGATCCGCTCCAAGACCGCCAAGCTGTTCGAAGCCAGCGCGCGCCTGGGCGCCGTGCTTGCCGGCGCGCCGCGCGAAATCGAAGAGGCCTGCGCCACCTACGGCCAGGCGCTGGGCACCGCGTTCCAGGTGATCGACGACGTGCTCGATTACGCGGGCGAAGTCGAAGAGTTGGGCAAGAACCTCGGCGACGACCTGCGCGAAGGCAAGGTCACGCTGCCCCTGATTGCAGCCATGCGCCGCGGCACCGAGGAGCAGCGCGCGGTGATCCGCCACGCCATCGAGGAAAGCGCCGTGGGCGAACTCGATCGCATCGTGGCCATCGTGCGCGAAACGGGTTCGCTCGAAGTGGCGCAGGAAGCCGCGGCGGCCGAAGCGCAACGCGCGATCGAAGCTGCAAATTTGCTGCCGCGAAATGAACACGCCACAGCTCTGGTACAATTAGCGGCTTCACTGCTGCAGCGACGCAACTGAGTAATCAGCAGCGACGCAGTCGCAGAAAATCGGGGTGTAGCTTAGCCTGGTAGAGCGCTACGTTCGGGACGTAGAGGCCGGAGGTTCGAATCCTCTCACCCCGACCAGGAATCCTCATGAACGGCCCGCCATTCGGCGGGCCGTTTCTTTTTGCGGCATCCGCCACGCCGGAAGTAACAAGCCATTGCCAAACGGGTGCATCATCCCCCAAGGCGTGACTTCCTACCAACTGCTCGCCCCCCATAAGCCACTCGATCGTTTACACCACCTCGGCTTTTCGGGATGATCGCAATTGACTTCCATTCTGGGAAGTCTTGTATCCATACGTTGAACAACACCGTCCATGGCCGCCGTCGATCCCGCCACTGAAGCCACAGCCGTAGCGTTGCCGGGCCTCGCGCGCGCCCTCATTTCCGCCGGGAAGCTGGGGCAGAAGTCCGCCGAAGAGATCTACCGCAAGGCCCAGACCAAGCGCATCAGCTTCATCGCCGAGCTCACCGGCACCGGCGCCGTCTCCGCCGCCGACCTCGCCCACACGATGTCGGCCGCCTTCGGCGCGCCGCTGCTGGACCTGGACGCCCTCGACATCCAGCGCCTGCCCAAAGGCCTCCTGGATGGCCGGATCAGCCAGGACTTCCGCGTGGTGGTCCTGTCCAAGCGCAACAACCGCCTGATCGTCGCCACCGCCGACCCGTCGGACCAGCAGGCCGCCGAGAAGATCAAGTTCGCCACCCAGATGGGCGTGGACTGGATCATCGCGGAGTACGACAAGCTGACCAAGATGGTCGAGGCCGTCGGCACCTCCACCTCGGAGGCGATGGACAGCATCATCGGCGACGACTTCGAGTTCGACGAGTCCAGCATGGACACGACGAACCAGGAGGAGGACCAGGGCGCCGTCTCCGACGTCGACGACGCGCCGGTCGTCAAGTTCCTGCACAAGATGCTGCTGGACGCCATCGGCGCCCGCGCGTCGGACCTGCACTTCGAGCCCTTCGAGCACACCTACCGCGTCCGCTTCCGCATCGACGGCGAGCTGCGCGAGATCGCCTCGCCGCCGGCCGCGATCAAGGACAAGCTGGCCTCCCGCATCAAGGTGATCTCCCGCATGGACATCTCCGAGAAGCGGGTGCCGCAGGACGGCCGGATGAAGCTGAAGGTCAGCGCCGACCGTGTCATCGACTTCCGGGTCTCGACCTTGCCGACGCTGTTCGGCGAGAAGATCGTGATCCGTATTCTCGACCCGAGCTCCGCCAGGCTGGGCATCGACGCCCTGGGCTACGAGCCCGAGGAGAAGGAACGCCTGATGGAGGCCATCGGCCGCCCCTACGGCATGATCCTGGTAACCGGGCCCACGGGCTCCGGCAAGACGGTGTCGCTGTACACCTGCCTGAACCTGCTGAACAAGCCGGGCGTGAACATTTCCACCGCGGAAGACCCGGCGGAAATCAACTTGCCTGGCGTGAACCAGGTGAACGTGAACGACAAGGCGGGCCTGACCTTCTCGGTGGCGCTGAAGGCCTTCCTGCGCCAGGATCCGGACATCATCATGGTGGGCGAAATCCGGGACCTGGAAACCGCCGACATCGCCATCAAGGCCGCCCAGACCGGCCACTTGGTGATGTCCACGCTGCACACCAACGACGCGCCGACCACGCTGACCCGGATGCGCAACATGGGCATCGCGCCCTTCAACATCGCTTCGTCCGTGATCCTGATCACGGCGCAGCGCCTGGCGCGCCGCCTGTGCGTCCAGTGCAAGAAGCCGATGGACATCCCCTACGAGACGCTGCTGGACGCGGGCTTCAAGGAGGAAGACGTCGACGGCAGCTGGACGCCCTACCACCCCGTGGGCTGCAGCGCCTGCAACAACGGCTACAAGGGCCGGGTGGGCATCTACCAGGTGATGCCGATCAGCGAGGACATGCAGCGCATCATCCTCGCCGACGGCAGCGCGCTGGAGATCGCGAAGCAGGCGAAGCAGGAAGGCGTGCGCAGCCTGCGCGAATCGGGCCTGCACAAGGTCAAGCAGGGCCTCACATCCCTCGAGGAAGTGCTGGCCTGCACGAACGAGTCGTGACGCACGAATAAAACGAGAGAGTCGTAAGAGGAGCCCCCATGGCTACGGCAACAACGAAGATCACCGAGTTCGTTTTCGAATGGGAAGGTCGGGATCGCAACGGCAAGCAGGTGCGCGGCGAGACGCGCGCCGCGGGCGAGAACCAGGTCATGTCGTCCCTGCGCAGGCAGGGCGTGACGCCGTCCAAGATCAAGAAGCGCCGCATGCGCTCCGGCAAGAAGATCAAGCCGAAGGACATCGCGATCTTCACCCGGCAGCTGGCGACCATGATGAAGGCCGGCGTGCCGCTGCTGCAGGCCTTCGACATCGTGGGCCGCGGCAACGCCAACGCCAGCGTCACCAAGCTGCTGAACGACGTCCGCACCGACGTCGAGACCGGCACGTCGCTGTCGGCGGCGTTCCGCAAGTACCCGCTGTACTTCGACAGCCTGTACTGCAACCTGGTGGAAGCCGGTGAAGCGGCCGGTATCCTGGAAAGCCTGCTGGACCGCCTGGCCACCTACATGGAAAAGACCGAGGCGATCAAGTCCAAGATCAAGTCGGCGCTGATGTACCCGATCTCGGTGGTCGTGGTGGCCTTCGTCGTGGTGTCCGTGATCATGATCTTCGTGATCCCGGCGTTCAAGGAGGTGTTCAGCTCCTTCGGCGCCGACCTGCCCGCGCCCACGCTGTTCGTGATCGCCCTGTCCGAGTTCTTCGTGAAGTGGTGGTGGCTGATCTTCGGCGGCCTGGGTGGCGGCCTGTACTTCTTCATGCAGGCCTGGAGGCGCAACGAGAAGATGCAGGCCTTCATGGACCGCCTGATGCTCAAGCTGCCGGTGTTCGGCGACCTGGTCTACAAGTCGGTCATTGCCCGCTGGACCCGCACGCTGGCCACCATGTTCGCCGCCGGCGTGCCGCTGGTGGAAGCGCTGGACTCCGTGGGCGGCGCCTCCGGGAATTCCGTGTACGCCACCGCCACGGCGCGGATCCAGCAGGAGGTGTCCACCGGCACCAGCCTGACCGCGGCGATGTCCAACGCCAACGTGTTCCCGTCGATGGTGCTGCAGATGTGCGCGATCGGCGAGGAATCCGGCTCCATCGACCACATGCTGGGCAAGGCGGCCGACTTCTACGAAGCGGAAGTGGACGACATGGTGGCCGGCCTCTCGAGCCTGATGGAGCCGATCATCATCGTGTTCCTGGGCGGCCTGATCGGCGGCATCGTGGTGTCGATGTACCTGCCTATCTTCAAGCTGGGTTCGGTGGTCTGATGCTGGATGGTTTCGTGCTCGACGCCGCGCTGGCCGGCGTCTTCGGCCTGCTCGTGGGGAGCTTCCTCAACGTCGTCATCTACCGCTTCCCCAAGATGCTGGAGCGGCAATGGGCCGCGGAAGCCGCGGACTTCACCGGCCAGCCGGTCGCCGAGACCGACACCTTCAACCTGGTGACGCCGCGCTCGCGCTGCCGCCAGTGCGGCCACCAGATCCGCTGGTACGAGAACATCCCGGTGCTGAGCTACCTGGTGCTGCGCGGCAAGTGCTCGCAATGCGGCACCAGGATCGGCATGCGCTACCCGGTCGTGGAGCTGGTGACGGCTGCCCTGTTCGCGCTGTGCGGCTGGCGCTTCGGCTTCACGCTGCACGCGGCGGCCTGGGCGGCCTTCGCGGCGCTGCTGATCTGCCAGTTCCTGATCGACTTCGACACCCAGATCCTGCCCGACGACCTCAACTACACGCTGCTGTGGCTGGGCCTGCTCGCTTCGGCGGTGGGCTTCACCGGCGTGGCGCTGGTTTCGGCGGTGTGGGGCGCTGCGCTGGGCTACCTGGTGTTCTGGGTGATCTTCCAGCTGTTCAAGCTGGCCACCGGCAAGGAAGGCATGGGCTACGGCGACTTCAAGCTGCTGGCCGCGCTGGGGGCCTGGTTCGGAGCGGAATACCTGCTGGCCATCGTGCTGCTGTCCTCCATCGTCGGCGCCGTGCTCGGCATCGTGCTGCTGGTCGTGGGCAAGATCGCCAACAAGGACATCCCCATGCCCTTCGGCCCCTACCTGGCCGGCGCCGGCATGCTGTGCTTCGTGCTGGGCCCGGCGGCGGTGCCGGACCTGCTGCCCTTCGCCTTCCCCTTCGGCTCGCACTGAGGAAGAAAGCATGGCCGTCCGCATCGGCCTGACCGGTGGCATCGGTAGCGGCAAGAGCACGGTGCTCGCCATGCTGCAGGAACGCGGGGCCGTGCCCGTCGACGCGGACGCGATCTCGCGCGCCACCACGGCCTCGGGCGGGCTGGCGATCCCGGCGATTCGCGTGCAGTTCGGCCCGGAGTTCGTCACCGCCGACGGCGCGCTGGACCGCGAACGCATGCGCGAACGCGCCTATGCGCAGCCCGAAGCGCGCCGGCAGCTCGAGGCCATCATCCATCCGCTGGTGGGCCAGGAGATCGAGCGCCAGGTCGGGAACGCGCTGGCCGCAGGCGCGGCCTGCATCGTGTTCGACATCCCCCTGCTGGTGGAATCCGGCCGCTGGCGCGCGCAGTTGGACCGCGTGCTGGTGGTCGACTGCGAGCCGGAGACCCAGGTGAGGCGGGTGGTCGCCCGCAGCGCCCTGGCGCCGGAGCAGGTGCGCGCCATCATCGCCGCCCAGGCGCCGCGCGCGCTGCGGCTGGCCGCGGCCGACCTCGTTGTTTGCAACGAAGGGTTGTCCCTGGCGGCATTGCGAAGCGAAGTGGAACAGGCGGCACGATCCTTCGGGCTATGATGGCGCCTGCCGCCGCCAGCCCCAAGCGCACCGCCCGAGCGTGATCCTCTACGAATACCCTTTCAACGAACGCATCCGGACCTACCTGCGGTTGGAACACCTGTTCCGCCGCCTGGGCGAGCTGATTCCCCGCAGCCACCCGCTGGACCACCATTTCGCGCTGTCCACCATCTTCGAGGTGATGGACGTCGCCGCGCGCGCCGACCTGAAGTCCGACACGATGAAGGACCTCGAGCGGCAGAAGGGCATGCTCAATGCCTATCGCGGCAACCCGGGCGTGTCCGAGGCGGTGCTGGACGAGATCATCGCCCGCATCGACCGCTGCTTCGGCGCCCTGAACAGCACCCCGGGCAAGGCCGGCCATCCGCTCACCGAGAACGAGTGGCTCATGAGCATCCGCAGCCGCGCCAGCATCCCGGGGGGCACCTGCGAATTCGACCTGCCTGGCTACTACGCCTGGCAGCACCATTCCGCCGAGGAACGGCGCGCCGACCTCGAGCGCTGGGCTTCCACCCTGGGGCCGACCGCCGAAGCCCTGCACCTGCTGCTGAAGCTGCTGCGCGATACCGGCATGCCGCAGAAGGTGATCGCCACCGGCGGCCAGTTGCAGCAGAACCTGCCGCAGGGCCGCACCTTCCAGTTGCTGCGCCTGCGCATCGACCCGGCCCTGGGCCTGGTGCCGGAAATCAGCGGCAACCGCTTGATCGCCTCGGTGCGCCTGATGCGGCAGGACAGCGAGCGCATGGTGCCCAGCACCGACAGCGTCCCCTTCGAGCTGACGCTCTGCGCTTGATGGCCACCCGTAGCGCGAAGCCCCGTCTCGTGCGCTGCCCCGCCTGCAGCGGCGACAGCGTGTACGCGCCCAGCAATCCCTTCCGCCCCTTCTGCAGCGAGCGCTGCAAGAACATGGACCTGGGCGCGTGGGCCAGCGAGAGTTTTCGCATGCCCGACGAGACGCCGCCGGACGACCTGCCCTTCGGGGATCCGAAGGAACAATAGTTCCGGGTCAGGAGTGCGTCGGCCCTTCGAAGCCGCGTTCCTCGGCGAACCACTGAAGCACCGGCACCGTCCCCGGCAACACGGGCTGCACCGTCACCGGCAACTGCTGCCACGCGTACTGCTGCCCCTCGTGCATGTGCAGTTCGCCGGTCCACTCGTAGACCTTGCAGAAGTTCAGGCGCACGAGCGCATGCGGATAGTCGACGCGCTCGACTTTCCACGGATGCACGGCGCCAATGGTGACGCCGATCTCCTCGATCAGCTCGCGCCGCAGCGCCTGTTCCACCGTCTCGCCGGCTTCCACTTTGCCGCCGGGATATTCCCAGTAGCCCTCGTACACCTTGCCCGCGGGACGCGAGGTGAGCAGAAAGGCACCGTCCGCTCGAATGAGTACGCCGACCGCGACCTCGACCTCCTTGCGATCCGGGCCGCCTTCACGCGGACGATCACCGTGGGCGACGAGCACCGGCTTCCCGGTCATGCGTGATGCCGTCCGGCGTAGTCACGCGCGAACTGGTAGGCCACGCGGCCGCTGCGCGAGGCGCGCTCCAGCGCCCACACCAGCGCTTCGGGCCGCGCCGCTTCGATCTCCGCCGCTGGCACGCCGAAGTGCGCCAGCCAGGTCGCGCAGATGTGCAGGTATTCGTCCTGGCTGAAGGGATAGAAGCTCACCCACAGGCCGAAGCGCTCGGACAGCGAGATCTTCTCTTCCACCACCTCGCCCGGATGCACCTCGCCGTCGTCGGTGTGCTTGTAGGTGAGGTTTTCCTTCATGTACTCCGGCAGCAGGTGGCGCCGGTTGCTGGTGGCGTAGATCAGCACGTTGGGCGTGGCCGCGGCCACCGAGCCGTCCAGGATGGATTTCAGCGCCTTGTAGCCCGGCTCGCCCTCCTCGAAGCTCAGGTCGTCGCAGAAGACCATGAACTTCTCGGGCCGGCTGGAGACGATGTCGATGACGTCCGGCAGGTCCACCATGTCGGCCTTGTCGATCTCGATCAGGCGCAGGCCCTGCTTCGCATACTCGTTGAGGCAGGCCTTCACCAGCGAAGACTTGCCGGTGCCGCGCGCGCCGGTCAGCAGCACGTTGTTGGCCGGGTGGCCCTGCACGAACTGCAGCGTGTTGCGCTGGATCTTCTCCTTCTGCGGCTCGATCTCCTTCAGGTCGTCCAGCGCGATGCTGGCGACGTGGCGCACCGGTTCCAGCACGCCATGGCCGCTCGCGCGCTTGCGATAGCGCCAGGCGATGGACTCGTTCCAGTCGGGGGCGGACAGCGGTTGCGGCAGGACCGCTTCGAGGCGATCGAGCAGTGTCATGGCGCGCGCGATCAGCGTGTCGAACTTGTCGGTCATGAACGGTAGTCGGCGTTGATGCTCACGTAGTCGTGGCTGAAGTCGCAGGTCCACACCTGGTCGGCGGCATTGCCGCGGCCCAGGACGACGCGCACGGTAATCTCGCTCTGCTTCATCACGCGCTGGCCGTCTTCCTCGCGGTAGGACGGGTTGCGGCCGCCGCCGACGGCCACGTGCACGTCGTCGAGGTAGAGGTCGATCTTCGTCTGGTCCAGGTCGGTGATGCCGGCGTAGCCGACCGCCGCCAGGATGCGGCCCAGGTTGGGGTCGCTGGCGAAGAAGGCGGTCTTCACCAGCGGCGAGTGCGCGATGGCGTACGCGACCTGGCGGCATTCGGCGCCGGTCTTGCCGCCCTCGACGCGGACCGTGATGAACTTGGTCGCGCCCTCGCCGTCGCGCACGATGGCTTGCGCCAGCAGGCGCGCCACTTCCAGCATCGCGCCCTTCAGCGCCTGGCCTGCCGGCGTGTCCAGCGAAGTGATCTTCGCGTGCTTCGCCTTGTTGCTGGCGATGACAATGAAGGAGTCGTTGGTGGAGGTGTCGCCGTCGACCGTGGCGCGGTTGAACGAACCTTCCGCCAGTTCGAAGGCCAGCGCCGGCAGCAGCCTGGCGTCGACCTGGGCATCGGTGGCCAGGAAACCCAGCATGGTCGCCATGTTGGGCCGGATCATGCCGGCGCCCTTGCTGATGCCGGTGACGGTGACGGTCACGCCGTCCACCTGCACCTGGCGGCTGAAGGCCTTGGCGATGGTGTCGGTGGTCATGATGCCTTCGGCGGCCCGCAGCCAGTGCTGCGGCTGGGCGTCGTCGATGGCGGCCGGCAAGCCCTTCTCGATGCGGTCCACCGGCAGCGGTTCCATGATCACGCCGGTGGAGAACGGCAGCACCTGTTCCGGCGCCAGGTTCAGCAGGCGCGCGGCGGCGATGCAGGTCTGGCGAGCGCGCACCAGGCCGTCCTCGCCGGTGCCGGCATTGGCGTTGCCGGTGTTGATGACGAGCGCGCGGATGTCGCCGCTGGCCAGGTGCTCGCGGCACACCTGCACCGGGGCGGCGCAGAAGCGGTTCTGGGTGAAGACGCCACCGACCGAAGCGCCCGGCTCCAGCAGGAACACGGTGAGGTCCTTGCGGTTGGCCTTGCGGACGTTCGCCTCGGCGACGCCGATGGAGACGCCGGGCACGGGGTGCAGCGAGGCCGCGCTGGGCGCGCTCAGGTTGACTGCCATGGGTTCGCTTTCAGGAGAGGAGTTCAGTTCTGCCGCCAGGGCAGGCCGCGCAGGCGCCAGCCGCCCTTGCGGTTGCGGTGGCCTTCTTCGTCGGTGTCGCCTTCGAAGCCTTCGAGGATGTTGTAGGCCTCGAAACCGGCCTGGGCGGCGGCCTTGGCCGCGGCGATGGAGCGGACGCCGCTGCGGCACAGCAGCACCACTTTCTTGCCGGCCGGGACGGCGGCGCGCAGGTGCTCGCCGTAGGCGGCGTCGACCTGCATGCCGGGCCATTGCTTCCAGGCCAGCGGCACGGCGCCGGGGACGAAGCCGACCCATTCGCGTTCGGCATCGGTGCGCACGTCCACCAGGACGGCGTCGCCGGCCTGCCACCATCGGCAGGCCAGTTCGGGAGTGACATCACCCGCGTAGCCGTCGGCCGGGCGTACCTGGTCGCGGCCCGCGGCCGGGGAGGAGGAGGCGGGAGCGTTCATGCCGGCGATTATCCGGCACGCGCCTCCCGCGGTTTCAGACGATTCGGACGCTGAGGTTGGGCAGGCCGTCGATGTGCATTTCGATCAGGTCGCCGCGCACCACCGGGCCCACGTTCTCCGGCGTGCCGGAATAGATGATGTCGCCGGGATACAGCTCGTTGGCTTCCGACAGCTTGGCGATCTGCTCGGCCACCGACCAGATCATCTGGTCGAGGTTGGCGCTCTGCTTGGTGGCGCCGTTCACCTTGAGCCAGATGGCGCCCTTGGTGAAGTGGCCGATCTCCGCGACGCGGTGCACCGGGCCCATGGGCGCCGAGTGGTCGAAGCTCTTGCCGATCTCCCAGGGCTTCTTCTCGTCGCCCATGGCGCGCTGCAGGTCGCGCCGCGTCATGTCCAGGCCCAGGGTGTAGCCGTAGACGTGCTCGAGCGCGCTCGCCACCGGGATGTTCCGGCCGCCGCGGCCGATGAAGGCCACCAGCTCCGCTTCGTAGTGGTAGTTCTTGGTCAGGCTCGGATACGGGTGGTCGGCCACCGTGCCCGTGGCCACGAACTGGATCGCATCCGTCGGCTTCTGGAAGAAGAAGGGCGGCTCGCGGTTGGGATCGGAGCCCATCTCGCGCGCATGGGCGGCGTAGTTGCGCCCGATGCAGTAGATGCGGCGCACCGGGTAGACCTCGTCGCTGCCCACGATGGGCACCGTGGTGGTGCTCACGGCGAAGGGCGTGCGCGCGCCGCTGGCGGCATTGCCCACCGAGGCGCAGCCCGCCAGCCCGGTGGCCGCGGCCGCGGCCGTGCCCGAGAAGAAATTCCGGCGATCCATCCTGTCTCCTTTTGCGTCTTGTTCGTTGCCGGCCGGCGCCATTCGTCAGGTGCCGGTCAGCCTCCGTGTAAACCCCATCACTGGTGTCCAGGGGTCCGAATCAAAGATAGCTTGCTAACGATTCCAACGCAAGGAGACAAAAGATGACCGAGAGCAAGAGCACTCGGCGCCGCAGCCTGCTCAAGGGAGCAGCGGTCGCCGCTGGCGCGATGTCGGCGCCCATGGTTTCCGTCGCGCAGACGACGTCGTTCCGGTTCCAGAGCACCTGGCCGGCCAAGGACATCTTCCACGAGTTCGCCCAGGACTTCGCGAAGAAGGTGAACGACATGGCCGGCAGCCGGCTGAAGATCGAGGTGCTGCCCGCCGGCGCCGTGGTGCCCGCCTTCCAGCTGCTGGAGGCGGTGAACAAGGGCACCCTCGACGGCGGCCACGGCGTGGTCGCCTACCACTACGGCAAGAACTCCGCGCTCGCGCTCTGGGGTTCGGGCCCGGCCTTCGGCATGAACCCCAACATGGTGCTGGCCTGGCACTACTACGGCGGCGGCAAGGCGCTGCTGGAGGAGATCTACAAGTCCATCAACATGGACGTCGTCTCCTACCTCTATGGCCCGATGCAGACGCAGCCCCTGGGCTGGTTCAAGAAGCCGATCTCCAACATCTCCCAGATGAAGGGCCTGAAGTACCGCACGGTGGGCCTGGCGGTGGACATGTTCACCGAGCTGGGCGCCGCGGTGAACCCGTTGCCTGGCGGCGACATCGTGCCGGCGCTGGACCGCGGGCTGATCGAGGCGGCGGAGTTCAACAACGCCTCCTCCGACCGGGCGCTGGGCTTCCCGGACGTGGCCAAGAACTGCATGCTGCAAAGCTTCCACCAGAGCGGCGAACAGTTCGAAGTGCTGTTCAACAAGGCCAAGTACAACACCTTGCCGCAGGAGGTGAAGCACATCGTCGATTACGCCGTGCAGGCCGCCTCGGCGGACTTCAGCTGGAAGTCGATCGACCGCAACTCGCAGGACTACATCGAGCTCAAGACCAAGGACCGCGTCGCCTTCTACAAGACGCCGGACTCCATCCTGAAGGCGCAGCTCGATGCCTGGGACAAGGTGGTCGCCAAGAAGTCGGGCGAGAACCCGTTCTTCAAGAAGGTGCTCGACTCGCAGCGCGAGTTCGCCAAGCGCGCCGGCCAGTGGAACTTCGACTACGAGGTGAACTTCCGCGTCGCCTACGACCGCTATTTCGGCACCAAGAAGGCCTGAGCGTTTTCCGCGCCGTAGCGAGGGGCTAGGGGCCGGGATCCCCTGGCCCCTTTTTTGAAGCAACGCATACAACATGACCATCGCCAAACTGCTGCACGCCACCGAGTCGGCGAGCACCTGGGTCGGCAAGGCCTTCGCCTGGCTGATCGTCGCGCTCATGCTGCTCGTCGTGGTGGAGGTGTTCAAGCGCTACCTGCTGAACATGCCCACGGCCTGGGTGTTCGACGTGAGCAACATGATGTACGGCACCCTGTTCATGATGTCCGGCGCCTACGCGCTGGCGCAGGACGCCCACGTGCGCGGCGACTTCCTGTACGGCAGCATGAAGCCGCGCAAGCAGGCCTTCCTGGACCTGGTGCTGTTCGTGCTGTTCTTCCTGCCCGGCATCCTGGCCCTGACCTGGGCGGGCTGGGTCTACGCCGGCGACGCGCTGCGCATCCACGAGACCACGTTCAACGCGGTGCCGCTGCCGATCTACCCCTTCAAGTTCATCATCCCCCTGGCCGGCGCCACGGTGCTGGTGCAAGGGGTGTCCGAGATGGTCCGCTGCGTCCTCTGCCTGAAGACCGGCGAATGGACGCCACGGCTGGACGACGCGCAGGAAATCGACGTCGTCGAACAGCAGCTCCAAGGCAGCACCTACGTGGACGAACAGGCGAAGCAGGACGCCATCGCCCGGGCCAAGTCCATCGACGAAGCGGCGCGCCAGCGCATGGAGCAGGAATGAACGCGCTCTTCACCGCCGTCAGCAACGAGGCGCTGGGCCTGACGATGCTCGCGCTGATCGTCGTCGTCATCATGCTCGGCTTCCCCACGGCGTTCACGCTCATGGGCCTGGGCATCATGTTCGGCTGGGTCGCCTTCTACGACCCCGCCGTCCACTTCTGGGACAACCGCATCTTCGACCTGATGGTGCAGCGCGCCTTCGGGGCGATGAACAACGACACGCTGATCTCCATCCCGCTGTTCGTGCTCATGGGCTACGTCATGGAACGCGGCGCCCTGGTGGACAAGATGTTCTACAGCGTGCAACTCGCCTTCCGCCGCGTGCCCGGCTCGCTGGCGGTCACCACGCTGATCATCTGCACCTTCTGGGGCATCGCCTCCGGCCTGGTGGGCGCGGTGGTGGTGCTGATGGGCGTCATCGCCATGCGGCCGATGCTCAACGCCGGCTACGACGTGAAGCTCGCCTCCGGCGTCATCACCGCCGGCGGCACGCTGGGCATCCTGATCCCGCCCTCGGTGATGATCATCGTGTACGCCGCGGTCACGGGCCAGTCGGTGGTGAAGCTGTATGCGGCGGCGATGTTCCCGGGCTTCTTCCTCGCCTTGCTGTACCTGGTGTACGTGGTCGGCTGGGTGCTGATCAACCCGAAGATCGCCCCGCGGCTGCCGCCGGAGCAGATGAAGGTGGCTATCCCCGAGTGGCTGGGGCACCTGTCCACCGCCTATTCGCGCCGCATGCTGCCGGCGCTGTTTGCCGCCCTCGTCGCCCCGCGCAAGGCCCTGGCCGTGCCGGCCGGCGGCGCCGTCAGCGTCGCGCCCAGCCTGGGTGCGGGGCAGCTGCTGCGCGGTCTGGGCATCGCCAGCGTCCCGCTGCTGCTGGCGGTGGTCACCATGGGCACGACCTGGTGGTACGTGGTGATCCATTCGCAGCAGGACGACAACCCGGCCATCAGCGCGCCCGCGGCCCGGCAAGCAGACGCGCCGGCCCCGCCGCCGGGCGCCGGCGGACTGCAGGAGCCGCCCGGCTCGGACACGGCGGCGCCTCCCTCCTCGACCGCCCTGGCCGAACCGCCGGGCGCGGAACAGGCGCCCGCCGCCTCGGGCGGCCTGCAGGAGCCCCCAGGCGCCGACAGCGCCGCGGCCAGCCCGCCCTCTTCCGGCGACACGCTCAAGCGGCTGGACGAGCCCCAGGCCGAGGCGAGCCACGCCGCCGTGCCGGTGGAGTTCTACATCGGCTTCTGGCTCATCACCGCGGCGCTCGCGCTGGTGCTGGCCTGGTACTACTGGCAGTTCGACGCCGAGCAGTTCGAGATCCTGCGCATGCTGACCTCGTCGGTGATGCCGCTGGGCATCCTCACCTTCGTGGTGCTGGCGGTCATCCTGTTCGGCATCACCACCGCCACCGAGTCGGCCGGGGTGGGCGCCGCGGGCGCCTTCCTCATGGCCTGGCAGGCGAAGACGCTGACCTGGCAGCGCACCAAGGAGGCGGTGTTCCTCACCGCCAAGACCACCGCCATGGTGTGCTGGCTGTTCATCGGCTCGGCCATCTTCTCCGCCGTGTTCGCCATCCTGGGCGGCCAGGGCCTGGTGGAGCACTGGGTGCTCAGCCTGAACATGACGCCGATCCAGTTCATGCTGCTGTCGCAGGCCATCATCTTCGTGCTGGGCTGGCCGCTGGAGTGGACCGAGATCATCGTGATCTTCGTGCCCATCTTCCTGCCGCTGCTGCAGCACTTCCACATCGACCCGATGCTGTGGGGCGTGCTGGTGTTCGTGAACCTGCAGGCAGCCTTCCTGTCGCCGCCGGTGGCCATGTCGGCCTTCTACCTGAAGGGCGTCTCGCCGCCCCACGTGACGATCAACCAGATCTTCGCGGGGATGATGCCCTACATGATCATCGTGATCATCTGCATGGTCTTCATGTACATCTGGCCCGGCATGACTCTTTGGCTGCCGAACTACCTGTACGGGAACTAGCGGCGAGTCAGCATCCTGACAGCCGGAATCCGCCGGACCTAGGGCTTACCCCCTTTCTGCGCTGCAGCAGCGACAGCACCATTCCGCCCCAGCACGCGCACCGCGGAAGGAAAGCCTTGTCGTCCACCGAAACCATCCTGGAAACCCAGGGCCTCACCAAGGAGTTCAAGGGCTTCGTGGCGGTGAACAAGGTGGATTTGAAGGTGCGCCGGGGCGACATCCATGCGCTGATCGGCCCCAATGGCGCCGGCAAGACCACCTTCTTCAACCTGCTGACGAAGTTCCTGCCGCCCACCCGCGGCACCATTACCTACCGCGGGACGGACATCACCAGCGAAAGGCCGGCGCAGACCGCCCGCCGCGGCATCGTCCGCTCCTTCCAGATCTCGGCCGTGTTCCCGCACCTGACCGCGCTGGAGAACGTGCGCGCCGCCCTGCAGCGCGGCCTGGGCACCTCCTTCCACTTCTGGAAGCCGGAAAGCTCGCTCTATCCCCTGCACGAGCGCGCCATGGAACTGCTGGAAGCCGTGGACCTGCAGGCCTTCGCCCACGAGCACACCGTCAACCTGCCCTATGGCCGCAAGCGCGCCCTGGAACTGGCCACCACGATGGCGCTGGAGCCGGAGCTGATGCTGCTGGACGAACCGACCCAGGGCATGGGCCACGAGGACGTCCACCGCGTGACCGAACTGATCAAGAAGGTCTCGGCTGGCCGCACCATCCTGATGGTCGAGCACAACATGAACGTCGTGTCCTCCATCGCCGACCGCATCACGGTGCTGCAGCGCGGCGCCGTCATCGCCGACGGCCCGTATGCCGAGGTCTCGAAGAACCCGCAGGTGATCGAGGCCTACATGGGCAGCGCCGACACCGAACTGCAGGGAGCCCACTGACATGGCCGGCACCGAGATGCTGCGCATAGCCGACCTGCACGCCTGGTACGGCGAATCGCACGTGCTGCACGGCGTGAACCTCACCGTGAACGAGGGCGAGGTGGTGTCGATCCTCGGGCGCAACGGCGCCGGGCGCACGACCACCATGCGCGCCATCGTCGGCCTCACCGGCCGCCGCACCGGCTCCATCCGCATCCGCGGCCAGGAGGCGATCAACCTGCCCCCGCATCGCGTGGCGAAGCTGGGCGTGGGCTACTGCCCGGAAGAGCGCGGCATCTTCGCCAGCCTGTCGGCCGAGGAGAACCTGCTGCTGCCTCCGGCCATCGCCGACGGCGGCATGGGCGTGGCCGAGATCTACGACATGTTTCCCAACCTGAAGGAGCGCGCCGCCAGCCCGGGCACGCGGCTTTCGGGTGGCGAGCAGCAGATGCTGGCAGTGGCGCGCATCCTGCGCACCGGCGCGCGCCTGCTGCTGCTGGACGAGATTTCCGAAGGCCTGGCGCCGGTCATCGTGCAGAAGCTGGCCGAGACCATCCGCACGCTGAAAGCCAAGGGCTTCACGGTGGTGCTGGTGGAGCAGAACTTCCGCTTCGCCGCGCCGCTGGCCGACCGCTTCTACGTGATGGAGCACGGGCGGATCGTCAAGGAGTTCACCCAGTCCGAACTGGGCGCGAACATGGGCATGCTGCAGGAATACCTGGGCGTCTGACAACACTTTCAAGAAGGAGAGAAGTGCTATGAAACTCAAGACCATCGTGGCCGCCCTGGCCGTGGGCTTCGCCGCCGGCGGCGCTTTCGCGCAGGCCCAGACCGGCCCGGTTCGCATCGGTTTCATCACCGACATGTCCAGCCTGTACGCCGACATCGACGGCCCCGCCGGCGCCGAGATGATCAAGTGGGCGATCGAGGACTTCGGCGGCAAGGTGCTGAACCGCCCGATCGAGTTCCTCTCCGCCGACCACCAGAACAAGGCCGACGTCGCCGCCTCCAAGGCGCGCGAGTGGATCGACAACCAGAACCTGGCCATGCTGGTGGGTGGCACCAGCTCCGGCACCGCGCTGGCCATGGCCGGCGTGACCAAGGAAAAGCACCGCCCGTACATCTCCATCGGCGCCGGCTCCGCCCGGCTGACCAACGAGGACTGCTCGCCCTACACCGTGCACTACGCCTACGACACCGTGGCCCTGGCCAAGGTGGGCGCCGGCGCGCTGGTGAAGGCCGGCGCCAAGAAGTGGTACTTCCTGACCGCCGACTACGCCTTCGGCCAGTCGCTGGAAGCCGACGCGAGCAAGGTGGTCAAGGAGAACGGCGGCACGGTGGTGGGCTCGGTGAAGCACCCGCTGAACGCCTCCGACTTCTCGTCCTTCCTGCTGCAGGCGCAGGGCTCCAAGGCCGACATCCTGGCCCTGGCCAACGCCGGCGGCGACACCATCAACGCGATGAAGGCGGCCAAGGAATTCGGCATCACCAAGTCGATGAAGGTGGCCGGCCTGCTGGTGTTCATCAACGACGTGCACTCCATCGGCGTGGCCAACGCGGAAGGCCTGCAGCTGGCCGACAGCTGGTACTGGAACCAGGACGACGAGTCGCGCAAGTTCGCCAAGCGCTTCTTCGAGAAGTACAAGCGCATGCCGTCCTCGCTGCAGGCGGCCGACTACTCCGCGGTCACGAACTACCTGAAGGCGGTGCAAAAGCTGGGCACCACCGACGCCGACAAGGTGATGGCCGAACTGAAGTCGATGAAGTACAACGACTTCTACCAGAAGAACGGCCAGGTCCGCGCCGACGGCCGGATGATGCACGAGATGTACCTGTTCCAGGTGAAGAGCGCGAAGGACTCCAACACGCCGTGGGACTACTACAAGCTCGTGGCCAAGGTGCCGGCCGAACAGGCCTTCACCACGGTGGCCGAGTCGAAGTGCTCGCTGCTGAAGAAGTAAGCTGACAAGGCCGGGGCGCCCGCGCCCCGGCCGCCCACCCCGCTCATGGAAATCTTCGGAATCCCCCTCCAGGCCTTCCTCGGCCAGCTGATGCTGGGCCTGGTCAACGGCGCCTTCTACGCCATGCTCAGCCTGGGCCTGGCGGTGATCTTCGGGCTGCTGGATATCGTGAACTTCGCGCACGGCGCCCTCTACATGGTGGGCGCCTTCGTCGCGTGGATCCTGATGGACAAGTGGGGCATCAGCTACTGGTGGGCGCTGCTGCTGGCGCCGCTGGCGGTGGGCATCCTCGGCGCCCTCATCGAGCGGCTGTTCCTCAAGCGCCTGTACGGCCTCGACCCGCTGTACGGCCTGCTCCTCACTTTCGGCCTGGCGCTGATCCTGGAAGGCGTCTTCCGCAAGCAGTACGGCGTGTCCGGCCAGGCCTATCCGGTGCCCGACCTGCTGTCCGGCGCCAGCAACCTCGGCTTCATGATCCTGCCCAACTACCGGGCCTGGGTCGTGGTCGCTTCGATCGCCGTGTGCCTCGCGACCTGGTTCCTGATCGAGCGCACGCGCCTGGGCGCCTACCTGCGCGCCGGCACCGAGAACGCGAAGCTGGTGCAGGCCTTCGGCGTCAACGTGCCGCTGATGGTGACGCTCACCTACGGCGCCGGCGCCGCGCTGGCGGGCCTCGCCGGCGTGCTGGCCGCGCCGATCATCCAGGTGACGCCGCTCATGGGCTCCAACCTGATCATCGTGGTGTTCGCCGTCGTCGTGATCGGCGGCATGGGCTCCATCATGGGTTCCGTCATCACCGGCCTGCTGCTCGGTGTCGTGGAAGGCTTCACCCGCGTGTTCTACCCCGAGGCCTCCAACATCGTCGTCTTCGTGATCATGGCGATCGTCCTGATGGTGCGACCCGCCGGCCTGTTCGGCAAGGAGGCCTGACATGTCCACGCCCTCCACCTCCGTCGCCGGAGACCTGGAACTGGGTGCGCCGCAGGCGCCCGCGCAGGCATCCACGGGCATCGGCAAGGCCGCGCGCTACACCTACCTCGCGCTGCTGGTGCTGGCCCTGCTGGCCCCGGCGATCGGCCTGTACCCGGTGTTCGTGATGAAGCTGCTGTGCTTCGCGCTGTTCGCCTGCGCCTTCAACCTGCTGCTCGGTTTCACCGGCCTGCTGTCCTTCGGCCATGCCGCCTTCTTCGGCTTCTCGGCCTACGTCACCGGCTGGCTGGTCAAGCAGCAGGGCTGGACGCCGGAACTCGGCCTCGCGGCCGGCGCCGCCGCCGGCGCCGTGCTCGGGCTGGTGTTCGGGCTGGTGGCGATCCGCCGCCAGGGCATCTACTTCGCGATGATCACGCTGGCGCTGTCGCAAATGGTGTTCTTCCTCTGCCTGCAGGCGCCCTTCACCGGCGGCGAGGACGGCCTGCAGGGTGTCGAGCGCGGCAAGCTGTTCGGCCTGCTCCCGCTGGGCGACGACCGCGTCATGTACTACCTGGTGCTCGCCATCTTCGTGGGCTGCTTCCTGGGCATCCTGCGGGTGGTCACCTCGCCCTTCGGCCAGGTGCTGAAGATGATCCGCGAGAACGAGCCGCGCGCCATCTCGCTCGGCTACGAGGTGGACCGCTACAAGCTGCTCGCCTTCGTGCTGTCGGCCTCGCTCGCGGGCCTCGCCGGCTCGCTGAAAACGCTGGTGATGAAGTTCGCGACGCTGACCGACGTGCACTGGTCGATGTCCGGCGAAGTGATCCTGATGAGCCTGCTGGGCGGCGTCGGCACCTTCTTCGGCCCGGTCGTGGGCGCCGGCGTGGTGATCTCGCTGCAGGACATGCTGGCCGACAAGGTCGGCGAGTGGGTCACCGTGATCATCGGCGTGATCTTCGTCGTCTGCGTGCTGGCCTTCCGCAAGGGCATCGTGGGCGAGCTGCTGGCCTGGCGCGAGCGCCGCAACACGAAGAAGTGATTCAGCGGCCGGCGGCTGCGCGCAACTCCGCGTAGCTCGCCACCCGCCCGTGCAGCGGCAGGATGCGGTCGACATCCAGCTTCAGCCGCTCGATGTTCTCCACCAGGTTCACGTTCAGCACGTTCGGCCGCGCCGGCGGCGGCGCGTTCGGCGGGCCCGGTGTCCAGGCATCGGCTTCCACCAGCAGGCGTTCGCGCGGCAGCCACGCCATCATGAAGGCCTGCGCATGCGGGCTGCCTTCGATCGTGAACACCTGCAAGGTGCGCTGGCCGTCGCTGAAGGTGCGCTGGCCGGCGACGCCGGTGAAGTTCGCTCGCCGCCCCGACTGCCCCAGCGCATCGGGATGCACCGTGTTCGCCTGCGCGAACGCCCGCTCGAACCAGGGCCGCGCCTGCTCGTGGACCACCAGCGTCGCGCCTGCAGCAGCCGCGGCGCGCAGCCCTCCTGCATGGTCGAAGTGGTGGTGCGAATCCAGCACGTAGCGCACCTCCTTGCCGGGCGCCAGCTGCTTCGCGGCCGCCAGCACGGCCTGCGCGCGGCCGTCGTACAGCGGGCTTTCGACCAGCAGCAGGTGGTCGGCGAATTCCACCAGCACGCTGTTGTGCGAGCCGCCGCCCAGGAACCAGACGCCGTCGGCGACCTTCTGCACCTCGACCCGGTCCGCGAAGTTCATGCCCGGCGGCACCTCGATCGCCAGCGGCGGATTGGCCTGCACCTCGGTGATGGCCAGGTCCAGCACCTCGCCACCACCCTGGCGCTGCTGGATGCGGCTGGGGAAGCGCACGCCGGCCCAGTCGCGCCAGCCGCTGTAGAACGTGGTCACCGCCGTGTCGCCCGTCACCGGATTCGGCACGACCGAGTCGATCCGCTGCACCAGGCCGTCCGTGATCCACAGCTTCGCCTTGAAGCGGCCCGGCTCCTCGAACTCCACGACCGACGCGCCGCCTTCGTCGCGCAAGGTGGCGGGCCGGCGCAGCGCCGCCTTCACCGCGCCGTGCGGCGTGGTCCAGAGGTCGTGGATGCGCGCGTCCAGCGCCACCGGCGCCGGCGCCGGCTGGTTGTTGGCGACGTTCCAGGCCTGCTCGCCGCGCAGCCAGGCGGAGGTGCGCTGCTCGCCCGTCCCCAGCGGCGGCAGCGCGCCACCGCCGGTGGGCTCGGCGCGCGTGCGCACCGAATCCTCGCGCAGCGCCGCATTGCCGTAGTCGACCCAGCGCGTGTAGGAAGGGATGGTGATGCGCGGCCAGTCGCCGCCCGGCAGGTAGGCCTGGCCGTAGGTGGCGCCGGTGCCGCTGCCGGCGTAGCGCAGCGTCCTCAACTGCGCGCCGCCCATGGTGGCGTCGGCCTGCTGCAGGATCGCGCCCGCATTCGGCGAGCGCGCGGCGCAGCCGGCCAGCAGCAGGGCCGCCGCTGCGAGGGAAACGAAGCCATGGCGCAACATCGTGATCGCCTCCTTGCGTGCGGCGGATGGTAGCGGCGCGCTTCCATGCTGTCATGCAGGTGATTGGCTCCCCGAACCCTCGGCGCTATCGTGCGCGGCACAAGGAGCAGACCATGAACGACCTCTTCTCGCTGCAAGGCCGGGTGGCGCTGGTAACCGGCGGCTCGCGCGGCATCGGCCGCATGATCGCGGCAGGCTACCTGCGCCAGGGCGCGCGCGTCTACATCTCGGCGCGCAAGGCGCAAGCCTGCGACGCGACGGCGCGCGAGCTGTCCGCGCTGGGCACCTGCATCTCGCTGCCCGCCGACGTGTCCGGCATGGAAGGCGTGCAGGCGCTGGCCGCGGAGATCGAGAAGCGCGAGCCGCACCTCGACATCCTCGTCAACAACGCCGGCGCTGCCTGGGGCGAGAGCTTCGACAGCTTCCCGGAAAAGGGCTGGGACAAGGTGGTGGACCTGAACATGAAGACGCCCTTCTTCCTGACCCAGGCGCTGCACGGAGCGCTGAAGCGCGCGGCAAGGCCGGAGCGGCCGGCCAAGGTGATCAACATCGCCTCGATCGACGGCATCTCCGTCAACATGTGGGAGACCTACTCGTACAGCGCCAGCAAGGCGGGCCTGATCCACCTGACCAGGCGCATGGCGCTGCGGCTGGCGCAGGACCACATCGTGATGAGCGCGATCGCGCCCGGGCCCTTCGCCTCCGAGATGAACAAGGAAGCGCGCGACCACGGCGAGGAGGTCGCGAAGCACGTGCCCGCCGGGCGCATCGGCAACGACGACGACATGGCAGGCGCGGCGATCTTCCTGGCATCGCGGGCCGGGGACTACGTGCTGGGCGAGACGCTCGTCGTGGACGGCGGCGTCACGCACGCACGGCGGTGAGGGTTGAGCGTTTGGCGTTGGGCGTGGACGCTCAACGCTCAACGCTCAACGCCGGACCCCCTCAAGCGAATAGTTCTGCGGCCCCCTGCTCGCGATCTTGATCGCGCCGACCTGGTTGCCCAGCGCCGCGCACTTCGCCAGCGACCAGCCCTGCTCCAGGCCGAACAGCAGCGCGCCGCGCCAGGCGTCGCCGCAGCCCGTGGGGTCCACCACCGCGGCGGCCTGCACCGGCGGCACGTGGGTCTTCTCGCCGTTGATCCACACCTCGCAGCCCTCGCCGCCCAGCGTGACCACCAGGCCCTGCGTGCGCTTCGAGATCTCGGCGCTGCTCCAGCCGGTGCGCTCGCTGAGCATCTTGCCTTCGTAGTCGTTCACGGTGACCCAGGTCGACTGCTCGATGAAGCGCGCCAGCTCGGGACCGTCGAACATCGGCAGGCCCTGGCCCGGGTCGAACACGAAGGGGATGCCGGCCGCCTTGAACTGCGCCGCGTGCTGCAGCATGGCTTCGCGGCCGTCCGGCGAGATCATGCCCAGCTTGATGTCGCTGCGCGGCGTGACCTGCACCTCGTGCGCGTTCATCATCGCGCCCGGGTGGAAGGCCGTGATCTGGTTGTTGTCGCGGTCGGTCATGATCATGGCCTGCGCGGTGTAGGTGCCCTGCACCTGGCGCACGAAGTCCGTGCTGATCCCCAGTTGCTGCAGGCGCACCAGGTAGTCGGTGCCGTCGTTGCCCACCGCGCCCATGGGCAGCGGCTCGCCGCCCAGCAGCTTCAGGCTGTAGGCGATGTTGCCGGCGCAGCCGCCGAAGTCGCGCCGCAGCGAGGGCACCAGGAAGGACACGTTGAGGATGTGCAGCTGGTCCGGCAGGATCTGCTCGGCGAAGCGGCCTTCGAAGGTCATGATGGTGTCGAAGGCAAGGGATCCGCAGATGACTGCTGCCATGGCGTCTTTCGAAAGAGGAAGTTTCAGGGATAGAAGGCCAGCAGGCGGTAGCCGGCGACCCGGCTGCCCCCGCTGGTGTTGACCACGATGCCCACCGCGCCGCTCCAGTCGGAGCCGGCGGCGATGGCGGCGTCGCGCGCGCCCAGGTCCGCGGGCGCCAGCACGCGGCGCAGCAGCGGCTGGTCCTGCGCGTCGGTGAGCGTGAGCTCCAGCGAAGGCATGGCCACGTCCGTGCGGGCGGTGTTGCGCAGCGCGAAGCTGAGCTTGTAGGTGTCGTTGCGCAGCCGGTTGAAGCCGGAACTGTCGATCACCACCGATTCGATCTGCCGCGGCGGGCCCAGCGTGCAGTGCAGCCGTTCGCACATGAGGCCCAGCGCGGGCCGCAGCTGCGGCTGCAGCAGCGCGAGCCGGTCGCGCTCCTGCCAGGCGTATTGCAGCGCCAGCAGGGCGGCCAGCGCAAGCAGCAGCAGGGTGAGGAACACGCGCACCAGCGGGCGCTTCCAGAAGGCCTTGCGGCGCGCGTGCCGCACGAAGGAGACCTCCCGCAGCGCCGTGGCTTCGGCCTCCTCGTCGTCTTCCGAGGGCAGGCGGCTGTCCATGTGCGGGCCGGAGGGCGGATAGACCGAGGGCCCGGCGTCGCTTTCCAGCAGGTCGGAGCGGCGGAACACGAAAGGCTCGTCCAGCTCGGTGGGTTCGGGCGCCTGGCTGTCCAGGGGGAAGTCGCGCGAGGGCCGTGCCGAGCCGGCCAGCGTCGCCAGCGGCATGGGCCGCGAACGCGGGCCCGCAGCCGATGCGACGGGCTCGGGGGCGGTGACCGGGGCCGGCGGCGGCACGGTCGCCGCGGGCGGTGGCGCCAGCGGCACCGGGCTGCTTGCAAAGCCGGGGGTCGGGCCGGACAGGCTGGCGGGCTGGCTGAGGCCGGCCGTGCCCGTGGCCTCCCACGCGCGAATGGCGTCGTCCAGGGCCGGCGGCTGCGGCGGCAGGGCGGGCGCAGCCGGGCCCGGCGCGTCGGGCGCCACCACTTCCTCGGCGAGGTTGGCCGTGGCGTCGAACACCTCGGAGCAATGGCCGCAGCGCACCCAGCCTTCGGAAATCTTCAGCTGGTCGGGCACGACGCGGAAAGTCGTGCCGCAGGCGGGACAGCTGGTGGTCAGGCTCATGAGCCCGGGATTGTAGGGTGGCCGGTTACAGGGCGGCCGTCATGAGGATCCAGCCGTCCTCTTCGTCGCTCACCTGCAGCTGGCAATAGGGGGCGTAGGCCGCCTTCAGTTCGTCGGCCTGGCGCGACAGGATGCCGGCCAGCACCAGCGAGCCGCCCGGGGCCACATGCGCCGCAAGCAGCGGCGCCAGCACCTTCAAGGGCGTGGCCAGGATGTTGGCCAGCACGGTCTGGTACTTGCCGCCGGCGCGATCGGGCAGGCCCGCGTTCAGCGTCACGCTGTTGGCGCGGGCGTTGTCCTCGGTGGAGCGCACCGCCGCCTCGTCGATGTCGACCGCGTCGATATCGCTCGCGCCGAACTTGGCCGCGCCGATGGCGAGGATGCCCGAGCCGCAGCCGTAGTCCAGCACGCGCTGGCCGCGCGGCGCATGGTTGGCGATCCAGCGCAGGCACATGCGGGTGGTGGGATGCGTGCCGGTGCCGAAGGCCAGGCCCGGATCCAGGCGGATCACTTCCTGCGCCGCGGCCGGCGGCTCGTGCCAGGTCGGCACGATCCAGAAGCTGGGCGTGATCTCCACCGGCTCGAACTGCGATTGCGTCAGCCGCACCCAGTCCTGGTCGGGCACCGGCTGGATGCCCAGCAGCTTGCAGCCGGCGAAGAAGTCCTGCGGCTCCAGCAGCGTGGCTGCTTCGCGTGCGAGCTTCTCCTCGGCAAACAGGGCCACCACCAGCGAACGCTGCCAGCCCTCCTTGGGCGGCGGCATGCCGGGCTCGCCGAACAGCGCCTGTTCGGCCGGGGTCTGGGCGTCGGCGTCCTCCACCGAGATGGAGAGCGCGTCGAGGGCGTCCAGCGCCTCGCTGACGGCTTCGACGCGTTCCTCGGGGGCCAGCAGGCGCAGTTCGAACATCAGCGTTTGTGGTGGGACAACCACTCTTCCAGGTAGTGGATGTTGGTGCCACCGGCCATGAACTTCGCGTTGACCATCAGTTCGCGGTGCAGCGGGATGTTGGTCTTGATGCCTTCCACCACCGTCTCGGACAGCGCCGTGCGCATGCGTGCCAGCGCCTGCTCGCGGGTGTCGCCGTGCACGATGATCTTGCCGATCATCGAGTCGTAGTTGGGCGGCACGAAGTAGTTGTTGTACACGTGCGAGTCCACGCGCACGCCCGGGCCGCCGGGCTGGTGCCACAGCGTGATGCGCCCCGGCGAAGGCACGAAGTTGTACGGGTCCTCGGCGTTCACGCGGCATTCGATGGCGTGCCCGCGCAGCACGATGTCGCCCTGCTTGAAGGGCAGCTTCTCGCCGGCGGCCACCTGGATCTGCGTGCGGACGATGTCGATGCCGGTGATGAGCTCGGTCACCGGGTGCTCCACCTGCACGCGGGTGTTCATCTCGATGAAATAGAACTCGCCGTTCTCGTACAGGAACTCGAAGGTGCCCGCGCCGCGGTAGCCGATCTTCTTGCAGGCGGCGGAGCAGCGCTCGCCGATCTTCTCGATCAGCTTGCGCGGGATGCCCGGGGCCGGCGCTTCCTCGAGGATCTTCTGGTGGCGGCGCTGCATGGAGCAGTCGCGCTCGCCCAGGTAGACCGCGTTCTTGAACTTGTCGGCCAGCACCTGGATCTCGATGTGGCGCGGGTTCTGGAGGAACTTCTCCATGTACACGGCGGGATTGCCGAAGGCGGCCTGGGCCTCGGCCTTCGTCATCTGCACCGCGTTGATCAGCGCCGCTTCGGTGTGCACCACGCGCATGCCGCGGCCACCGCCGCCGCCCGCCGCCTTGATGATCACGGGGTAGCCGACGGCCTTGGCGATGCGGCGGATCTCGGCGGGGTTGTCCGGCAGTTCGCCTTCGGAACCGGGCACGCAGGGCACGCCGGCCTTGATCATGGCCTGCTTGGCCGAGACCTTGTCGCCCATCATGCGGATGTTGTCCGGCGTCGGGCCGATGAACTGGAAGCCGCTCTTTTCCACCCGCTCGGCGAAATCGGCGTTCTCCGAGAGGAAGCCGTAGCCGGGGTGGATGGCCTCGGCGTCCGTCACTTCGGCCGCCGAGATGATGGCCGGCATGTTCAGGTAGCTGAGGGGCGAGGGCGCGGGGCCGATGCAGACGGCCTCTTCCGCGAGCTTCACGTACTTGGCTTCGCGGTCAGCCTCGGAGTAGACCATGACGGCCTTGACGCCCAACTCGCTGCACGCGCGCTGGATGCGCAACGCAATCTCGCCTCGATTGGCGACGAGGATTTTCTTGAACATCTTTATTCGATGATGAACAGCGGCTGGCCGTATTCGACGGCCTGGCCGTTCTCCACCAGGATCTGGGTGACGGTGCCAGTCTTGTCCGCTTCGATCTCGTTGAGGATCTTCATCGCCTCGATGATGCAGATCGTGTCGCCTTCCTTGACCTGGGCGCCGACCTCGACGAAGGACTTGGCGCCGGGCGCGGAGGCACGATAGAAGGTTCCCACCATGGGCGACTTGACGGTATGGCCCGCGGGCGCTTCGGGCACGGCCGGCGCGGGCGCGGCGGCCAGCGCGGGCGCGGCCACGGCGGCAGGCAGCACCTGGGGCTGGGCGACGGCATGCACCATCGCCGGACCGCCCTTGACGATCCGGACCTTGCCTTCGGCTTCCGTGATCTCGAGTTCGGAGACGTTCGATTCGGACACGAGGTCGATCAACGTCTTGAGTTTGCGCAGGTCCATGGGAGGGTTCTCCACCTCGTTTTATGAGAGGACGCGAATTTACAGCAAAATCCGCTTACTTCGGTCTTCTGGCGCGATTTGATGTTTAAATGTTTTACGCGCCACCGTCCTGCGGTACCGGGAACCAGCGGCGGCAAACGCCGCGCGGAGCTCAGGCCGAGGCGGACCAGGCTTGCAGGTCCGCCGGGCTGACCCGCCCCATTCTACGCTGCCGCACTCGCCCATCGGCGCCGAAAACGACGCTGAACGGCAGCCCGCCGACGGCGTTGCCCAGGTTCTTCGACAGCTCGGTGCCCTCCAGGCCGGCCAGCCCGATCGGGAAAGTCACCGGCGTCCGCTGCAGGAAAGTCCGCACCGCACTCGGTTGGTCCACGGCCAGGCCGATCACTTGCCAGCCTTTCGCCGCATGTTCGCGGTAGAAGGCGTCCAGCATCGGCATTTCTTCCACGCACGGCGGACACCAGGTGGCCCAGAAGTTCACCAGCAGCGGCTTGCCTTTCAAACCGGCCATGGGCAGGCTCGCGCCTTGCGGCGTGCGGAAGTCCAGCGTCCACAAATGAGCCACCGCGGCCTCGTCGACGTCGCCTTCGCGCAGGCGCCACCACGCGATGCCGGCGCCGGCAAGGGCCGCGACGGCGGCGACCCCGGCGACCAGTCCGCGCCGCGAGGGATGGGCGATTTCGTTGGCAGTCGTCTCAGTCATGGCTTGCCTCCACCAGCGCACGCACGGCCTTGATGTCGCCGCGCGGCGTGCGGCCCTGGTTGTCGCGCCGCAAGGCGCCCCGCAGATCGTCGTGGTCGTACACCAGCAGGTGCACGCCGATGGACTCGCCCAGTTCGCGGCTCACGGAGCTGATGCTCAGGGCCTCCACCGAATCGCCGTTGAAGCCGGTGACCGTGCGCGGCGTGTAATCGACCTCGTGGTCGATCAGCGCGATCTCCGCAGACTTGGGGTCGTCGCAGAACAGCTGCAGGTAGATGTCCGAAAGCCGCGTGGCCGTGCCATGCCAGACTGCCCCGCCCAGGTAGGGCCGGAACTCCTGCAGCCGCTCCATCCACGTGAGCGCCAGCTTCCGCAAGGCCGCCAGTTCGACGGGCTGGGTGTCGGCATGGAAGATGGCGATGTACTCGCGCACCGCTTCCTCGACCTGGTCGTTGTCCGGCAGGCCCGCCCGCGTGGGCAGCCCCAGCTCCTTCACCGCCCGCTTCTTGGCCGGGCCGTATTCCAGGCCCTCTTCCACCACCAGCCGGGCGGCGGTCGCGGCAATTTCCGCCTGCACTGTGTCCATCCCGTGGATTCTGCATTGCCTGGACAGGTCCCGGCCCGTAGAGTGGTCTCCACCAGCCCAGGAGACAGGCCATGAAGAGCACGATGATGGCGGCGCCGCTTTCCCTCAACCACCTGCTGGAGCGCGCCGGCCGGCTGTTCGCGGGCAACGAGATCGTCTCGCGCCTGCCGGACAAGTCGCTGCGGCGGCACAGCTACGGCGAGTTCTACCGCCGCGCCCGCGCCCTCGCCTCGGCCCTGCAAAAGCTGGGACTGAAGAAGGGCGAGCGGGTCGCCACCCTCTGCTGGAACCACCATGCCCACCTGGAATGCTACTTCGGCATCCCGGCCGCCGGCGGCGTCATGCACACGCTGAACCTGCGCCTGGCGCCGGACGAAATCGGCTGGATCGCCGGCAATGCGCAGGACCGCTTCCTGGTGGTGGACGACGTGCTGCTGCCGCTGTACGAACAGTTCGCCGGGCTGCATCGCTTCGAGCAGGTGATCGTGTTCCCGTTCTCCGGCAAGCCGGTGCCGGAGGGCTTCGCCAACTACGAAGCCTTGCTCGACGCGGCCGACCCGGACGGTTTCGACTACGCGCCGCACGAGGAGGACGACCCGATCGCCATGTGCTACACGTCCGGCACCACCGGCCGGCCCAAGGGCGTGGCCTATTCGCACCGGTCCACCATCCTGCACACCCTGGTCGCGAGCCTCGGCGACTTCTGGGGCCTGCGCGGGACCGACGTCGTGCTGCCGGTCACGCCCATGTTCCACGCCAACAGCTGGGGCATGCCGTATGGGGCGGTGATGATGGGCGTGAAGCTGGTCTTCCCCGGCCCGCACCTGCACCCCGAGGACCTCCTGGACCTGATGCAGCTGGAGCCGCCCACCTTGTCGCTGGGCGTGCCGACGATCTGGCTGACCCTGATCCAGGCCTTCGACGCGGCGCAGGACCCGGCCTCCCCCCATCACGGACGCTGGAAGCTGCCGCGCGGCATGCGTTCCCTGGTCGGCGGGGCGGCGGTGCCGGAGGCGCTGATCCGCGCCTTCGACAAGCACGGCATCTGGATCGAGCAGGGCTGGGGCATGACCGAGACCTCGCCGGTCTGCACCATCTCCTATCCGCGCGCCGAATTGCGCGACGCCAGCCAGGACGAGAAGTACCGGCGCGCCGCGATGGCGGGCGCGCCGGTGCCGCTGGTGGACCTGCGCGTGATCGGCGACGAGGGCGAACAGCCCTGGGACGGCAAGAGCGTGGGCGAGATCCAGGTGCGCGGGCCTTTCATCACCGGCAGCTACCACGAGGTGCCCGTGAGCCCCGACAAGTTCACCGCCGACGGCTGGCTGCGCACCGGCGACGTGGCCAGCGTGGACCCGCTGGGCTTCGTGCGCATCACCGACCGCACCAAAGACCTGATCAAGTCCGGCGGCGAGTGGATCAGCTCGGTGGACCTGGAGAACACGCTGATGGCGCATCCCGCCGTCGCCGAGGCGGCGGTGATCGCGATCCACGACGACAAATGGGGCGAGCGGCCGCTGGCCTGCGTGGTGCTGAAGAAGGGCGCGGAAGCGCAGGCGGACGCGTTGAACGCCGTCCTGCTGCAGCACGGCTTCGCCAGGTGGCAACTGCCGGACCGCTACGAGTTCATCGACGCCGTGCCGCGCACGTCGACGGGGAAGTTCTGGAAGCTGAAGCTGCGGGAGCGGTTCGCGCGCTGAGCAACCTGGACTTCCGAACGCAAAGGACGCAAAGGTCCGCAAAGGACACAAAAAAATCTTTGTTTTGACTCTTTTGCGTTCTTGGCGATCCTTTGCGGCCTTCGCGTTCGGAAGTCCGGATTCGGGTTTCGGATAATCGTGCCCCATGCACATCCACATCCTCGGCATCTGCGGCACGTTCATGGGAGGGCTGGCCGCGCTCGCCCGCGAGGCGGGGCACAAGGTGACCGGTTGCGACACCGGCGTCTATCCGCCCATGAGCGACCAGCTGCGCGCCCTCGGCATCGACCTGATCGAAGGCTACGGCACCGAGCAGCTCGCGCTGCAGCCCGATGTCTGGGTGGTCGGCAACGTGGTCTCGCGCGCCCGCCTGCCCGATGGCTCGCCGCGCTACCCGCTGATGGAAGCCATCCTGGACCAGGGCCTGCGCTACACCAGCGGCCCGCAGTGGCTGGCCGAACACGTGCTGCAAGGCCGCCACGTGCTGGCCGTCGCCGGCACGCACGGCAAGACCACGACCACGTCCATGCTGGCGTGGATCCTGGAACACGCCGGCCTGCAGCCCGGCTTCCTGGTCGGCGGCGTGCCGCTCAATTTCGGCGTGTCGGCCCGCCTGGGCAACATGGCGCGGCCCTTCACCCCCTTCGTGATCGAAGCGGACGAATACGACACCGCGTTTTTCGACAAGCGCAGCAAGTTCATCCACTACCGCCCGCGCACGGCGGTGCTGAACAACCTGGAGTTCGACCACGCCGACATCTTCGACGACCTCGCGGCGATCGAGCGGCAGTTCCACCACCTGGTGCGCACCGTGCCTTCCACCGGCCGGCTGGTCGTCAACGGGCTGGAAGAAAGCCTGGCGCGCGTCATGCACCAGGGCTGCTGGAGCGAGATGCGCAGCTTCGGCGCCGCGGTCAGCGACTTCCGCGCCGAAGGCGAGCCGGGCCACTTCGAGGTGCTGGAACAGGGCCACCGCGTGGCCACCGTGCACTGGGAAGTGGGCGGCGTGCACAACCAGCTGAATGCGCTGGCGGCGATCGCCGCTGCGCAGCACGTGGGCGTGACGCCCGCCGCGGCCGCTGCGGCGCTGCGCGAATTCCGCAACGTCAAGCGCCGCATGGAAGTGCGCGGCGTGGCCGGCGGGATCACCGTCTACGACGACTTCGCCCACCATCCCACCGCCATCCGCACCACCATCGACGGCCTGCGCCGCCAGGTCGGCACGCAGCGCATCCTGGCCGTGTTCGAGCCGCGCAGCAACACGATGAAGCTGGGCACGATGAAGGCGCAGCTGCCCTGGAGCCTGGAGCAGGCGGACCTGTCCTTCTGCCATGCCGGCGGGCTGGGCTGGGATCCGGCGGACGCGCTGGCGCCGATGGGCGAGAAGGCGCGCGTCGCGCACACCGTACCGGAACTGGTGGAACAGGTGCGCGCCGTCACACGGCCTGGGGACCATGTGCTCTGCATGAGCAATGGCGGCTTCGGTGGTGTCCACGCGAAGTTGTTGGAAGCGCTGGGTCGCTAGTTCAAAGGCGCCGGCAGCGTCCGATCCGGCAACAGCGGCGCTGGCGCCGTCATATCCTGCGGCACCGGGCGGCGCAGCGCTTCGGTGAACGCCGTCGGGTCCAGCTCCGAGACGAACACGCTGCTGCCCGCCGGCGTCGAGTCGCCCACGGGCGGACGCGAGATCGCGCCCAGCGCCCGCTTGGCGTTGGAGGTGATCGAGCCCACCACGTACAGCGCCGCCAGGCAACGCGCCAGCGGGGCTTCGGCCAGGCCGGTGGAGTGCTGCAGATGCTCGAAGGTCATGCCGGGCGAAGCCACCAGCTCGCGTAGCAACAGCAGGTGCGCGTCCTTCAACTGCCGTTGCGGCAGCCGCGGCGGCCGGCGGAAATAGAGGGCGTCCTTGCGATAGTGCGGCGGCAGCAGGTCGCGCTGCGTGCGCAAGGCGTATTGCCACATCAGCTGCGAGACGCTGATGCGCGGGAAGTTGGGCGGCACGACCACGGCACCGTGGTCGCGGATGCACCAGGTGGCGCCTTCGAAATCGGCGGCGTTGCTGCCCGGGCGCACGCCGGCGCCGAGCTTCAGGTCCACCACCGCCAGCAGGTCGCTGCCACGGATCACTTCCCAGGAGCCCGCGCCCAGCGTGGGCTGGGTTTCGGCCAGGCTGGAAGCCAGGCAGAACTGCGAGATCATGGCCTGCATCCAGCCGGCAAACTGGTCCAGGACTGCCGCGGCGCGGTCCGCATCGGCGAGATCGAAAGTCACGGCGGGCTCGAAGCCGGGCGCCGCCAGCGGCAGCGTGAAGCCGACCGGGCGGTCGACATCGGCCAGCGCCAGCTGCACCGAGCGGCCCGAAGGCACGCCGGGCTGCACGCGCAGCATGCCGGTGCCCACCACCATCGTGCGGCTGCCTTCCAGCCACCACCCGTCCCCATCCGCGAACGGGGCGAGCTGCCATTCGGCGCGTGCAGAACGGGCCTTGGCCGCCACTTCGGCGGCGGCTTTCTGTTGTGCCTCGCTGAATCCGCCCAGTCCGAGGCGCAGGACTGGTAGCTCGATCGTCATGTTCCCCTCGCCGGCTCTACGGCCGGGTAGGAGGACTATAGGGGGAGTGTTTCTACTTGTAAACGCGAGTCAGAAGAAAGCTGCGCACTTTGTCTCATTTCCGACGGGCACGCACGGCTTGCGCCAGTTCCTCCAGCAAGTCCTCGGAGGCGACCCAGCCGATGCAGGCATCAGTAATGCTTTTCCCGTACTCGAGGGCGCGCGGGTCTTCCTTGCCCGGCGTGAACTTCTGCGCGCCGGGCTGCAGGTGGCTTTCCACCATCACGCCGAAAATCCGCCGCGAGCCGCCCACGATCTGCGCGCCGATGTCGCGGGCGACGTCGACCTGCCGCTCCGCCTGCTTGCTGCTGTTGGCATGGCTGCAGTCCACCATCAGGCGCGGGTTCAGCTGCGCGGCCTCGAGTTCCTTGCACGCCGCTTCGACGCTTGCCGCGTCGTAGTTGGGCGCCTTGCCGCCTCGCAGGATGACGTGGCAGTCGCGATTGCCATTGGTCTGCACGATCGCGACCTGGCCGTTCTTGTGCACCGACAGGAAGTGGTGCGGCCGCGCCGCCGCCTGGATGGCATCGGTCGCGATCTTGATGTTGCCGTCGGTGCCGTTCTTGAAGCCGATCGGCGCCGACAGGCCCGAGGCCAGCTCGCGGTGCACCTGGCTTTCGGTGGTGCGCGCGCCGATCGCGCCCCAGGAAATCAGGTCGCCGATGTACTGCGGCGAAATCACGTCCAGGAACTCGCTGCCCGCCGGCAGGCCCAGCCGGTTGATCTCGATCAGCAGCTGGCGCGCGATGCGCAGGCCTTCGTCGATGCGGAAGCTCTCGTCCAGGTAGGGGTCGTTGATGAGGCCCTTCCAGCCCACCGTGGTGCGCGGCTTCTCGAAGTAGACCCGCATCACGACCTCCAGGTCCTGCGCGTACTTGTCGCGCAGCACCTTCAGCCGGCGCGCGTACTCCACCGCCGCGGCCGGGTCGTGGATCGAGCACGGGCCGATCACCACCAGCAGCCGGTCGTCGCGGCCATCCATGATGTCGTGGATGGCATGCCGGGTGCGGCTGATCAGCGCCTCCACCGGCGTGCCGCGGATCGGGAAGAAGCGGATCAGGTGTTCGGGTGGCGGCAGCACGGTGATGTCCTTGATGCGTTCGTCGTCGGTCTGGCCGGTCTTGTCGACGGGGTGGGCATGCCAGGCATCGGGGTTCGCTTTCGGGGTCATGTCGTGCTCGGTGAAGTTCTTGAGGGCCCAACAAAAAACCGCCGGGGTTGCCGGCGGTTTGTTTGAGGATTCGGTGCGTTTGTTGCAGGTACGCTCAGATCTCTCTACCGCCGGGGGCGCTGGAGAACCAAAAGTAGCCAAAAAAGAAGGCGCGGACGAAACGCATGGGAATCAATGTAGCACAGAAATGCTGCATCGCAACGCTTACCGGCGCAGGCGTTTCCACCACTGCACGGCGCGGTCGACGCGGGGCTGGTCGAGCGAACCGAGCGCCGAACCGATGGTGCCTTCGCCTTCTTCGCGCTGCAGCCACTGCTGGTACATGTCGATCAGCAGCATGCCTTCGCCCAGCGTGCGCCAGGCCACCAGCGCGAAGTCCTGCGGCGTCACGGTGAGCTCGTCGCCCCAGGGCTCGACGTCCAGCAGCCACTGCCCGATCAGCACGCGGAAGTTGTTCAGCGCCTGCAGGTAGGCGGCGTATTCGTACAGGCCGCGCCACGTGAGGCCGAGGTTCACGACCAGCGTGCGGTGTTCGCGCAGCACGGTGAGCATGTCCATCAGCGCCGGCGCGATGCGCTCGCGGCGGCGGCTCTTCTTCATCGACGCGATCACCGACTCGGCGTGCACGGCCAGTTCGCCCATGCTTTCGGACAGCATGCGGCTGTCCTCGTCGGCCACGGCGTGGCGCAGGAAATTGCTCAACCCCCCGAAGGTGTCGATGCTCGGGAAGTTGGTGAAGCGGTCGATCGGAAGCCGCGAACTCGGCGTGCTCATGTCACGCCGAGTATTGCAGCTATGCATCTAAATGCCTAGGGCGCCTCCCTAGGCGCGTGGCAAAGCCGCGTCAGGCCGTGCCGCCGACCGTGAGGCCGTCGATGCGCAGCGTCGGCTGGCCCACGCCCACCGGCACGCTCTGGCCTTCCTTGCCGCAGGTGCCGACGCCGGTGTCCAGCTTCATGTCGTTGCCGATCATGCTGACGCGCGTGAGCGCATCCGGGCCGTTGCCGACGATGGTGGCGCCCTTCACCGGATAGAGGATCTTGCCCTTCTCCACCCAGTAGGCCTCGCTGGCGGAGAACACGAACTTGCCGGAGGTGATGTCCACCTGGCCGCCGCCGAAGTTGACGGCATACAGGCCCTTCTCGATGCTGGCCACGATCTCCGCCGGGTCGCGGTCGCCAGCCAGCATGTAGGTGTTGGTCATGCGCGGCATCGGGATGTGCGCATAGCTCTCGCGCCGGCCGTTGCCGGTGGGCTTGACGCCCATCAGGCGCGCATTCAGCGAGTCCTGGATGTAGCCGCGCAGGATGCCATCTTCGATCAGCACGTTGCGCTGGCTGGGGTTGCCTTCGTCGTCGACGTTCAGCGAGCCGCGGCGGTCGGCGATGGTGCCGTCGTCCAGCACCGTCACGCCCTTGGCGGCGACGCGCTGGCCGATGCGCCCGCTGAAGGCGCTGGAGCCCTTGCGGTTGAAGTCGCCTTCCAGGCCGTGGCCCACCGCTTCGTGCAGCAGGATGCCAGGCCAGCCCGGGCCGAGCACGACGGTCATCTCGCCGGCGGGCGCGGGACGCGACTCGAGGTTGGTCAGCGCCGCCTTCACGGCGTCGTCCACGTACTGCTGGCAGTGCGCGTCGTCGAAATAGGCCAGGCCGAAGCGGCCACCGCCGCCGCCGGAGCCGATCTCGCGGCGGCCGTTCTGCTCCGCGATCACCGTCACCGACAGCCGCACCAGCGGCCGCACGTCGGCGGCGATGGTGCCGTCGGCACGCGCCACCAGCACCACGTCGTATTCACTGGCGAGCCCCGCCATCACCTGCGCCACGCGCGGGTCCTTGGCACGGGCCATCTGCTCCACCTTCTCCAGCAGCTTGACCTTCGAGGTGCTGTCCAGCGTGGCGATCGGGTCCAGTCCCGCGTACAGCGAGCGGCTGCCCGCCACGTGCGGCGCCGTCACGCGCACCTTGCCGCCACCGGCCGCCGCGCCGATGCTGCGCACCGTGCGCGCCGCGTCCAGCAGCGAAGCCTCGGAGATGTCGTCGGAATAGGCGAAGGCCGTCTTCTCGCCGCTCACCGCCCGCACGCCCACGCCCTGGTCGATGCTGAAGCTCCCGGTCTTGACGATGCCCTCTTCCAGGCTCCAGCCTTCGCTGCGCGTGTACTGGAAGTACAGGTCGGCGTCGTCCACGCGGTGCTTCCGGATCTCGGCCAGCGCCCGGGTCAGGTGGGTTTCGTCGAGGCCGAAGGGTTCGAGCAGCAGCGCCTTGGCGGTCGCAAGGCGTTCGATGGTGGGTTCGCGCGAGATCATCGGGGCATTGTAGGCCGGGGCTCTTGCCCGCGCGGTCAGCGGCGGCTTACGCGGCTGGGCCCGCCAGGGTTCTCAGCAATGGGCGCTCGCGCAGGTCCGCGATCAGCGCGCCGGCGCTCGCATAGCGATCCGCCGGCTGCTTCGCCATCAGGCGGTCCAGCACCGGCTGCAGGCCTTCGAACTCCAGCGGCAGGCTGGGCACGGGCGCGGTGAGGTGCCGCGCCAGCAGCAGGTCCAGCGTCTCGGCCTGGTAGGGGCGGCTGCCGGTGAGCATTTCGTACAACATCACGCCCAGGCTGTACAGGTCGCTGGCCGGCGTGATGGCGCGCCCCGCAGCCTGCTCCGGGCTCAGGTAGAAGGGCGTGCCCACCACGTCGCCATGCCGCGTCTGCGTCAGCGCCAGCTGGTCCTGCTGCAGCATGGACTTGGCCACGCCGAAATCCGCCAGCGCCACGCTGCCGTCGGCGCGCACCATCACGTTCTCCGGCTTCAGGTCGCGGTGGATGATGCCGTGGCCATGGATCACCTCCAGCGCGCGCGCCAGCTGCAGCGTCACCTGCAGCACCCGCTCGCGGTCCATGCCGGCGCGCAGCTCGCGACGCAGGTCGCCGCGCTCGAAGTACTCCATCGCGATGTAGGCCAGGTCGTCGCTGAAGCCCTGGTCGTAGATGCAGGTGACGTGCGGGTCGGCGATCCGCGACAGCAGCGCGTATTCCTGGATGAAGCGTGCCAGGTTCTCGCTGGTGGCGGTGCCGTTCGCGGCCAGCACCTTCAGCACCGCGGGCAGGCCGTCCTCCTCGCGCTCGGCCAGGTACACCTGCGACATGCCGCCGTCGGCCAGCTTGCGCGTCAGGCGGTAGTCCTTCAGCCGGATCGGCGCGCCCTCGCCTTCGAAGCTGTGCGCCTTCACCGCCGTCAGCGAGCTGCGCAGCGCGCCCTTGACGGCGCGCGCCGTCATCTCCGAGTTGATGCGCAGCGCCTCCTGGATGTCGGCGGCGCGCTCCACCAGCACGGCGGCGCCCGGATGGCTGTCCTCGGGACCGGGCTGCAGGCCCACGATCTCGGCGACGTCGACGAAGCCGTGCCGCCCGCGCACTTCCAGCGAAGTCATGGCCCCGGTCTGCACGCCGCTGCCCGCGGCCTGCAGCACCGCGGAACTGGCGACAACGGTCCAGCCCAGTTCCTTGCTGGCGTCTTCCAGCCGCGCCGCGGTGTTGACGGTGTCGCCGATGGGCGTCAACTCCTTCTGCTCGCCGCTGCCCAGGCGGGCGATGGTGACCTCGCCGGCGTGCAGGCCCACCCCGATGGCAAAAGGCGGCAAGCCGCGCGCGCCGAAGCGCTCGAGGACCCAGTCGCGGAATTCGTGCGTGGCCAGCGCCACCGCCAACGAAGCCGACACGGCGCGCCGCGCCGCCGGCGGACCCTCCTGGCCGGGGACGGCGGTGAACACCGCCATCAGGCCGTCGCCGATGAACTTCAGGTAGCGGCCGCCATTGGCCAGCACCGGCGCACAGGTCCGCTCGAAATATTCGGTCAGCAGCTCCGCCACTTCCGTCGAATCGAGCCGCTCGGCCAGCGAGGTGAAGTTGCGGATGTCGGAGAACAGCACCGTGGCCTGCAGCACCTGGTCCGGGACGGCGCCCGGCGGCGGCTGCAGGCCGAACGGCTCGTCCGCCTTCACGCCGCCCAGGATCTGGGTGAAGGCGCGGCGCAGCAGTTCCTCGCGCCGGCGCACCGCGGTGGCGATGGATTCCTCGATGCGGCCGCGCTTCTTCTGCAGCCCGTCCAGCGCTTCCAGCAGTTCGCTGCGCGTGAAGGGCTTGCCCAGGTAGTCGTCCGCGCCGGCGCTCATGCCGCGCCGCATGCTGGCGCGGTCGTCCAGCGCGGTCAGCATCAGGATCGCCGTCGTCGCCAGCTCGGGCTCGGCGCGCACGCTTTCCACCAGCGCGAAGCCGTCCAGCCCCGGCATGCCGATGTCGGTGATCAGGATGTCCGGGCGCAGCAGGCGCGCCTGCGCCAGGCCCTCGCGGCCGTCGGCCGCCGTGGCCGTGTCGTAGCCTTCCAGCCGCAACAGCCGCGCGATGTTGTTGCGGATCGCCGCCTCGTCCTCGACCACCAGGATCTTCGTCATCGGCCCGAAAGTAGCTTGAACAGGGCCGCGTCGTCCAGCCCTGCGTAGCCGGCCGCCGCCGCGCGCTCGAACACTTCGTGCGCCGCCGGACCCAGTGGTCCCTCGAAACCGGCGGCGGACGCGGCCTGCAGGGCCAGGCCGGTGTCCTTCTGCAGCAGGCTCACGTGGGCGCGCGGCGCGTAGTCGCCGGCGATGGCGCGGCGCAGGCGGTCGGAGGCGATCCAGCTCTGGCCGCTCGATTGCTCGATCACGTCGAGCGTGCGCGCGAGGTCCAGGCCCAGCCGCTGCGCAAGCGCCAGCGCCTCGGCGGCGCCCGCCAGGTTGATGCCGGCGAGCAGGTTGTTGACCAGCTTGGTCCGCGCGCCGTCGCCGGGCCGCGTGCCGACGCGGAACACCTTGCGGCTGAGGCTTTCGATCAAGCCGCGCTGCTGCTCGAAAGCGGCGTCGGCGCAGGCGACCATCAGGCTCATGCTGCCGTCGCGGGCGCGGACCGGGCCACCGGACATCGGCGCGTCGATGGGCACGAGGCCCAGGGCCTGCAGGCGATCGGCCGAGCGCTCGACGTCCTGCGGCGCGATGGTGGGGCACAGCAGCACCGCTGCGCCGGCCGGCAACGCCGCCGCGGCGCCGCGCTCGCCGAACAAGACCTGTTCGACCTGCGCCGCATCGACGACGCACACGATCAGGGCCGAAGCATCGTGCGCCGCGGCGGCGGGATCGGCCGCCGCCCGCGCGCCCTGCGCGACCAGCGCCTGCACGGGCTCGGCCAGGAGGTCACAGGCCTGCACCGCGAAGCCCAGCTCCAGCAGGCGGGCCGCCATCGCCCCGCCCATGTTGCCGACACCGACGATGCCGACCCGCTGCATGCGCCTAGCTCTGCACCAGGCGCTTCGACTTGGCGATCGACATCAGGATGCCCAGGCCCATGCCGAGGGTTACCATCGCCGTGCCGCCGTAACTGATGAAGGGCAGCGGCACCCCCACCACCGGCAGGATGCCGCTCACCATGCCCATGTTCACGAATGCATAGGTGAAGAAGATCATGGTCACCGCGCCTGCCAATAATCGGGAGAACAGGGTCGAGGCTTCCAGCGCGATGGCCAGCCCCCGCAGCACCAGGAACAGGAAGGCAACGATCAGGAACAGGTTGCCGGCCAGGCCGAACTCCTCCGAATAGGCGGCGAAGACGAAGTCGGTGGTGCGCTCGGGAATGAAGTCCAGGTGGGTCTGCGTGCCCTGCATGAAGCCCTTGCCCAGCAGGCCGCCGGAGCCGATGGCGATCATGCCCTGGATGATGTGGAAGCCCTTGCCCAGCGGGTCCTTGGTCGGGTCCAGCAAGGTGCAGATGCGCTGCTGCTGGTAGTCGTGCAGCACCGGCCAGCGCACGCCGTCGGCGCACAGCTGCGACTCGAAGCCGACGATCAGGCCCACGGCGACCAGGCCCAGCACCACCGGTGGGATCACCAGCTTCCAGGGCAGGCCGGCAAAGAAGATCACGGCCATGCCGGCCGCCAGCACCAGCAGCGCGGTGCCCAGGTCCGGCTGCTTCATGATCAGGCCCACCGGGATGGCCAGCAGCACGCCGGCCACCAGGAAGTCCAAAGGCCTCAGTTGTCCTTCGCGCTTCTGGAACCACCAGGCCAGCATCAGGGGCATGCCGATCTTCATGATCTCGCTGGGCTGGATCACGACGCCCAGGTTGATCCAGCGCTTGGCGCCCTTCTTGGTGATGCCGAACACGGCCACCGCCACCAGCAGCGCCACGCCGAACAGGTAGAGCGGAACCGCGAAGCTCAGCAGGCGTTGCGGCGGAATCTGCGCCACCACGAACATGATCGAGCCCGCCAGCAGCATGTTGCGGGCGTGGTCATAGAAGCGGGCGCCGTTGGCATACCCGGAGGAATACATGGTGAGCAGCCCGGCGCAGGCCAGCAGGAAGACGGCGAAGGCAAGCGGGCCGTCGAAGCCCTGGAGCATGGGAGCCAGGCGCTGGCGGATGGTAGGTTTGTCGAACACGGCGGCCATGCCAAATTATCGCCCTCCTCCAAATGGCTGTATGCGGGGCGGCTCCCTGCACTGCTAACATTCCCCAACACCCGAGTAGCCCATGAACATCCTAGTCGTCGACGACCATCCCCTGTACCGAATCGGCGTGGTCGCCACGCTGCAGGACACCGGCCAGGACGTGCAGGTGATCGAATGCCCCGTGGTCGATGCGGCGCTGGCCCGGCTCGACGCCGGGCTCCATGCCGACCTGATGATCCTGGACCTGCAGATGCCCGGTTACAGCGGCCTCGATTCCCTGACCGAAGTCCGCAAGCGCCGGCCCGAAGTGCCGGTGCTCGTGCTGTCCGCCAACGACGATCCCGCCGTGGTCCGCGACTGCATCGACCTCGGCGCCTTCGGCTTCGTGCCCAAGTCCGCGCCCAGCGAGCAGTTCCATGCCGCCCTGTCCCTGGTGCTGTCCGGCGGCGTCTACCTGCCCCCCACCAGCCTCAGCGTTGCCGCGCCGGCCACCAAGGCGCAGCAGGACGCCTGGGCCAAGCTGGGCGCCCGCCTCACGGACCGCCAGCGCCAGGTGCTGATCGGCATCGTGCAGGGCAAGCCGAACAAGGTGATCGCGCGCGACCTGGGCCTGTCGGACACGACGGTCAAGTCGCACGTGGCGCACATCCTCGATGCGCTGGTGGTGTCGAACCGCACTGAAGCCGTGTACGCGCTGGCGCGCGCCGGGCTGAGCCTGCGCGATCTCGAGACCGCGCCGCCCCCGGTGCACTAAGTCCGCAAGGACAGGTCCGCCGCCCACGGCGTCCGCTGCGCCGTTTCCCACACCCACAGGTCGCGCCGGTAGGCGATCGCGAAGCCATCCGCTTCGCGCCGCACATCGAGCACGCCCAGGCCCGAGCCCCGCGCGATGTCGCCACCGGCAGGCACGACCATCCGCAGGCCGCCGACCTGTTCGTCCGTGAACACCGCTTCGGGAGTGGCGTTCGCATACGGCATGGGCGCGTAGAGCGGCGGCGCCAGCACCGCAGCGCCGACCGTCTGGCCGTCCCGCTGCAGCAGCGCCGCGCCGCTCACGTGGTAATCCCCGGACAGCAGCAGGAAGCGGCCGCGCGCCTCTTCGACCAGCAGGTCCAGCAAGGCCTGCCGCTGCTGCGGCGCGTACTGCCAGGTGTCGATGCAGCCCGGGTTGGCCGGGTCGGCGTTCATCCGCATGCCGGGCAGCACCACCGAGCCGCTGGCCACCACGTTGAGCGCATCGCGCGCCGCCGGCGCGCGCAGCCATTCCCGCAGGTCGGCCAGCACGCCGGGGTGCACCATCTGCGGCCGTTCGCGCAGCCGGCCGACGCGCGTGTCGATCACGAAAGTCCGCACGCAGCCGTGGCTGAACTCGTACCAGCGGCCGCGCCGCTCGCCCTGCGGCGACTGCAGGCGCTGGAAGATCGTCAGCGCCCGCAGCGCCACCTTGGCGGCGCGGCGTTCCCGCGCGCGATAACGGCTCCCCCGGCGCCAGTCCGGCCAGGGCTCTGCCACCAGCGGGCTACCCAGCGGGTAGCCGTCGATCCACTCGTGGTCGTCCGGCGTCATGTAGACCGGCATCGCGGCCAGCAGCTGGCCCAGCCCTTCGCGCCGGAACGCGGTCTCGTGCCGTTCATGGAAGCGCTCCAGCGGGCTCGTAGGGTCCACCATGCCCGCCGTGGCGTCGGCATAGATCTGGTCCCCCAGCAGCATCGAAAAAGCCGTCCTGGGGGCATCCTGGCCCGCCAGGAAGGCTTTCAGCGGCTGGTCGACCCGCGGCAGGTCGGGGCCCAGGCCGGGATGCCGGCAGCAGCCCACCCCGAACACCGCTTCGCCGCTGGTTGCCGGCAGCGTGGCCAGGGCCCGCGGCGGCAGCCGGAACAGCGCGTTGCCGTAATCGACCCCGCGGCCGTCCTGCAGCGAGGGGATGACCAGCGCCGGCGCCGAGCTGCTCTGCGCCAGCCACTGGTCCAGGCGTTCATCAAACCGATCGGAGCCCGGAGCCGGCAGCGGTTCCTGCTGCTGCCCGCCCCAGGCCGGATGCAGGCTCAGCACCTGCCAGGCCTGGGCGCCGGCGCATTCGCCCTCGAGCCGGAGGTCGGCCCAGGCCATGCGCTGCACCACGGCGTGGTCGTGCGGCCGGCCGGTGCCGGCCAGCGCCATCGTCCAGGCCGGCGCGGGCTGCAGCGTGTGGAAGGCTCCGGCAGCGTCCTGCCAGCGCAACACGATGGCGGGCAACTGCGCGCCGCCGGCATCGTCCACGCCAAAGCTCACCCGCAGCACCGGCAAGCCACCCTCCTCGCGCAGCCAGCCGACGAAGGGGCCCAGCCGCGGCGGCCGCGCCTCCCAGCCCACCGTCGCCGTCGGGGCGGCTGCGTGCACCCGCTCGTCCAGCACGCGCGCCAGGAATCCGGAGATCTCGGGGAACACCACATCCGGCGCGCGGTCCCCGATCAGCACGTCGAGGTGGCCGTGGTCCGGCACCAGGACCGGGCCGACCCGGTCACCCGGCCGCTGGCAGAACTGCTCCTGCCAGCCGGCGTGGAAACGCCCCAGCGCTTCGAAAGACTTCTTCGCGCCGGAAACGTCGAACAGCTCGTTCTCGGCGCCATGCAGCAGCTGCAGCGGGAAAGCGGCGTGCTGGCGCAGGTTGGCGTCGGTCACGTAGCGGTTGACGCCGTCCTCATCCACCAGTTGCTCGCGATCGACGAAGCGCCGCGCCTGCGCGAACAGGCGCAGGTTGGCGTCGCCGAACAGCAGGTTCATGGCGGCGAAGGTGGCCCGGCCGATGTTCTCGTGCCGGAACAGCGGCGCCTCGATGAAGCGGATGCGCCTGCACGTGGCGGCGGCGTCTTCCTGGCCGGCGATGCGCTCGTCCTCGCGCGCCGGCGCCGGCAGCGTCGACAGCACGCGGTCCAGCATCGGCAGCAACACGCCCAGCTGCGGCCCACGCACCGCGAAGGGCACGGCGCCGCGCTTCCACACCGCCTGCAGCAGCGAGGGCAGCCAGGTCTTGGCCTGCGTGCCGCGCGCGCCGACGATCCACGGATGCACCTGGCTGGACATCAGGTGCGACAGCATCGACAGCTGCGGCGCCTCTTCGCTGCGGCCGTCGATGGGAACGACCGCGTGGCTCAGCTTGCCCGAGAGCAGCGCCATCCACAGCGACGCCGAGCCGATGCACTGCGAGAAAGCGGAAATCTGCAGCGGGTCGCGAATTTCCGGATGCTCGCCCTGCAGCGTCTGCAGGATGTGCCGCACCGCGCCGGGGACGTCGTGCTGCGCGATCTGGTCGATGGCGCTGGGATCGTCCGCGAAGCCGCTGCGGGTGGACATGCGCAGCTCCAGCACCCACACCTCGAAACCGGCGCGCTGCAAGTGCTCGGCCAGGTTCTCGTGGATGGTCTTGAGCGTGTAGGTCAGGCCGTTCTGGCCGAAGGCGTGCAGCAGCAGCACGGAGCGCGCCCGCGCCACCGGCATCCCCATCCAGCTGCCCTCGGTGATGCTCGTGGGCACCACCTGGCCGGCCTCGTCGCGCGCGCGATAGCGCCACAGCGGCAGCACCAGCGGCGAACGGCTCTCGTCGCCTTCGTCGCCGCTGGAGCGCCCGCGCGAGACGTGCACCTGGTGCAGTTCGGCCGGCGCGAAGCCGCCGTTGCGCAAGCGCAGCTGCGTCTCCTGCGCCGGCGCATGGTCCGGCAGCGGCCGGCCGGAGTACGAAGGCAGCCGGAAATCCAGCAGCCGCGTCTTCAGCGCGAAGCGCAGGAACAGCATCGGATAGGACGTCAGCGCCAGCATGCCGCTGGTCGTGTCGCCGCCCTGCCCCAGTTCCATCGCGCCGCGCGCGTGGCGGCGCGCCGCCGACATGCCGCTGGAGAGCAGGTTGTCGAACCCCATGCGGAAGGTGCCGGCCAGCCAGGCCCGCGACCAGGCGGGGCGGCCGCGCGGCACCACCCGCACCTGCGCGTTCATCGTCTGTTCCCAGAAGGTGGGCCGCAGGGGCACGCTGTGCCTGAGCCATTGCCACAGCTGCGGCAGGCTGGCGCGGTACATCACCGTCTTGGTCGCGTGCAGCGTGAGATGGCGCGGCGCGCCCGCGGGCCCGGCGTGCAGCACCATCGGCACGCGGTAGCGCATCACCCGCTTCTCGCTGGCGTGCACCAGCTGCTTGCACAGCGTCCTGGCGTAGACCAGCTTCTGCGACCAGCCTGCTTCGTCAAAGGCGCGGTTCGGGACGTCGCGCACGAGCCGCAGGATGATCCACGTCAGCAAGGTCCGGCCCAAAGGCAGGAGGACGAGGCCCGCGGCCGCGGCGACCAGCGCCAGCACCGCGGGCAGCGGCCGGCCCACCGCGGCCAGCACCACGACCGCCGCCAGCGCCAGCACGAGGAAGGCCGCCTCGAGCGCGCTGCGAAGCATCAGCCCCGGCCCGCTGCTGCCCGCGTTCGACGGCAGCGGCTCGAAGCGGCCGCCTTCGGAGCGGTATTCCAGTTCCACCGGCGCATCCGGCGTGGCGCCGCCCAGCACCAGCGTGGCCTCCACGCGCAGCGGATGGCGGCCACGTCGCATGTCGCGCTGGATGTCGTCGCTGAAAAAGTCCGCCTCGAAGCGTGCCGCCACCGCCTTGTTGCCCAAGGCGTCCGCCAGCTTGCCGCTGACGCGCGGCGCGGAAGCGAGCAGCACTTCATGCAGCACGGCATCCATGGCCACGTCGCGCGAGGGCAGGACCTGCGGCGCGCGCGGCGCGCCCGGGAAGGCCGCGCGCGGCGGCTGCTCCGCCCGCGCGGGGATGGCGTCGAGCGCGCGCTCCGCCAGCGCGGAGATCGTCCACAGCGGGTTGCAGCCCAGCGCGGTCGGCACGATCGAGCCATCGAGCACGTAGAGGCCGCGGTACAGGCGCGGCTCGTTGCGCTCGCCGCGCTGGCCATCGGGCCGGCCCGGCCACTCGAAGGCGCTGCGCGGCAGCAGTTCGCGCCCGGGGTCGCGCACCCAGGCCTGGCCGCGGTCGTTGACGACGCCGCACTCGGGGTCGTCGCTCATGACGCAGCCGCCCAGCGGGTGCACCGTGCTCAGCACCGGTTCCGGCTTCGGCCCGGTCATGAGCCCGGTGGCCGTCTCCGGCATCGTGCGCCAGAGCGGGTTGTGCACGTGGCGGGCGCCGATGCGGTCGAACAGCTTCTGCTGCGCTTTGTACGTCGGAAGCTCCTGCGGATCGGGCAGGTAGGGCGCGCTGCGGTCGGAGCCATCGAGCCACACCATGCGGCCCTTCGAGCCGTCGTGGCCCATCACCAGCAGCACCTGGCTGTGCTGGGCCCGCAGTTCGCTGGCGGTGAGCGGATCCTCGCCCGCGCTGCCGGGCGGCGGCCGGAACCACCAGTCGTCCAGCGCCTTCAGCGTGCTCGCGGTGGCCAGCAGCTCGCGATAGAGCTGCGCGATCGCGCGCGGCACGGCGCCGTCTTCCACCACCAGCCGCTCTTCCAGCGGCACCTGTGCGTCCTTCCGCAGGTCGACGACGCCGGTGATCGTGGGGCCGACCACCATCTCGCGCTTGAAGGGCTGGTTGGCTCGTGCCTGCTCCCAGGCCTCCAGGCCGGCCTGGCCGCGCCCGAGGCTCGCCACTTTCTCCGGCTCGTCGACCAGCCAGCTCAGGCTGTCGCCGTTGCCCGAGACCTGCGTGCCGAGCGCCGGCGAGAAGGAGAGGCGGTCGGCGGCCCGCGCCTGCGAACGCTGCAGCAACTGCGTGGACCCCAGCGTGCCCGCGCAGACGAACAGCAGGGGCGCGGCCAGCCTGCGCGCGGTGCTGGAGCGGCGCGTGTCGGCCAGCACTTCGCGCGTGGCCGTGAACTGCTGCTGCGCGTCGGTGGCGAAGGCGTGCACCTGCCAGCCGGCGAACGCCCCGCCTTCCTGCGGCGCGGGCTCGAAGCGGTACACCTCCGCCTGCGTGACGATCTGCACCCGCCCGGTGGCGAGCGCGGCGCGCAGGTAGGTCTGCGGCAGGTTGCCCTTGGCATCGGGCACGTTGCAACCGGCCGCACAGTCGCCGCAGCGCAGGCAGCGGTCCGGATCGACCGTGGTGTCGACGCCGCGGAAGGGCGCGCCCAGGCGGCCGCCCAGGCGCTCCAGCGCCGCAGTCTTGGCCAGCTTGCCGCCCTGCGGCAGCTGCGCGTCCCAGGGCGCGACGCGCAACTGCTCGCGCGCGCGACCGAAGAACGGTTCCAGCACCGTGCCGGGTCCGTGGCGGATCGCCGCCGGCCATTGCGGCTGCGCGAACACGTCGGCATCCGGCTGCATGACGACGCCGGCGTTGATCAGGCTGCCGCCCCCCAGGCCATTGCCGGTGACGGCCACCATGCCCTCGCCCAGGTGCACTTCCACCAGGCCGGTGGCCCGGCCCATGGGCGCAGGACGCGTGGGGATGTTGGCCCGGAAGAACTTGGGCAGCAGCGAGAAATCGTTGGGGAACTCCCCCGGCAGGTATTCGCTGCCGCGTTCCAGCAGCAGCACGCGGTAGTTCTTCTGCGCCAGGCGCAGGGCCGCGACGCTGCCGCCATAGCCGGAGCCGATGACGATCGCGTCGAAGTCCGGGCCGTCCTGTCCCTTCCAGTCGCCGGACTGGATCCACTCGCGCCAGGAAGCGGAAAGGGGCTGTTGCGTGGGCGCGCTCGGCGGCGCGCTCATGCCGGTTCGTTCACGCGCGAGGACGGCAGGGCGCTGCGCTCCGGCAGCGCCTGGCGCAGGCATTGCAGCAGGCGCTCGGGCGTCACCGGCTTCTGCAGCACCGGCAGGCCCAGGTCACGCTCGGCGATGTCGGGTTCGCCGGAAACGATCAGCGCCGGGAACGGCCCATGCTGCGAACGGATGGCGTGGATCGCCTCGACGCCGTTGCCCTCCGGGAGGCGGAAGTCGGCCACCATGAAGTCGGGTGCGCGCCGCAGCTCCTGCTGCAGCACCGCGAGGCTGCTGCCCTGCGCCACCTGCGCGCCCGCTTCGCGCAGCCAGGCGCACAGCGCGTCGCGGGCGAGGCGGTCGTCTTCCAGCACGGCCACCAGCAGGCCTTCCAGCGGCGCAGTGGCGCGCAGCGGGGCGCCGACGGCCTGCGCCTGCTGCTCGCCCTGCACCAGCGGCAAGCGCACGCTGACGCGCGTGCCTTCGCCCGCATGCGAGACCAGCTGCAACTGCGCATGCATCAGGTCGGCCATGTGCTTGGAGATGGCCAGCCCCAGGCCGATGCCCTCGGCCTCCGCCACGCTGGCCGAAGGCCCGCGGTAGAAGGCGTTGCAGGCCTGGCCCAGCTCCTCGGGCTTCATGCCCACGCCCTGGTCGGTCACCTGCAGTTCCACCTCGCCGCCGTGGGCCGCCACGCGCAGCGAGATCTCGCCCTGCAGCGAGTACTTGTAGGCGTTGTCCAGGAAGTTGCGCAGCAGCCGCTCCAGCAGCACGGGGTCGGCGGCGACCGCCAGCTCCTCGTCCATCTGCAGCTTGAACTTGAGGCCCTTGGCAGCGCACTTCTCGGCATAGCCCGTGACGGCTGCGCCCACCAGGCGATCGAGCTGCACGGGCCGCAGCACGGCCTTCATGGTGCCGGCGTCGATCTGCGCGAAGTCCACCAGGTGGCGGAACATGCTGTCGATGGATTCGCCGGTGCGGGCGATCTGCAGCGCCATCTGGTCGCGCCGCGCCGGGTCGGTCGACTTGCGGAAGATGTCGGACAGGAACAGCAGCGCCTGCACCGGCTGGCGCAGGTCGTGGCTGGCGGCGCCCAGGAAGCGCGAGCGCGCCTTCTGCGCCTCCTGCTGGCGGGCCAGCGCGTCGCGCAGCTGGCTGACCAGCGAGGCGTTCTGCTCCGCGGCAGCCACCGTGTCGCGCAGCTGGATGTAGACGTCCTGCCCCAGCTTCACCATCATGCGGCCGCCCAGCGCCATGCTGATGCCGATCATGACCAGGTCCGAGGCGTCGGCCAGCCGGATCCAGCCCAGGTACACCGTGGCCAGGCTGGCCGTGACGTACACGCCATAGACGCGGGGCTGCACCGCCAGCACGGCCACGGCCACCGAGACCCAGCCGACGATGATGATGGTGATGACGCCGACGTCGGCGATGCTGATGTAGTGCGCGAACAGCGGCACCGACAGCGGCGCCAGCCAGCCGGTGAAGGCGGCGACGAAGGCGATGCGCCGCAGCGATGCGGGGGTCGGGCCGTCGCGCGCCAGCAGGCGGCGGAAGTAAGGCTGGCGGCTGGCCATGCCGGCGGCGAACACCAGGTACCACGCCAGGTAGGCGAGCCAGCCGGCGGTGGGCACGTAGATGAAGCCGAACAGGCCGCCCATGACGATCGCGGTGACCGCTCCCGTGCGCGTCTGCGCCAGGATGATGGCGACGCTTCGCCTGACCAGTTCGTCCGACACCGGCGCCTCGGTGCCGGCCACGCCTTCCGTTTGTCCCACCCGTTAGCTCCGTTTCTTGTCACCGGGAGTTTAGGGACATTCCGCATGGGGAGCTAGGATTCCTCTTATGCCCGTCACCCATCTGCTGTACCTGCACGGCTTCCGCTCCTCCCCGCGCTCCTTCAAGGCCCAGGCGATGGCGGCCGCCGTGCGCGAGCGCCACCCGGCCGTGACCTGGTGGTGCCCGCAGCTGCCGCCCTCCCCGCGCGCCGCCATGGACCTGTTGCGCGCAGGCACACGCGACTGGCCGCGCGAGGCCATGGCCGTGGTGGGCTCCTCCCTGGGTGGCTTCTATGCCACCTGCGTGGCCGAGGACACCGGCTGCCGCGCCGTGCTGCTGAACCCCGCCGTGCATCCGGCGCGCGACCTGGGGCGCTACATCGGCGAGCAGACCGCCTGGCACGACCCCGCGGAACATTTCTACTTCGCCCCCGAATACGTGGACGAACTGCGGGCCCTGGAACGCGGCCCGGCGGCTCATCCGGACCGCTACTTCGCCGTCATCGCCAAGGGCGATGAAGTGCTGGACTGGCGCGAGATGACCGGTCGCTACCCGGGCGTGCGGATCAAGCTGCTGGAAGGCGGGGACCATGCGATCTCCGACTTCGGCACCCACCTGCGGGACGTGATGGAGTTCCTGCAGCTGGCCTGAGCGCCCCCACCTGCCCCGCATGGGACAATCGGGGGATGTTCGTTTTGTTCGAGGATGCCGGGAAATTCCTGGCTGGGCGGGTGCTGTCGGAAGCCGACGCATCGTCGCAGGTGGAGCTGGAAAGCGGCAAGCGGGTGAAGGTCAAGGCGGCCAACATCCTGCTGAAGTTCGAGAAGCCCAACCCCGCCGAGCTGCTGCGCGAGGCGCAGCAGTTGGCCACAGGCATCGAGCTGGATTTGGCCTGGGAGTTCGCGCCCGAGGAGGAATTCGGCTTCGCCGACCTGGCGCGCGAGTATTTCAGCGCCAACGCCACGCTGGCCCAGCAGGCCGCGGCGCTGCTGCGCCTGTTCGAGGCGCCGCACTACTTCCGCCGCGCCGGCAAGGGCCGCTTCCGCAAGGCGCCGGCCGAGGTCCTGCAGCAGGCGCTCGCGGCCATCGAGAAGAAGAAGCAGTTGCAGGCGCAGATCGCCGCCTGGGCCGCGGAACTGGCCGCGGGCAGTTGCCCGCCCGCCATCCGCGATCAGCTGTACAAGATCCTGTTCAAACCGGACAAGAACGCGCCCGAATACAAGGCCGTGGTCGAGGCCGCGCGCAGCACGCACGAAGCGCCGCTGGCCCTGCTGCAGAAGGCCGGCGCGATCACCTCGCCCTACCAGTTCCACTGGAAGCGCTTCCTGCTGGAGCACTTCCCCAAGGGCACGGGCTTCCCGCCGGTCACCGCGCCGGCCATCAAGGACGAACTGCCGGTGGCGGACGTCCAGGCCTTCTCGATCGACGACTCCAGCACGACCGAAATCGACGACGCGCTGTCGGTGCAAGGGCTGGGCAGCGGCACCGTCACCGTGGGCGTGCACATCGCCGCCCCGGGCCTGGCGCTGCAGACCGGCGCGCCGCTGGACCAGCTGGCGCGCACACGCCTGTCCACTGTCTACATGCCCGGCTACAAGGTGACGATGCTGCCGGACGACGTGGTCCAGGCCTACACCTTGCTCGAAGGCCGCGACTGCCCCGCCGTATCGCTGTACGTGCAGTTCGACGAGGCCACGCTTGCCGTCAAGAGCCACGAGACGCGGCTGGAGCGCGTGCCGATCGCGGCCAACCTGCGCCACGACCAGCTCGATGCCCACCTGGACGAAGCCTGGCTGGAAGACCCGGCCTCGCCCGCCGGCGACGTGCCGGCGAGCGCCGCGCAGTTCCGCCCGCAGCTGTCCTTCCTGTTCCGGCTCGCGAAGCAGCTGAAGGCGCAGCGCGAGGTGGTGCGGGGCAAGCCGGAGACCTTCAACCGGCCCGATTACAACTTCCGCCTGCCCGGCGCGGACGGCGAACCGCAGGGCGACGAGACGGTGGAGATCACCATGCGCCGGCGCGGCGCGCCGCTGGACCTGATCGTGGCCGAGGCCATGATCCTCGCCAACAGCACCTGGGGCCAGTGGCTCGGGGACATCGGCGTGCCCGCCATCTACCGCAGCCAGGCCAGCCTGGCGCCTGGCGTCAAGGTGCGCATGGGGACCAAGGTAGCGCCGCACGCGGGCATCGGCGTGAAGGCTTATGCCTGGAGCACCTCGCCGCTGCGCCGCTACACCGACCTGGTGAACCAGTGGCAGATCATCGCGGGCGCGCGCCACGGCCGCACCGCGGCGCTGGCCGCGCCCTTCAAGCCGAAGGACGCGGAGCTGTTCTCCATCATCTCCGCCTTCGACGCCGCCTACAGCGCCTACAACGCCAACCAGGCCGGCATGGAGCGCTACTGGACCCTGAAGTACCTGCAGCAGCAGGGCATCACGGAGCTGGAAGCCACCGTCTTCAAGGAAACCCTGGCGCGCGCCGACGCCCTGCCGCTGGTGCTGCCGGTGCTGGGCACCGCGGACCTGCCGCGCGGCAGCCGCGTGCGCGTGAAGCTGGGCGCCATCGACCTGATCACCCTGGACGTCAACGGCACGGTGCTGGAGCGGCTGGATGCCGCGGCGGTGTCGGAAGAAGAAGACAGCGAAGAGGAAAGCGTGGCCGGTCCGATTGCCATCGCGGTGGATGTCACGGACACTCCGGAGGAAGAAGCGGGCGCGCCCGTCGCCGCTCCCAGTTCCACCTGACCGATTCGTGAACCTGAAGTCCTTCAGCACCCTGGAAATCGCCCTGGGCGCATCCGTCGCCGTGCATGCGGCCCTGCTGGCCGTCCGCATCGTCGACCCCGAGGGCTTCAACCGCGTCTTCCAGGACACGCCGCTCGAAGTGGTGCTGGTCAACGCGCGCAGCAACGAGAAGCCGGTCAAGGCCCAGGCCATCGCCCAGGCCAGCCTGGCGGGCGGCGGCGAGGCCGAGAGCGGCCGCGCCACCTCGCCCCTGCCGCCCTCGGCGCTGATGCAGTTCGGCGACGCCGCCGAGGACGAGCAGCGCAAGATCGAGTCCATGCAGGACCAGCAGATGCTGATGCTGGCCCAGTTGAAGCGCACGCTGGCGGCCATGCCGCCGGCCGACCCCAAGCTGGCCTCGCACGACGCCGAGACGGCCGCGCAGGAGGACAAGCGCCGCCACCTGATGAAGCTGCTCGCCGAGATCGAGCGGCGCATCAACGAGGAAAACGCGCGTCCCAAGAAGCGCTACATCAGCCCCGCGACGCGCGAGGAGGTGTACGCGGTCTACTACGACGGCCTGCGCCGCAGGATCGAGGAGCGTGGCACCCGCAACTTCCCGGAGCTGCAGGGGCGCAAGCTCTATGGCGAGCTGACCATGATCGTCACCGTCAACCACGACGGCCGCATCCTGGACACCGAGATCGTCGAATCCTCGGGCAACCTCACGCTGGACCGCCGCGCGGCCAGCATTGCCCGCGCGGCCGGGCCTTTCGGCCGCTTCAACGACGCCATGCGGCGCAAGGCCGACGAAATCGTGGTGGTCTCGCGCTTCAAGTTCACCCGGGATGACACTCTGGAAACAAAGCTGACCAGCCGGTGAGAAAATCGTTCCCGTGGAACGTTATTGCGTCATGGGCAACCCGGTGGAACACAGCAAGTCGCCGTGGATCCACGCCCGCTTCGCCGCCCTGACCGGGCAACCCGTGGACTATGGCCGGCGGCTGGTGCCGCTGGACGGCTTTCCCGCCGCCGTGCGCGCCTTCCTGGCCGAAGGCGGCAAGGGCTGCAACATCACGGTCCCCTTCAAATTCCAGGCCGCCTCGCTGGTGGACCACCGCAGCGCCCGCGCGGCGCTGGCCGGCGCCTGCAACGTGCTGCGCTTCGACGGCTCCATCATCCAGGGCGACAACACCGACGGCATCGGCCTGGTGAGGGACCTGGAGCGCAACGCCGGCGTCAAGCTGGCGGGTCGCGACCTGCTGCTGGTGGGCGCTGGCGGCGCTGCGGCCGGCGTGCTGGGCCCGCTGCTGGAGGCGCGCCCGCGCCGCGTGGTGGTGGCCAACCGCACCGCGGCGAAGGCCCACGCCCTGGTGGCCAGCCATGCCACCCTGGCGGCGGCCAATGACGTCGTGCTGGCGGCCAGCCCGCTGGATGGCAGCGCCGGCAGCTTCGACATCGTCGTCAACGCCACGGCGAGCAGCCTCGCCGGCGATGCGGTCCCGGTGCCCGCCAGCGTGCTGAAGCCGGGCGCGCTGGCCCTGGACATGATGTACGGCCCGGCCGCGGCCGGTTTCCTGCAGTGGGCCGCCGACCATGGCGCCACGGGCCGCGACGGCCTGGGCATGCTGGTGGAACAGGCGGCCGAAGCCTTCCTGGTCTGGCGCGGCGTGCGTCCGCCTTCGGGCCAGGTGCTGGCAGAACTGCGCGCGGAGCTGGAGCTCAAGTGAAAGCGATCTTCCGCTGGGTGGGCCTGGTGCTGCTCGCAGGCCTCGTGCTGCAGCTGTTCTTCGTCGGCCGCATCGCCATGATGGCGGCGGTCGCGCCCGAGTCCACCACCTTCCAGCGCTCGGAAGCCTGGCGCATCTACAACGAGAAGCACCGGCTGCCCTGGAGCCAGCACTGGGTGGCTTACGACGCGATCTCCGACAACCTGAAGCGCGCGGTCATCGCCTCGGAGGACGGCACCTTCGTCAACCACGACGGCGTCGACTGGGACGCGATCGAGAAGGCCTGGGACCGCAACGCCAAGGCCGAAGAAGTCGCCGCCAAGCGCGCGCAAGCCAATGCCAAGCGGCCCGCCGTCGTGCGCGCCAGCACCAAGCCGCCGAAGATCGTCGGCGGCTCCACCATCACGCAGCAGCTGGCCAAGAACCTGCTGCTGTCCGGCGAGCGCACGATGCTGCGCAAGGGCCAGGAATTCGTTCTGACGATGCTGCTGGAGCACCTGCTGGACAAGCAGCGCATCCTGGAGATCTACCTGAACAACGTCGAATGGGGCGAAGGCGTGTTCGGCGCCGAGGCCGCGGCGCAGCACTACTTCCGCAAGCCGGCCAGCCGGCTCACGCCCTACGAAGCCGCGCGGCTGGCGGTGATGCTGCCGCAGCCCAAGCGCTTCGAGAAGAATCCCGGCTCGGCCTACCTGTCCGGGCGCGCCAACGTCATCGTCGCCCGCATGCGCGAGGCCGAACTGCCTTGAAAAAGGAACTGTCGCCGCTGGCCGCGAAGGCTTTCGGCCTGTTCCTGCTGGGCCTCATCCGCGTCCTCACCGGCTCGCAGGCGCGCTGGTACGGCTGCCCGCCCAAGGCCGAACAGCGCATCTACTTCGCCAACCACCAGAGCCACGCCGACCTGGTGATGATCTGGGCCGCGCTGCCGGCGGAATTGCGCAGCATCACGCGGCCGATCGCGGCCAAGGACTATTGGACCAAGTCGCCGCTGCGGCAGTGGATCACGACCGCGGTGTTCAACGCGGTCTACGTCGATCGCGAGCGCAAGGGCGACGAAGACCCATTGGTGCCGCTGATCGACGCGCTGGCCAGCGGCGACTCCGTCGTGATCTTCCCCGAAGGCACGCGCGGCGCGGGCGAAGAACCGCAGGCCTTCAAGTCCGGCCTCTACAGCCTGGCGCAGAAATTTCCCGACGTGGTGCTGGTGCCGGCCTGGATCGACAACATCCAGCGCGTGATGCCCAAGGGCGAAGTGGTGCCGGTGCCCATCCTCTGTTCGGTGACCTTCGGCGCGCCGATCCGGCTGGAGCCCGGCGAGGAGCGGCGCGCCTTCCTGGACCGCGCGCGGGCCGCCGTCATCGCGCTGCGGGAGATCTGAAGGCATGAACCGGTTCCTGCGCAGCCTCGATTCGCGCGAACAGGTCGCCGCGCTGTTCTTCGTGGTGTTCGGGCTGCTGGTCATCGCCAGCGTCAGCGCCACGCTGGCCACCTTCCGGCGGCGCGAGCCGCTGGACGAGGCCTGGCACCTGGAACTGCGGCACCTGCGCCAGCTGCTCGCGACCTCCTGGGTGATGGTGGCGGTGTTCTGGTTCGGCTGGGCCACCGGCGAGACCATGGCCACGATCCTGTTCGGGCTGATCGCCTTCTTCGCGCTGCGCGAATTCATCACCCTGTCGCCCACCCGGCGCGGCGACCACCACAGCCTGGTGCTGGCCTTCTTCGTGGTGCTGCCGCTGCAGTTCTGGCTGGTGGCCACGCGCCGCTTCGACCTGTTCACGGTGTTCATCCCGGTTTACGTGTTCCTGGCGCTGCCGGTGGCGAGCGCCCTCTCGGGCGACACGCAGCGCTACCTGGAGCGCAACGCCAAGCTGCAGTGGGGCATCATGGTCTGCGTGTACGGCATGAGCCACGTGCCGGCGCTGCTGCTGCTGCGCTTTCCGGGCCGCAACTACGACGGCAAGCAGGCCTTCCTGGTGTTCTTCCTCGTGTTCGTGGTGCAGGCCTGCATGCTGGTGCAGCACCTGGTCGCGCGCCGCTTCACCCGTCCGCCGAGCCTGCCGGCCGTGAGCGCCAGTTTCAACTGGCAGGGCGCCGCCGTCGGCGTGCTGGCCGGCAGCGTGCTGGGCGCGGCGCTGTCCTTCATCACGCCCTTCCGGCCCGAGCAGGCGCTGGCGGCCGCCTTCGTGGCCTGTGTCGCGGGGCTGCTGGGACACCTGGTGATGAAGGCGCTGAAGCGCGATCGCGGCGTCACCTCGTGGGGTCCGCGCACCTTGTCCATCACCGGGGCCAACGGCTTGCTGGATCGCGTCGACGCGCTGTGCTTCGCGGCGCCGATCTTCTTCCACACGGTGCGCTGGTACTTCGGCGTGCAGACCGGATAATCCGCGCCATGCGCATCCTCGGGATCGACCCCGGCCTCCAGACCACCGGCTTCGGCGTGATCGACGTGGTGAGCGGCCAGCAGCTGGAATACGTGGCCAGCGGCACGATCACCACCACCCACCTCGATCGCGGCGACCTGCCGGCGCGGCTGAAGGTGCTGTTCGACGGCATCGGCGAGCTGCGTGTGCGTTACCAGCCCGACGCGGCGGCCATCGAGATCGTGTTCGTCAACGTCAACCCGCAATCGACGCTGCTGCTCGGGCAGGCGCGCGGCGCCTGCGTCACCGCGCTGGTGACGGCCAACCTGGCAATCGCCGAATACACGCCCATGCAGATGAAGCAGGCGGTGGCGGGCACCGGCAAGGCCGCGAAGAAGCAGGTGCAGCTGATGGTGCAGCGCCTGCTGTCACTGCCGGGGCTGCCCGGCGAGGACGCGGCCGACGCGCTGGGCCTCGCGATCACGCACGCGCATGCGTCGGTGGCGACGGAGCGGATCCGCGCGGCCGGCCAGGTGGCGCGGCGCTCGACCGGCGCGTACAAGACCGGCCGGGTGATCTGACCTTACCAGGCCCGTGCCGGCTGCGCGAAGCCCGCCGGCGCCTGGCGTTCGTCGCCGAAGCTCACGACCTCGAAGGAGGTCTGGTCCGCCAGCAAGGCGCGGATCAGCTTGTTGTTCAGGGCGTGGCCCGAACGGAAGGCGCTGTAGGCGGCCAGCAGCGGCTTGCCGACCAGGTACAGGTCGCCGATGGCGTCGAGGATCTTGTGCTTGACGAACTCGTCGTCGTAGCGCAGGCCTTCGGAGTTGAGCACGCGGTAGTCGTCGACGACGATCGCGTTGTCCATGCCGCCGCCCAGGGCCAGGCCGCGGGAGCGCATCATCTCCAGGTCCTTGGTGAAGCCGAAGGTGCGGGCGCGGGCGATGTCGCGCGAATAGTTGCCCTTGCTCAGGTCGAACTCGTAGCGCTGGCCCGTCGAATTGACCACACGGTGGTCGAAGTCGATCTCGAAACCCAGCTTGAAGCCGTGGTACGGGTCCAGCCGCGCCCACTTGAGGTTCTCGCCCTCGCCTTCCCGCACTTCCACCGGCCGCAGCACGCGGATGAAGCGGCGCGGCGCGTTCTGCTCCACGATGCCCGCGGACTGCAGCAGGAACACGAAGGAGGCCGAAGAGCCATCGAGGATGGGCACTTCTTCCGCCGTGATGTCCACGTAGAGGTTGTCGATGCCCAGGCCGGCGCAGGCCGACATGAGGTGTTCGACCGTCAGCACCTTGACGCCGCCATTGGAGATGGTGGACGCCATGCGCGTATCCGTGACCGCCTGGGCCGAGATGGGGATGTCCACCGGCAGCGGGAGGTCGGTGCGGCGGAACACGATGCCCGTGTCCGGCTGGGCCGGGCGCAGCGTCAGTTCGACCCGCTGGCCACCGTGCAGGCCCACGCCGACCGCCTTGGTCAGGGACTTGAGGGTTCTCTGGCGCAGCATCCTCGGAATTGTAAAGGGCCACTCCCTGACAGCGTTTCCAATCTTCACAATGCCCTCCATAGTCCCGGTCTCTCTCACGGCAGAGCCTGCGGCTTTACAGTGAATGAGGCATGAAGCGGGCGTGAAGCCGCGTAAAAAAGAAAAAGGGCGGGCCTTTCCTGCACCCGCCCCAATGCTTCTCACCCTCGGAGATTTCTTTTAGTCTGCCTGCTTCCGGAGAAACGCGGGAATCTCGAAATCGTCCATGCCGCCCGAGGACAGCGCGTCGACCTTGGCCGCCGCCTGGGTGCGGTTGGTGCGCCACACGCTGGGCACGGCCATGCCGCCGTAATCCGGCTGCTGCGCCGCCGTCTGCATCTCGCGCGTCACGATCGCGCCCGGGCCGGCGATGGCGTTGTTCACCGTCGGCACGTTGAACGGCACGTTGTCGGTGCCGGTGCGCAGCACCTGCAGCGGGGGCGCCGTGCGGCGCTGCTGGCCCTGGCGGGACAGGCCCGTCGCGACCACGGTCACGCGGATGTCGTCGCCCAGCGCTTCGTCGTAGGCGGTGCCGAAGATCACGTGCGCTTCCGCCGAGGCGTAGGCGCGGACCGTGTTCATGGCCTGCTTGGACTCGTTCAGCTTCAGGCTGCCGCGCGCGGCGGTGATCAGCACCAGCACGCCCTTGGCGCCGGACAGGTCGATGCCTTCCAGCAGCGGGCAGGCCACGGCCTGTTCCGCCGCGATGCGGGCGCGGTCCGGGCCGGAGGCCAGGGCCGTTCCCATCATCGCCTTGCCGGGCTCGCCCATCACGGTGCGCACGTCCTCGAAGTCCACGTTCACGTGGCCGGGCACGTTGATGATTTCCGCGATGCCGCCCACGGCGTTCTTCAGGACGTCGTTGGCGTGCGCGAAGGCTTCGTCCTGGGTGATGTCGTCACCCAGCACTTCCTGCAGCTTCTCGTTCAGGACGACGATCAGCGAGTCGACGTTGGCTTCCAGCTCGGACAGGCCGTTGTCGGCGTTGGTCATGCGGCGGCCGCCTTCCCAGTCGAACGGCTTCGTCACGACCCCCACCGTCAGGATGCCCATTTCCTTGGCCACCCGCGCGATCACCGGCGCGGCGCCGGTGCCGGTGCCGCCGCCCATGCCGGCGGTGATGAACAGCATGTGGGCGCCCGCGATGGCTTCGCGGATGGAATCCACGGCCGCCTCGGCGAGCTCGCGGCCCTTGTCCGGCTTGCCGCCGGCGCCCAGGCCGCTGCCTCCCAGCTGGATGTGCTTGTGCGCGGAGCTGCGCTGCAGAGCCTGCGCATCGGTGTTGGCGCAGATGAACTCCACGCCCTGCACGCTGCGCTCGATCATGTGCGCCACGGCGTTGCCGCCGCCACCGCCGACCCCGATCACCTTGATCTGGGTGCCCTGGTGGAACTCCTCGACTTCGATCATTTCGATGCTCATTTGATGCTCCTAACTCTTTGCAGTTGCCACTGACGAACTTCTTTTGTTGGTTTGCTTTAACGCAGGAACGGTGGATCGGTGCACCGCCATCGCTCCTTTCTGCGGCCGGGAGGGCTGCCGCGCGCCAGCCACAACTTGTGGGGATGCATCATCAGAAGTTCCCCACGATGAAATCCTTCAGGCGCCCGAACGCGGTCTTCACCGAGCCGTGCTTCAGCGCCACCTTCTGCCCGCGCACGCGCGCCAGGCGCGCCTCCTCGAGCAGGCCCATGACCGTGGCCGCACGCGGCTGCGCCACCATGTCCGACAGCGCGCCGAGGTACTTGGGCACGCCGCGCCGCACCGGCTTCAGGAAGATGTCCTCGCCCAGTTCCACCATGCCCGGCATGACGGAGCTGCCGCCGGTGATGACGATGCCGGAGGACAGCACTTCCTCGTAGCCCGATTCGCGCACCACCTGCTGCACCAGCGCGAAGATCTCCTCCACGCGCGGCTCGATCACGCCGGCCAGCGCCTGCTTGGACAGCATGCGCGGGCCGCGGTCGCCCAGGCCCGGCACTTCCACCTGCGTTTCCGGGTCGGCCAGCAGCTGCTTGGCGTAGCCGTGTTCCACCTTGATGTCCTCGGCGTCCTTGGTCGGCGTGCGCAGCGCCATGGCGATGTCGCTGGTGATCAGGTCGCCGGCGATCGGGATCACCGCCGTGTGGCGGATCGCGCCGCCGGTGAAGATGGCGACGTCGGTGGTGCCGGCGCCGATGTCCACCAGCGCCACGCCCAGTTCCTTCTCGTCCTGCGTCAGCACGGCCTGGCTGGAGGCCAGCGGGTTCAGCAGCAGCGACTCCACTTCGAGGCCGCAGCGGCGCACGCACTTGAGGATGTTCTCGGCCGCGCTCTGGGCGCCGGTGACGATGTGCACCTTGGCTTCCAGGCGGATGCCGCTCATGCCGATCGGCTCCTTCACGTCCTGGCCGTCGATCACGAATTCCTGCGGCTCCACCAGCAGCAGGCGCTGGTCGGTGGAGATGTTGATGGCGCGCGCGGTTTCGACGACGCGGGCCACATCGGCCGGCGTCACCTCGCGGTCCTTCACCGCCACCATGCCGCTGGAGTTGATGCCGCGGATGTGGCTGCCGGTGATGCCGGTGTGCACGCGCTGGATCTTGCAGTCGGCCATCAGCTCGGCCTCCTTCAAGGCCTGCTGGATGCTCTGCACCGTGGCGTCGATGTTCACCACCACGCCGCGCTTGAGGCCGTTGGAAGGGGCCACGCCCAGGCCGGCGAGCTTGAGTTCGCCCCCGGGCAGGACCTCGGCCACCACCGCCATCACCTTGGCGGTGCCGATGTCCAGTCCGACGACGAGGTCCTTGTATTCCTTGGCCATTGTGTCGTTCTCTTCCTCAGTTCCTCTTGGCCGCCACTTCCGTGGTGACGACGCCCCTCAACTTGATCGCATAGCCGTCCACGTGCCGCAGGTCCGCCGTCACCAGCGCCTCCGGCCGCCGGCCGTACTTCGACGTGACCTGCGTCAGCGTCTGCGCGAAACGCTTGCTGCGGGCCAGCACTTCCTCGTTCGTTCCGCGTCCCAGTTCCACCACCGCGCCGCTGTCCAGGTGCAGGTTCCAGGCGCCGCGCCCCGACAGCGAGAGCTCGTCGATGCCCAGGTCCAGCGGCTCGAACAGCGGCTTCAGGCCCTGGTACATCGCCAGCACCTGCGCCGACGTGCCTTCCGGGCCGGCCAGGCGCGGCAGGTCGTCGTCGTCCACGTCGCCGGCGTTGGCCTCGAACACTTCGCCGAAGCTGTTGACCATCTGCGAATCCGAATCGCCCCACAGCGCTTCGGCCTGGTGCTCCTGCAGCTGCACCTTCAGCCGGTTCGGGAACTGGCGCTTCACCACCGCCTGCCGCACCCACGGCACGGCCTCGAACACGGCGCGCGCCTGCTGCAGGTCCACCGTGAAGAAGTTGCCGCGCAGGTGCGGCGGCACGTTGGCCCGCAAGGTCGCCACGTTGTTGTGCGCCACCTCGCCCTGCACCGTGATGCCGCCGATGGCGAACAGCGGGTTGCGCAGCAGCCACCAGCCCAGCGCCGCCACGAGCAGCAGGCCGCAGGCCGCGAACAGCACCGAAGAGGTGAGGTTCATCAGCTTGACGTCCATCGGCTGTGGCAGGGCGTTCTTCATGCCTTGGCGGCCTCCTCGTGGTCCAGCGCCGCGGAGGCGAGCAACTGCACGCACAGGTCCTCGTAGCTGATGCCGGCGGCGCGGGCCGACATCGGCACCAGCGAATGGCCGGTCATGCCGGGCGAGGTGTTGATCTCCAGCAGGTAAGGCTTGCGGGTCTGCGCGTCGATCATCACGTCGATGCGGCCCCAGCCGCGGCAGCCCAGCACGCGGTATGCCTTCAGCACCAGGTCCTGGATCGCCGCTTCCTCGCCTTCGGGCAGGCCGCTGGGCACCAGGTACTTGGTGTCATCGGTGAAGTACTTGTTCTGGTAGTCGTAGTTGCCTTCCGGCGCCACGATGCGGATCACCGGCAGCGCGCGGGCGCTGTCCCCGGTGCCCAGGATCGGGCAGGTCACTTCGTCGCCGGCCACGAACTGCTCGCACAGCACGTCGGCGTCCAGCGCCGCGGCGGCGTCCACCGCGCCCTGCACTTCCGAGTAGCCCTGCACCTTGGCCACGCCGATGGAGGAACCTTCGCGCGCCGGCTTCACGATCAGCGGCAGGCCCAGGTCGTCCGGGACCTTCATCAGCTGCTCGCGCTGGTAGGCGCCGCGCCGCAGCAGCTGGTACTTGGGCGTCGGGATGCCTTCGGCCAGCCAGACCCGCTTGGTCATGACCTTGTCGATCGAGATCGACGAAGCCATCACGCCGGAGCCGGTGTACGGGATGCCGAGCAGCTCCAGCGCGCCCTGCACCGTGCCGTCCTCGCCGAAGCGGCCGTGCAGCGCGATGAAGCAGCGCTGGAAGCCCTTCTTCTTCAGCTCCGACAGGTTGCGCTCCGCCGGGTCGAAGGCGTGGGCGTCCACGCCCTTGGACTGCAGCGCCTTCAGCACGCCGCTGCCGGACATCAGCGAGACCTCGCGCTCCGCCGACTTGCCGCCCATGAGGACGGCCACTTTCCCGAAGTCCTGGTGAATGGTCATGCGGCACCTCCAGCATCGACCACCTTGGCCGGCACGCCGCCGATGGAGCCGGCGCCCATGAACATCACCACGTCGCCGTCACGCGCCATGTCCAGCACCGCGTCCGGCATCGTCGCGATGTCGCCCACGAACTGCGGCTCCACCTTGCCGGCCACGCGCACGGCGCGCGCCAGCGAGCGGCCGTCGGCAGCCACGATGGGTTCCTCGCCGGCCGAATAGACCTCGGCCAGCAGCACGCTGTCGGCGCTGCCCAGGACCTTGACGAAATCCTCGAAGCAGTCGCGCGTGCGCGTGTAGCGGTGCGGCTGGAAGGCCAGCACGATGCGGCGGCCCGGGAAGGCGCCGCGCGCCGCGGCCAGGGTCGCGGCCATCTCCACCGGGTGGTGGCCGTAGTCTTCGATCACGGTGAACTTGCCGCCGCCATTGGCTTCCGGCACCTTGACGTCGCCGTAGCCCTGGAAGCGGCGGCCGACGCCGCGGAATTCGCCCAGCGCCTTCACGACCGCGTCGTCGGGGATGTTCAGTTCCACCGCCACCGCGATCGCCGACAGGGCGTTCAGCACGTTGTGCATGCCCACCAGATTCAGCTTCACGTGCATGTCCGGCAGCGTGACGCCGTTGCGGCGCTGCACGGTGAAGTGCATCTGCGTGCCGACCGCCTTCACGTCCACGGCGCGCACCTGCGCTTCCTCGTTGAAGCCGTAGGTGGTGACCGGGCACTGCACTTCGGGAATGATGGAGCGCACCGCCTCGTCTTCCACGCACAGGATCGCGGTGCCGTAGAAAGGCATGCGGTGCAGGAACTCCAGGAAGGCCTTCTTCAGCTTGCCGAAGTCGTGGCCGTAGGTCTCCATGTGGTCGGCGTCGATGTTCGTCACCACCGCCATCACCGGCATCAGGTTCAGGAACGAGGCATCGGATTCGTCGGCTTCGACCACGATGTAGTCGCCGCTTCCCAGCTTGGCGTTGGCGCCGGCGCTGTTCAGGCGGCCGCCGATCACGAAGGTGGGGTCCAGCCCGCCTTCGGCCAGGATGCTGGCGACCAGGCTGGTGGTGGTCGTCTTGCCGTGCGTGCCGGCGATGGCGATGCCCTGCTTCAGGCGCATCAGCTCCGCCAGCATCATGGCGCGCGGCACCACGGGGATCTTGCGCTTGCGCGCGGCGACCACCTCGGGGTTGTCGGACTGCACCGCGGTGGACGTGACCACCGCATCGGCGCCGATCACGTTGGCGGCGGCGTGGCCGACGAAGGTCTGGATGCCCAGCGAAGCCAGGCGGCGCAGCACCGGCGTGTCCGCCAGGTCCGAGCCGGAAATGAGGTAGCCGAGGTTGCGCAGGATCTCCGCGATGCCGGACATGCCGGCGCCGCCGATCCCCACGAAGTGGATATGTTTGACTGCGTGCTTCATTTTGCGAGGGCCTCGCAAGCGGCGACCATCTGTTCGGTCGCCTGGGTTTTCTGCATCTTCTTGGCCGCCTGCGCGCGCTGCAGCAGTTCGGAGCGCTGCAGCGTGATCAGCATGGTGGCCAGCTTGTCGGGAGTCAGCGCGGATTGCTGCAGCAGCCAGCCGCCGCCCGCGTCGACCAGGAATTTCGCGTTGGTGGTCTGGTGGTCGTCCACTGCGTGCGGGAAAGGCACGAACAGCGCCGCAGCGCCAACGGCTGCGATCTCGGTGACGGTGCTGGCACCGGCCCGGCAGATCACGAGGTCCGCCTCGGCGAAGGCTTGCGCCGTGTCGTCGATGAAGGGCGTCAGTTGGGCCTGCACACCAGCCGCTGCATAGTTGGCGCGCAGCTCGTCGATCTGCTTGGCGCCACTCTGGTGCAGCACCTGCGGGCGCTGCGCCGCGGGAATGCGGGCCAGCGCCTGCGGCACGATGTCATTCAGCGCCTTGGCGCCCAGGCTGCCACCCACCACCAGCAGCTTCAGCGGGCCGCTGCGGCCGGCGAAGCGCTGCTCCGGCGCCGGCTGGCGCATGAAGGCTTCGCGCAGCGGGTTGCCGACCCACTCGCCCTTCTTGATGGCTTCCGGGAACGCGCTGTACACGCGGTCGGCGACGCCGGCCAGCACCTTGTTGGCCATGCCGGCCACCGAGTTCTGTTCGTGCAGCACCAGCGGCTTGCCGAGCAGCACGCTCATCATGCCGCCCGGGAAGGTGATGTAGCCGCCCAGGCCGACGACGACGTTCGGCTTGACGCGGCGCACCACCTGGAGGCTTTGCCAGAAGGCGCGCAGGATCTTCAGCGGCAGCAAGGCCAGGGTCTTGATGCCCTTGCCGCGCACGCCGCCGAAGGCGATGGTTTCCAGCGGGAAACCGCGCGGGGGCACCAACTGCGCTTCCATGCTGTTGGGGCCGCCCAGCCAGTGCACGTCCCAGCCGCGCGCGCGCAGCGCTTCCGCGACCGCGAGGCCCGGGAAGATGTGGCCGCCGGTGCCGCCCGCCATGACGAGGGCCGTACGCGTCATGCCCGGCCTCCCTTCATCAGCGTGCGGTTCTCGAAATCGATGCGCAGCACCACCGCGATGGCCACCACGTTCATCAGCACCGCGGAGCCGCCATACGACATCAGCGGCAGCGTCAGCCCCTTGGTCGGCAGCGCGCCCAGGTTCACGCCCATGTTGATGAAGGCCTGGAAGCCCATCCAGATGCCCACGCCCTGCGCCACCAGCCCCGCGAACACGCGGTCCAGCGCGATCGCTTGGCGGCCGATGTGCATGATGCGGCGGGTCATCCAGAGGAAGCAGCCGATCACGGTCAGCACGCCGACCAGGCCGAATTCCTCGCCGATCACCGCCAGCAGGAAGTCGGTGTGCGCCTCCGGCAGCCAGTGCAGCTTCTCCACGCTGCCGCCCAGGCCCACGCCGAAGATCTCGCCGCGGCCGATGGCGATGAGCGAGTGCGACAGCTGGTAGCCCTTGCCCAGCGTGTACTTGTCGTTCCACGGGTCGAGGTAGGCGAAGATGCGTTCGCGCCGCCAGTCGGAGAAGGCGATCATCAGCACGAAGGCGAACACCATCACCGTCGCGATCAGGAAGAACATGCGCGCGTTGACGCCGCCCAGGAACAGGATGCCCATGGCGATCACCGCGATCACCATGAAGGCGCCCATGTCGGGCTCGGCCAGCAGCAGCACGCCGACGACGGCCACCGCGGCGGCCATCGGCAGCACGGCGCGGAAGAAGCGCTCCTTCACCTCCATCTTGCGCACCATGTAGTTGGCGGCGTAGAGCAGCACCGCGAACTTGGCGAGCTCGGAAGGCTGGAACGAGATCGGCCCCAGCGCCAGCCAGCGCCGGGCGCCGTTGACGCCCTTGCCGATGTGCGGGATCAGCACGATCACCAGCAGCAGCAGCGAGACGACGAACAGCCACGGCGCCAGGCGCTCCCAGGTCGCGAGAGGCACCTGGAAGGCCAGCAGGCCGGCGGCGAACGACAGCACCAGGAACAGCGAGTGGCGCGTCAGGAAGAAGGTGTGCGCGTAGTTGCCGAAGCGCGGGTTGTCCGGCATCGCGATCGATGCGGAATAGACCATCACCAGGCCCCAGGCCAGCAGGGCCACGGTGAGCCACAGCAGCGCGGGGTCGAAGGCATGCAGGCCCACGGGCGCCTGGCGCCGGGCCGCGTCGTCGCGGCGGCGCGTCCAGCTTCCGAGGACGGCGGCGATGCTCATCCCTCGCTCCCATCCAGCATTGCGCCGGCGTCGTCCGCCACCGCCTGCACGGCGGCCTGGAAGACCTGCGCACGGTGCTCGTAATTGCGGAACATGTCGAAGCTGGCGCAGGCCGGCGACATCAGCACGGCGTCGCCGGCATGGGCGCGCTCGGTCGCCATGCGCACGGCCTCTTCCATGCTGGCGGCTTCCAGCAGCAGCACGCCTTCCGGCTCCAGCACGGCGCGGATCTGCGGCGCATCGCGGCCGATCAGCACCGCGGCACGCGCATGGCGCGCCACCGGCGCGGCCAGCGGGCTGAAGTCCTGGCCCTTGCCGTCGCCACCGAGGATGACGACCAGCTTGCGCTCGGCGCCCAGGCCCAGCAGCGCGGCAACCGTGGCCCCCACGTTGGTGCCCTTGCTGTCGTCGAAATATTCGATGTCGTTGACGCTGCCGACCGGTTCCACGCGGTGCGGCTCGCCGCGGTATTCGCGCAGGCCGTACAGCATGGGCGCGAGCTGGCAGCCGGCCGCGGTGGCCAGCGCCAGCGCCGACAGCGCGTTGATCGCGTTGTGGCGGCCGCGGATGCGCAGCGCGTCGGCCGGCATCAGGCGCTGCAGGTGGATTTCCGGCTCTTCGTCCTTGCGGCGCTTCTCGGTTTCGTCGGCTTCGTGCGCGCGCACCAGCCAGGCCATGCCGTGCACGACCTCGAGGCCGAAGTCGCCCGGCCGCGGCGGCAGGTCGCCGCCAAAGGTCATGCAGGCGCGCTGCGAATACTTGCCGCCCTTCAGGCGCACCGGCGCGGGCAGCATCTTCAGCACCACCGGGTCGTCCCGGTTCAGGACCATCACGCCCTTCTGGCCGAAGATGCGCGCCTTGGCCGCGGCATAGGCTTCCATGCTGCCGTGCCAGTCCAGGTGGTCCTGCGAGATGTTGAGGACGGTCGCGGCCGTCGGCTCGAAGTCGCTGATGCCTTCCAGCTGGAAGGACGACAGTTCCAGCACCCAGACCTGCGGCAGCGCGCCGGCGTCGCGTTTCTGCGCCAGCGTGTCCAGCAGGCTCGGCCCGATGTTGCCGGCCACGCCCACGGTCTTGCCGCTGCGCTCGACCAGCTGGCCGGTCAGCGAAGTCACAGTCGTCTTGCCGTTGGTGCCGGTCACGGCCAGCACCGCGGGGTGGTAGCCCTGCTGCGCGCGCAGCACCGTGAGCGCGTCGTTGAAGAGGCTCAGTTCACCGCGCACCGCGATATCGCGTGAGCGTGCGGCGTCCACGACGACGGCCACTTGCGCCGGCGACAGGCCGGGGCTGCGCAGCACCTGCTCCATGCCCTCGAGCAGGTCGGCGCTGAACTCGCCGCTGACGAAGCGGGCAGCGGGCACTTCGGCGCGCAGTTGCGCCAGCTGCGGCGGCTCGGCGCGCGTGTCGGCGACGACCACTTCGGAGCCCTGGCTCGCGCACCAGCGCGCCATCGCCAGGCCGGAGAGGCCGCAACCCAGCACCAGCACGCGCTGGGGCACGGGCGGCAGCGGCACCGGCGGCGGCGCCGGTTCGGGCGCGACCACCGGCGGCGGCGCTTCGCCTTCGGCGTCCGCGGGAGCCGCAGCCTCGGGCACCGGCTCCGCAGGCAGTTGCTCCTGCGGCACCTGCTCCTGCGGCAGCTGCTCCTGCGGCAGCTGCTCTTCGGGTTGCGCTTGGTGTTCCAGTTCTTCCATCAGCGCAGCTTCAGCGTGGACAGGCCGATCAGGCACAGCAGCATCGTGATGATCCAGAAACGCACGACCACCTGCGTCTCCTTCCAGCCCGACTTCTCGAAATGGTGGTGCAGCGGCGCCATCTTCAGGATGCGCCGGCCCTCGCCGTACTTCTTCTTCGTGTACTTGAAGTACATCACCTGCGCCATCACCGACAGCGCCTCGACGACGAAGATGCCGCCCATGATGGCCAGCACGATCTCCTGCCGCACGATCACCGCGATCGTGCCCAGCGCGCCGCCCAGCGCCAGCGCGCCGACGTCGCCCATGAACACCTGGGCCGGATGCGCGTTGAACCAGAGGAAGGCCAGGCCCGCCCCCGCCATCGCAGCGCAGAACACCAGCAGCTCGCCGGCGCCCGGGATGTAGGGCAGCAGCAGGTACTTGGAGTAGACCGCGCTGCCGGTCACGTACGCGAACACGCCCAGCGCCGAGGCCACCATCACCACCGGCATGATCGCCAGGCCATCCAGGCCGTCGGTCAGGTTCACCGCGTTGCTCGAACCGACGATCACGAGGTAGCTCATGGTCACGAAGCCGAACACGCCCAGCGGATAGCTGATCTCCTTGAAGAAGGGCAGCATCAGGCCGGCCTTGGGCGGCAGGCTCAGGTCGAAGCCGGACCAGACCCACTTGAAAAACAGCTCCATCACGCGGTAGTTGGAGCTTTCCGAGATGCTGAACACCAGGTACAGCGCCGCCAGCAGGCCGATCAGCGATTGCCAGATGTACTTCTCTTTCGAGGGCATGCCCTCGGGGTCCTTGTTCACCACCTTGCGCCAGTCGTCGGCCCAGCCGATCGCGCCGAAGCCCAGCGTGACGACGAGCACGATCCAGACGAAGCGGTTGGTCAGGTCGAACCACAGCAGCGTGCTGATGGCGATGGCCATCAGCACCAGCACGCCACCCATGGTGGGCGTGCCGCTTTTCTGCAGGTGCGACTGCATGCCATACCCGCGCACGGGCTGGCCGATCTTGAGTTCGGTGAGGCGCCGGATCACCCAGGGGCCGGCGACGATGCCGATCATCAGGGCGGTCATGGCGGCAAAGACAGCGCGGAAGGTGAGGTACTGCACCACCCGCAGCCAGCCGAATTCGGGACCGAGCGTCTGCAGCCATCCGGCCAGGCTAAGCAGCATCGGGAATCTCCTTGGTATGTTGCTGCGCGCGTGCCGTGATGGCTTCCACCACCCGTTCCATCTTCATGAAGCGGGAACCCTTCACCAGCACGCTGGAAACCGCGGGCAAGGCGGCCAGCACGGCGGCGTTGAGTTCGTCGATCGTGGCGAAATGCCGGCCCTGCATGGACACGGCCAGGTCACCCAAAGTGAAGAGCTGCTCGATGCCGCGCTCGCGCGCGTAGGCGCCCACCTCCTCGTGGAAGGCCGGCCCCTGGTTGCCCACCTCGCCCATGTCGCCCAGCACCAGGAGGCGCGGGCCGGGCAATTCCGCCAACACATCGATGGCGGCCCGGGCGGAATCGGGATTGGCATTGTAGGTGTCATCGACCAGCGTGAGCGTGCGCTGGCTTACCGTTACACCCAGCGCCCGCGACCGGCCCTTGACCGGCTCGAAGCTTTCCAGGCCCTTGGCCACGGCCCAGGCAGGCACGCCCGCCGCGATGGCGCAAGCCGCGGCGGCCAGGGCGTTGCGCACGTTGTGGCGGCCGGCGATATGGAGTCGGAAGCACAAACGTCCGGCGGGCGACTTTGCGTCCACCTCCCAGTGCCCCTGGGCTTTCCATTCAGACCCGGCCAAACCGATGGTGGCGCCGTCCGCGTCGGCGCCGAAAGTCATGCACTTGCGGCCGGCGGCCAGCCGGGTCCACAGCGCGGTGAACTCGTCGCCGGCGGGGAACACCGCCACGCCGTCCGCCGGCAGCGCCTTGAACACGCTGCCGTTTTCCTCGGCCACCGCCTGCACGGTGGCCATGAATTCCTGGTGTTCGCGCTGGGCGTTGTTGACCACGGCGACAGTGGGCTCGGCGACGCCGGACAGGTAGCCGATCTCGCCCGGATGGTTCATGCCCAGCTCGATCACGCCGACGCAGTGATGCGGCTGCAGGCGCAGCAGCGTCAGCGGCAGGCCGATCTCGTTGTTCAGGTTGCCCTGCGTGGCCAAGTGCCGGTCCGGCTGCCAGGCGCGCAGGATGGACGCGATCATCTGCGTCACGGTGGTCTTGCCGTTGCTGCCGGTCACCGCGATCAGCGGCAGCCGGTGCTGGCGGCGCCAGGCGCGCGCCAGCGCACCGAGGGCGAGCTTGGTGTCCGCCACTTCCAGGCCGTTGCCGCCGGCCGGGATGCGGCCAGGGTGCGCCAGCGCCGCCACGGCACCCTTGTTCAGCGCGTCGCCGATGAAGTCGTTGGCGTCGAAGCGCTCGCCCTTCAGCGCGACGAACAGGTCGCCGGGCTGCAGGCTGCGGGTGTCGCTGTTGACGCGCTGCACCTGCGCCCGCGCGTCGCCGCGCAGCACGGAGCCGGGCAGCCACTTGTGCGCTTGTTCGAGAGTGAACATGCTCATTTCCGGGCCTCCAGTGCACGCTTCGCGTGCGCCTGGTCGGAGAACGCATGCTTCACGCCCGCGACCTCCTGGTAATCCTCGTGGCCCTTGCCGGCCAGCAGGATCACGTCCTGCGGCGCGGCGGCGGCCACCGTTTCGGCGATGGCGCGGGCGCGATCGGCCTGCACCTCCACCACGTCCGCGTGCGACAGCCCCAGCAGGATCTGGCTGATGATCGCCTCGGGCTTCTCGCTGCGCGGGTTGTCGCTGGTGACGACCACGCGGTCGGCATCCTTCTCCGCCACCGCGGCCATCAGCGGGCGCTTGGTCGCGTCGCGGTCGCCGCCGCAGCCGAACACGCACCACAGCTGGCCGCCGCGCTGCGCGGCGAGCGGACGCAGCGCCTGCAGGCCCTTGTCCAGCGCATCGGGCGTGTGCGCGTAATCCACCGCCACCAGCGGCTGGCCCGGTACATTGAGTCTTTCCATGCGGCCCGGCACGGGCAGCAGGTTCGCGCAAGCCGCCACCGCCTGCGCCAGCGGCACGCCGATGGCGCGCATCATCCCCACGACGCCCAGCAGGTTGGAGACGTTGTACTGGCCGATCAGGCCCGTGCGCAGCTCGTGCCGCTCGCCGCCTTCGGCGAGCACGAAGCGCAGGCCCTGCTCGGTGTAGCCGATGTCCAGGGCGCGCAACCGTGCGTCGCGCTCGCAGGAGACGGTCCACAGGTCCAGGCCCTGCAGCTCGCACGCCAGTTGCTCGCCCTTGGCGTCGTCCACGTTCAGCACCGCGGCCTGCAGGCCAGGCCAGCGGAACAGCTCCGCCTTCGCCTGCCAGTAGGCTTCCATGCTGCCGTGGTAATCCAGGTGGTCCTGGGTGAAATTGGTGAAGCCGGCCACGCGCACGCGCATGCCGTCCATGCGGCGTTCGACGATGCCGATGGAGCTGGCCTCGATCGCGCAGGCCTTGAGCCCTTGCTGCAGGAACTTGCGGAACTGCCGCTGCAGCAGCACCGGATCCGGCGTCGTCAGGCCGGTGTGCTCCACATTCGGCGGCTGGCCCACGCCCAGCGTGCCGATCACGCCGCAGGGCAGGCCGGCGGCGGACAGCGCCTGCGCCAGCCACCAGGCGGTGGAAGTCTTGCCGTTGGTGCCGGTGATGGCCAGCACGTCGAGCACCTGGCTCGGATCGCCGTAGAACAGCGCCGCGATCGGGCCGGTGGCGGCCTTCAGGCCCTCGTAGGCGGCGACCGTGTCGCCGCTGAAATTGAACGCTTCGCTGCCTGCCGCTTCCACCAGCACGGCGCGGGCGCCCTGCTGCAGCGCCGTCGGCACGAACTTGCGGCCGTCGGTGGCGGCGCCGGGCCAGGCGACGAAGCCGTCGCCCGCGCCGACCTTGCGGCTGTCGCAATGCAGTTCGGCGACCTGGCGGCTGGCCAGCCAGGCGGCGGCTTCCTGCGGCGTGCGGAGGACGCGCATCAGAACGACTCCTCCACCCGCTCCACCGCGATCTGCGGCTTCACGTTCATGTCCGGCTGCACGCCCAGGATGCGCAGGCTCTGCTGCGTCACGGCGCTGAACACCGGGGCGGCGACGTCGCCGCCGAAGTAGCGGCCGGCGCTGGGCTCGTCGATCATCACGGCCACCACGATGCGCGGCTTGTCGATGGGCGCCATGCCCACGAACACGCCGCGGTACTTGTTGGCCGCGTAGCCGCGGCCTTCCTGCTTGTGCGCGGTGCCAGTCTTGCCGCCCACCGAGTAGCCCATGACCTGCGCCCGCGGCGCGGTGCCGCCGTTCTGCGTCACCAGGTGCAGCATGGCGCGCATCTGCTGCGCGACCTTCTCGTCGAACACGCGCACGCCGGCCACTTCGGTGCCGGTCTTCAGCAGGCTCACGGGCGGCAGCTGGCCATCGCGGGCGAAGGCCGCATAGGCATGCGCCAGCTGGAACAGGCTGACCGACAGGCCGTAGCCGTAGGCCATGGTGGCCTGCTCGATCGGGCGCCAGGTCTTGTAGGGGCGCAGCCGCCCACTGACCGCGCCGGGGAAAGGCACCTGCGGGCGCTGGCCGAAGCCCAGCTCCGTGTACATCTCCCACATGTCCTTGGGCGGCATCTGCAGCGCGATCTTGGTCGCGCCGACGTTGCTGGACTTCTGGATCACCTGGCTGACGGTCAGCTGCTGGCTGGGGCCGTCGTCGTGGATCGTCGAGCCGCTGATGGTGATGTGGCCGCCGTTGGTCTGGATCACCGTCTCGGGCGTGACCAGGCCCTTCTGCAGCGCCAGCGACACCACGATCGGCTTCATCGTGGAGCCGGGCTCGAAGCTGTCGGTGAGCGCGCGGTTGCGCAGCTGCGAGCCGGTGAGGTTTTCGCGCCGGCCCGGGTCGTAGCTGGGGTAGTTGGCCAGCGCCAGCACCTCGCCGGTGAGCGCGTCCAGCACCACGGCGCTGCCTGCCTTGGCCTTGTTCTGCAGCACCGAGTCGCGCAGCTGCTGGTAGGCGAAGAACTGCACCTTGCTGTCGATCGACAGCTGCAGGTCCTTGCCGTCCACCGGCGGCACCTGTTCGCGCACGTCCTCGACGATGCGGCCCAGGCGGTCCTTGATGACGCGGCGCGAGCCGGGCCGGCCGGCCAGGTCCTTGTTGAAGGCGAGCTCCAGGCCTTCCTGGCCCTTGTCCTCGACGTTGGTGAAGCCGACGATGTGCGCGGCGGCCTCGCCCTCGGGGTACTGGCGGCGGTATTCCTTGCGCTCGTACACGCCCTTGATGTCCAGCGCGGCGACCTGCTTGGACACGGTGTCGTCCACCTGCCGCTTGAGCCAGACGAAGCTGCGCTCCTCGTCCTCCAGCCGCTTGTTCAACTCCGCCAGCGGCATCTGCAGCACCTTGGCCAGCTGCGCCAGCTTGGCGGGGTCGCGGTCGATCGCTTCCGGGATGGCGGCGATGCTGGGCACCGGCACGCTGCTGGCGAGCAGCAGGCCGTTGCGGTCGAAGATGCGGCCGCGGTTGGCGGGCAGCTCCAGCGTGCGGGCGAAGCGCACTTCGCCCTGGTGCAGGTAGAAGTCGTTGGCGAACACCTGCACCCAGGCTGCGCGGCCCGCCAGGCCCAGGAAACCGAGGGCGATGCCGGCCACGATCAGCTTGCTGCGCCACACCGGCGTGCGGCTGGCCAGCAGCGGGCTGGAGGCGTAGGTGACCGAAGGAGCCCGCTTCATGGTTGCGGCTCCTTCGCCACGCCCTTGAGCGTGACGTACTGCGTGATCGCGGGCGTGGCCGCGCGCATCTGCAGTTGCTCGCGTGCGAGCTTTTCCACCCGCGCCGGCGTCGCCTGCTCGCGCTTTTCCACCTGCAGCCGCTCGTTCTCCACTTCGAGCTTGCGCGCCTCGGAGTGCGCCTTGTCGATCTCGGCATAGAGCGCGCGCGACTCGTACTGCACCCGCACCAGGTACAGCGCACTGGCGATGACGGCGACGAGCAGCAGCAGGTTCACGCGCAGGATCACAGCACCTCCGTCCGTTCGGCCACGCGCATGATGGCGCTGCGCGAACGCGGGTTGGCCTGCACTTCGGCGGCGGTGGGCTTCACCCGCTCCAGCGACTTCAGCTTCGTGGGCTTCGGGGCGGCAAAGGGCGCGCGGCGGTCGAACTCCTCGCGGGAATGCTTCGCGATGAATTGCTTGACGATCCGGTCTTCCAGCGAGTGGAAGCTGATCACCACCAGGCGGCCTTGCGGTGCCAGCACGTTCAGGCTGGCCTCGAGTGCCGCCTGCAGCTCTTCAAGCTCGGCGTTGACGAAAATCCGAAGAGCCTGAAATGTGCGCGTTGCAGGGTCCTGGCCCGGCTCGCGGGTTTTGACCGTACGAGCCACGAGTTCGGCCAGCTCGGAGGTGGTTGCAAGAGGGCCCCGTTCCTGTCGGCGAGCTGCAACCGCCTTTGCAATCTGAACAGCAAACCGTTCTTCGCCATAGTCACGGATCACCTCCGCCATCTGCGCCACCGACGCGGTGGCCAGCCAGTCCGCCGCGCTCGTGCCGCGCGTCGGGTCCATGCGCATGTCCAGAGGCCCGTCGCCGCGGAACGAGAAGCCGCGCGCGGGGTTGTCGATCTGCGGCGAGCTCACGCCCAGGTCCATCAGGATGCCGGTGACGCTGCCCGCTTCCAGCTCGCCCAGGGCCGCGAAGCCCTGGTGCCGGATCTCGAAGCGCGGGTCCTCGATGGCATTGCCCACCGCGACCGCTTCGGGGTCCTTGTCGAAAGCAATGAGCCGGCCCCGCTCGTCCAGCTGCGAAAGCAGCAGGCGCGAGTGCCCGCCGCGACCGAAGGTCGCGTCTACGTAGTTTCCATCCGGCTTGGTGACGAGGGCGTCGACTGCTTCGTTCAACAAGACGGTGGTGTGTTGCCATTCGCCTGCCACCGCTCGCTCTCAGAATGAAAAGTCCTGGAAGGCCTCGGGCATCCCCGCTTGCATCGCCTCGGCCTCCTTGGCCTCGTAAGTCGCCTTGTCCCAGAGCTCGAAGTTGTTGCCCATCCCGAGCAGCATCACGTCCTTGGCTATGCCCGCTGCCGCCCGCAGTTCGGGCGAGACGAGCATGCGGCCCGTGCCATCGAGCTCCACGTCCATCGCGTTGCCCAGGAAGATTCTCTTCCACCACTGGGCACTCATGGGGAGCGCCGCGATGCGTTCACGAAATTTTTCCCATTCCGGCCGCGGGAAGATCATCAGGCAGCCATGCGGGTGCTTGGTGATGGTGAGCTGGTTCGCTGCCGTGGCGGCCAGGACGTCGCGATGCCGGGTCGGCATGGAAAGCCGACCCTTGGCATCGAGACTCAGCGACGACGCGCCCTGGAACACCTTGTTTGAACCTCACTGCTACGAACGGATTGAGAACGGGCCTTGAGCCCACTTTCCACCACCTAATTGCACTTTTTTGCACTGTAGCAGGAAACCGCAGAGGCGCAAGCGGGCTCCGGTAATTTTTGGCAATGAAATCAAGGACTTAGAAACGACTTCGGAGGCCGAGGCCTCCGAATTCCTTTGCGCAGCAAGCACTTACGTGGTGCTCTGCATGTGTTCCTTGAGCGCGCGTCAGAGGATGTATCGGGACAAGTCCTCATCCCGGCTGAGTTCCTTCAGCCGCGCGTCCACGTAAGCGCCGTCCACGGTCACCGTCTGGCCCTCGAGCCTGGTGGCTTCGAAGCTCACCTCGTCCAGCAGCCTTTCCATGACGGTGGAGAGGCGCCGGGCGCCGATGTTCTCGGTGCGCTCGTTCACGTCGTAGGCGATCTGCGCCAGGCGCGTGATGCCCTCCGGCGTGAACTCCAGCTTCACGTTCTCGGTGGCCAGCAGCGCCTCGTACTGCTTGACCAGCGAGGCATGCGTGGTCGTGAGGATGGCTTCGAAGTCCTGCACCGACAGCGAGCCCAGCTCGACGCGGATCGGGAAGCGGCCCTGCAGTTCGGGAATGAGGTCGCTGGGCTTGGACAGGTGGAAGGCGCCGCTCGCGATGAACAGGATGTGGTCGGTCTTGATCGGGCCGTACTTGGTGGACACCGTCGTGCCTTCCACCAGCGGCAGCAGGTCGCGCTGCACGCCCTGGCGCGAGACGTCGGCGCCCGAGGCTTCGCTGCGCGACGCCACCTTGTCAATCTCGTCGATGAAGACGATGCCGTTCTGCTCGGCGTTCTGGATGGCGGCGGCACGGATCTCTTCCTCGTTCACCAGGCCGGCCGCTTCCTCTTCCACCAGCAGCTTCATCGCCTCGCGGATCCTGAGCTTGCGCGACTTGCGGCGCGCGCCGCCCACCTGGCTGAACATGCCGCGCAATTGCTCGGTCATTTCTTCCATGCCGGGCGGCCCCATGATCTCCAGTTGCGCCTTCGGCTCGGCGACTTCGATGTCGATGTCCTTGTCGTCCAGTTCGCCCTGGCGCAGCTTCTTGCGGAAGACCTGGCGGGTCGCGCTGTCGCCCGCGGGCTCCTCGCCGCGCGCGGGCGGGATCAGCGCGTTCAGCACGCGCTCCTCGGCCGCGTCCTCGGCGCGGGCGCGCACCTTGCGCATCTCGTCCACGCGGGTCTGCTTGACGGCCATCTCGGCCAGGTCGCGCACGATGGAGTCGACGTCCTTGCCGACGTAGCCGACCTCGGTGAACTTGGTCGCTTCCACCTTGATGAAGGGCGCATCGGCCAAGCGCGCCAGCCGCCGCGCGATCTCGGTCTTGCCGACGCCGGTGGGGCCGATCATCAGGATGTTCTTCGGCGTGATCTCGAAGCGCAGCTTCTCGTCCACCTGCTGGCGGCGCCAGCGGTTGCGCAGCGCGATGGCTACTGCGCGCTTGGCGTCCTTCTGGCCCACGATGTGGCGGTCCAGCTCCGACACGATCTCCTGGGGCGTCATGCTGCTCATTCCAACACCTCGATCGTGTGGTTCATGTTGGTGTAGATGCACAGGGCGCCGGCGATCTCCAGCGACTTCTTGACGACGTCACGGGCACCGAGTTCGGTGTTGTCCAGGAGGGCCTTGGCCGCGGCCTGCGCGTAGCCGCCGCCGGAACCGATGGAGACGATGCCCTGCTCCGGCTCCAGCACGTCGCCGTTGCCGGTGATGATGAGCGACGACTCGCGGTCGGCCACCGCCAACATCGCTTCGAGCCGGCGCAGCACGCGGTCGGTGCGCCAGTCCTTGGTGAGCTCGATCGCGGCGCGGACCAGATGGCCCTGGTGCTTCTCCAGCTTGCCTTCGAAGCGCTCGAACAGCGTGAAGGCATCGGCGGTGGCGCCGGCGAAACCGGCCAGCACCTTGTCGTGGTAGAGCTTGCGCACCTTGCGGGCCGTGCCCTTGACGACGATGTTGCCCAGGGTCACCTGCCCATCGCCGCCAATGGCCACCTGCCAGCGTCCATCCGGCAACTGCCGGCGCACGCTGACGATGGTCGTTCCGTGAAATTGTTCCATAGCCCCAGCAGCTTGGGGCTTCCGAGGGGAATTGCAAGAACGCCCTGGGTCCCCGCTCGCGCGGGGATGGCGAGAGCGTTACTCGTTGCGCATGCCCACGCGGGCGTGCTCGCTGATGCCGATGACGTTGAAGAACGCGGCGACGAGGCGGTGCACTTCGATGAACTGCACTTGCCGGCCTTCGGCCACGCGCGCGGTCACCCAGTTCAGCAGCGTGCCGGCGGCGGTGAAGTCGATGCGCATCAGGCGCGCGCAGGAGATCACCATCACGTCGGCTTCGCCGAGCTTGGCGTCCAGCACGTCCAGCGCTTCCTTGCCGTCCCCGAGGATCAGCCCGGAAAGCTCGACGGTCGCCACCGTGGACAGCTGCGACGTCATGCCCGGCGCCTGGCTGTCGCCATAGCCGGTGAGGATGCTGGACATCACCGACTCGCCGACGATGGTGTGGCCGCCGGCATAGGTGCCGTCGGCCTGCAGCGGCTTGTATTCGCAGCGCGAGCTGTCCCACGACGGCGGCGAGACCTCGTAGGTCACGCAGTAGTCCAGCGCCACCAGCTCGAATTCGTCGGGCCGGTGGATCACGCGCAGGAACTCCATGCGCAGCTTCCACCAGGCGGCGGCGACGTTGCGGTCGCCTGAAGGCGTGGCATCGCGCAGCACGCGGTCCAGGTTGTCGGCGCCGATGAAGCGCAGTTGCACCGTCTGGCCCGCCCACTGCGTGAACAGCTTGGTCAGCGGCTCCACGGCGGCTTCGGCCAGCGTGGTGAGCTTGCTCCAGTTCAGGCGCCAGGGCTGCTGCGCCTTGGCCAGCGCCGCGTTCATGGCGGCGACGGTCTGCGTGCCGAAGACCGCGGGCGACGTCCAGTCGGCGATGTTCGCGCCGCTCGCGGCGGCCTGCTGCGCCGGCGAGTTCATGCGGCCCACGATCTCGGGCAGCGAGAACCACTGCGGCGCCGAGCGGCCGAAGCGGCTGGCGAACTCGATCGCGGCCGGCTCGTAGCGATCCTGCTTGCCGGAGGCGCGGTACAGGTCGAACAGCGTGAGCCAGGTCTCCTCGTGGTTCACGCGCGTGCCGGCGGGGCCCAGCACGTCCAGCAGGCCCGCTTCGGCGCCCTCGTCGTCGCCATTGGCGAAGCGGATCGAGGCTTCCTCCAGCTCGGGGTCGTGCGCGAATTCCTCGATCTCGATCGCGTCCTGCTTGGACAGCGAGAAGATGCTGCTGGGCGGACCGCTGGGCGGGCCGTCCTGCTTGCTCGAAGGCGCGGGTGCAGGCACGGGCGCGGCCGCGCGCGGGGGCACCGGCGCGCCGCGCTGCGGGGCACGCGCCGCGGGCGCGGGAGGCTGCGTGGCCGCGAGCGGCTGCTTGACGGAAGAAGAGAATTCCAGCGGCGGCAGTTCGCGCGTGCCTTCGCGTTCCGGCACCAGGCCCAGGTTCTGCGTCGTGGCGTCGGGCGGGACGGCGCCGAGGCCGGAAGCCGCATCGGCGGGGATCACCGCATCAGTCAGCGGCTGCGGCGAGGTGCGCGAATAGCTCGTGGCCGCCGGCGCAGCGACGCCAGCCTGGCGCATCTGGTCGGGCGGCATGTGCGAGGACACCGCGAAGCCGCTCACGCCGCCGGCCTGCGTGCCGCCATGCTTGGTCTTCCACCACTGCATGGACATCTGCGCCTCGATCTCGTCGATCTTCTTCAGCGTGGTGGCGCGGTCATCCGGCTTGGAGGGCATCGAGCTCTGGAAGAACGAAGGACGCGCCATCGCGTCCTGCCCTGCCAGCACCTCGCTGCGCCGCATCTTGCGCAGCATGTCGAACTCGCGCTTGCGCACGAAGTCGTTGCGCCGCTTGCGCTCGATCATCTCCTTGAGCATCTGCTTGGAGTACGAGCTCTCGCGGTCGGTGTCCCCCTGGTCGTCGCCCCAGGTCGTGGTGGGGTTCTTGACGAACCGCACCACCCTGGACAGCAATCCGCCGGGTGTGGATTCGTCCTTTTGCGCCATGCGTGCTTCTGTCCGCTGCGAGTCCGGCGATCAGTCGCCGAACATCTTCTGTTTGAGTTCGCGGCGCTGCTGCGCCTCGAGCGACAGCGTCGCCGTGGGGCGCGCCAGCAGGCGGCCCACGCCGATCGGCTCGCCGGTCTCGTCGCAGTAGCCGTAGTCGCCGGCGTCGATGCGCCCGATCGACTGCTCGATCTTCTTCAGCAGCTTGCGCTCGCGGTCGCGGGTGCGCAGTTCCAGCGCGTGCTCCTCCTCGATCGTCGCGCGGTCCGCGGGATCGGGGACGATGACGGTGTCCTCGCGCAGGTGCTCCGTCGTCTCGCCGGCGCTGTTCAGGATTTCCTGTTTGAGCTGCTGCAGCTTCAGGCGGAAGAACGCCATCTGCTTCTCGTTCATGTACTCCGAGTCCGGCATGGCCAGCACTTCGGCGTCCGTGAGCTCTTCGGCGGTCTTGGTCTTCCAGTTGTTCGCCAGCTTCGGGTCCTTCTTGATGGCGACGACCGGAGGCGGCGTCAGTACGGATTGGGTTGCCATGGGAGTGTAGGTTGCCTTTGCAGCGGCCGGTGCGGCCGGTACAGGGGCGGCGGGCGGCACGCTCCGCACGACAGGCTGGGCCTGCTGCACGGGTCGGGCCGGCGCTTTGGCCGACTGCACCGGCGCCGCGACTGGCGGCACTGCGGTGTTGGGGGCTGCCGGGGCGGCCGGGCTCTTCGCGGGAGCGGCGGCTGCCTTGGCAGGGAGCTTCCTGGCGGCGGCGACGACAGCCTTGGCACTGGTAGCGACGGCCTTCGCCACCACTCCCAATGCCTTGCCGGCGGCCGTGGAGGCCACCTTCGCCGCTGTCTTTGTCGCCTTGGCCGGGGCCGCGGATTGTGCCGCAGATTTGGCCGGCGTCTTCGCCGGGGCGGCCTTGGCGGCCGCCTTGGGGGGTTTTACGGGGGCTTTCGCTGCGGGTCTGGGTGCGGGCTTGGGGGCTGCCTTCTTCGCCGGCGCCTTCGCAACCGGCTTGACTGCCTTGGCGGCAGGCTTGGCCGGCTTGGCCTTGGCTGGGGCTTTCGCTGCGGTCTTGGTCTTGGCAGCGACTTTGGGCTGAGCCTTCACTTCCCGTCTCCTCGCGCGAACGGCGCCGGCGGCCGCGGGGTCGAACCCCGCCGGCCTGCCTTTCGTATGGTCTGGAGCGCCGTCATGACCGCGATTTATACCCTGATTGTCCCGTGCTGCACGGCCGTGGACCTCCTTTTCATCCATAGGCAGGTCCCCGCCCCTGTTGAAGCCATTTGCATTCAGTTGCGGAAGCGAGACAAACATGGGACCGGGCCAAGGGCTGGTTGCGAAGGGGCCAGCCTACCCGGGGGCCAGGCGGTCGCGGCTCAGACCGCGCCGCCGGGCGCTGTCAGACGAGGCACTGCTCGAGCCCCTGAAGGAAGATGTCCTTCGGCAGGTCAATGCCGATGAAGACCATCTTGCTCACGCGCGCCTCGCCCTCGGCCCATTGCGGGCCCAGGTCGCTTCCCATCAGCTGGTGCACGCCCTGGAAGATCACCTTGCGCTCGGTGCCCTTCATGTTCAGCACGCCCTTGTACCGCAGCATGCGGGGGCCGTAGATGTTGACGATAGCGCCCAGGAAGTCTTCCAGCTTCATCGGGTCGAAGGCCCGGTCGGCGCGGAAGACGAAGCTCTTGACGTCGTCGTCGTGGGCATGGTGGTGCGGGTGGTCGCAATGCTCGCCGTGCTCGTGGTCATGATCGTGGTCATGGCCGTGCGCGTGGTGCTCGTGGTCGTGCTCGTCCTCCTCCTTCAGGAAGTCCGGGTCGATGTCGAGCTTGGCGTTGAGGTTGAAGCCCCGCAGGTCGAACACCTCCGTCAGCGGCACGTCGCCGAAGTGCACCTGCTTCTGCGGCGCGCGCGGGTTCATGTGCTTCAGGCGGTGCACCAGGGCGTCGACTTCGTCCTTGGAGACCAGGTCGGTCTTGGAGATGAAGATCTGGTCGGCGAAGCCCACCTGGCGGCGCGCCTCCTGGCGGTCATCGAGCTGCTTGTCGGCGTGCTTGGCGTCCACCAGCGTCAGGATGGAATCGAGCAGGAAGCTCTCGGCGATCTCGTCGTCCATGAAGAAGGTCTGGGCCACCGGGCCGGGGTCCGCCAGGCCGGTGGTTTCGATGACCACGCGCTCGAAATCGAGCAGGCCCTTGCGCTTCTTGGCGGCCAGCAGCTGCAGGGTCGCGCGCAGGTCTTCGCGGATCGTGCAGCAGATGCAGCCGTTGCTCATCTGGACGATCTGCTCCTTGGTCTCGGTGACGAGGATGTCGTTGTCGATGTTCTCCTCGCCGAACTCGTTCTCGATGACGGCGATCTTCTCGCCGTGGGCCTCGCTCAGCACGCGCTTGAGCAGGGTCGTCTTGCCCGACCCGAGAAAGCCGGTGAGGATGGTCGTGGGGATGAGGCTCATGGGAACTCCTGGGAATCCGACAGTTTACGGAGGGCGGCTATTCCTTGCGCAGCACGACCAATCCCTTCAGATACTCGCCCTCGGGGAAGGCCAGCGTCATCGGGTGGTCCGGCGCGGCGCCCATGTGGCCCGCGATGTAGCCGTCCACGCCGCTGTCGGTGCCGGCCGAGGCGACGATCTTGTGGAACAGGTCGGCTGAAATGCCACCCGAGCACGAGTAGGTGAACAGGACGCCGCCCGGCGCCAGCAGCTTCAGCGCCAGCCGGTTGATGTCCTTGTAGGCGCGCGCGGCGCGTTCCGCGTGGGCCGCCGTCGGCGCCAGCTTGGGCGGGTCCAGCACGATCGCATCGAACTGGCGGCCGGCCTCGCCGTAGCGGCGCAGCATCTGGTTGACGTCGGCATCGACGAACTCGGTGAGGGCGCCCTCGAAACCGTTGAGGCGCACGTTGGCCTGCGCCCGCTCCAGCGCGGGGCCGGAGGAGTCGATGGAGGTCACCTCGGAGGCGCCGCCCGCGAGCGCCGCCACGGTGAAGCCGCCGGTGTAGCAGTAGCAGTTCAGGATCCGCTTCGCGCCGAGGCGCTTCACCCAGTCGGCGAAGCGCGCGCGGCTGTCCCGCTGGTCCAGGTAGAAGCCGGTCTTGTGGCCGGTGGCGATGTCCAGGCGGTACTTCCAGCCGTGCTCGTGGATCACGATTTCGGTCGCGCCCTCCCCGCGCAGCCAGCCCGTGGTCTCGGGCAGGCCTTCGAGGCCGCGGGCGTTGGCATCGGAGCGCTCGTAGAGGCGCTGCAAGCCCGTCGCTTTCAGCAGGCCGTCGGCCAGCACCGCCTTCCAGCGCTCCGCCCCGGCGGAGAGGAATTGCGCAACGAGGGTTTCTCCGTAGCAATCGACGACGAAGCCCGGCAGGCCGTCCGACTCGCCGTGGACCAGGCGCACGCCGTCGCTGCCTACCGCCAGCCGCCGGCGCAGGGCGACGGCCGCCTCGAGCCGGCGCAGGAAGAAGGCCGCATCGATGCGATCCCCTTCGGAAAAGCTCCAGGCGCGGGCCCGGATGCGGGAGGCCGGACTGAAGGCGGCCCAGGCCAGGAACTGGCCGTCCGAACCCTCCACCCGCACGGTCTCGCCGGGGTCGGCGCCCCCCTTGGCAATGGCGGAATCGAAGATCCACGGGTGGCGGCGCAGCAACGAGCGCTCGCGCCCGTGGTGCAAACGAACAACTTTCATGACCGGATTGTCGGCCTTTGTGGCACGTATTCCGTTTCAGCACGACAATGCGGCGAAAGGTGTAACACGATGCGACACGCCCGTGCCAGCCAGTTTGCAGCTGTCCTGCTCGGACTGGCTGCCTGGCTGTTCGCGTCGCTCTCGTGGGGTGCCACCACCACCGTCATGCTCGACCCGGCCCAGCAGCCGCAGCGCCTGCTGGGCGCCGGCGAGTTCTGGCTCGACCCGTCCGGCGACTCCACCATCGCGCAGGTGACGCAGGACAAGGGCGTGCCCTGGAAAACCATCTCCGCCAGCGAGATCTTCCTGCTGCAGCGGGGCCGCTCGCTCTGGATCCGCTTCACCGTGCGCGCCGACGCCCGGGCCGCCAGCGACCGCTGGTACCTGGAGGTGCCCAGCGCCGCGGTCGACAAGGTCACGCTCTTCACCCAGGCCGGCAAGGACTGGCGCACCAGCAGCGCCGGCGACCTGCTGCCGGTGTCGCAGTGGCCGGTGCCGCACCGGCACCCGCTGCTGCCGCTGGCGCTGACCGCCGGCGCCGACCAGACCTTCTACGTGAAGGTGCAGAACACCACCAGCTTCAGCGCGCCGCTGCACTTCGTCAGCGAGAGCTTCCAGAGCCTGGGCGAGCAGCAGATCGCCCTGATGCTGGGCATCTACTTCGGCCTCGCGGCGCTCGCCTTCGTGATGGCGGTGCACGGCGCCGTGACCCTGAAGGACCTGGGCTTCGCCCTGTACGCGCTCACGGTGCTGAGCATGACCTTGACGCAGGCGGCGCTCACCGGCATCGGCGCGCTGCACTTGTGGGGCGAGTTCCCGTGGTGGAACGACATGTCGCCCTTTGTGCTGCCGGTGATCGCCGGCGGCTGCATGCTCGGTTTCATCAGCGAGGTGGTCTCGCTGGGCGAACGTTCCGCGCTGATGCAGAAGCTGGTGAACGGGCTGGCACTGCTGGCCATCCCGCTGACCGTCGCCATCCTGCTGACCGATCCGTCCACGCGCTTCCGCCTGATGCTGCCCTACGTGCTGGCGATCATCCCCTCGGTGGTCGGCGTGATGCTGTGGGCGCTGCGCCGCGGCGACCGTTACGCGCCCTGGCTGCTGGCCGGCAACATCCCGGTGGCGGTCGGCGCCCTGTTCCCGGTGGCGCGCACCGCCGGCATGCTGCCGGCCAGTTTCCTCACCACGTACAGCATGCAGTTCGGGCTGGCGCTGGAACTGCCGATCCTGATGGTGATGCTGCTGCGGCGCAGCCAGCAGCGGCGCGACTACATCCGCCGCGTGAAGGGCCTGGACCGCATCGACCCGGCCACCGGCCTGTTGAACGCCGCCGTGTTCCACGAGCGCCTGGTGCGCCTGATCGCGCGCTCGGTGCGGCTGAAGTTCCGCAGCGCCATCCTGCTGGTGGACATCACCAACCTGGAGCAGATCCGCAAGGACTTCGACCGGCAGGCGGCGCAGGAACTGCCGCTGCGCGTGGCCGGCCGGCTGCTGTCGGCGGCACGCGAGATCGACAGCGTGGCGCGGCTGTCGGACCACCGCTTCGGCATCCTGCTGGAAGGTCCGCTGAAGGCCGACGAGGTGGCCGAAGCGGCGCCGCGCATCGTGGCGCGCTGCCTGATGCCCTTCCGCAACCGGCCCCTGGGCTGGTCGGCGCAGGTGCGGGTGGCGCAGGCCCTGATCCCCATGGACGGCACCGACCCGGAGCAACTGATCGCGCAGCTGGAAGCGCTGCTGGCGAGCCACCCGCAAGACGGCAAGCGAGCGGTCTTCAACCTCTCGCGGCCACAGGCGATCGCGCCGCGGTTCCCGGCGGCGACTTCCTGAAGTCAGAACAGCTTTATTTCTTCCGCAAGGCCCGCGGATGCGCCGCGTCGTAGGCCTTGGCCAGGTGCTGGAAGTCCAGCCGGGTATAGACCTGCGTGGTGCCGATGTTCGCGTGGCCCAGCAGCTCCTGCACCGCGCGCAGGTCGCCGCTGGATTGCAGCACGTGGCTGGCAAAGGAGTGCCGCAGCATGTGCGGGTGCACCGGCGTCGCCAGGCCGGCCTGCAGGCTGCGCACCTTGAGGCGTGCCCACACCGATTGCGCGCTCAGGCGACCGCCCTGCTTGCCCGTGAAAAGCGCTGCGGCCCCCGCATTCGGCGCCAGCGCGCGTACGGCCAGCCAGTGGCGCAAGGCCTCCAGCGCCTTCGCGCCCACCGGCACGCTGCGCCGCTTGCTGCCTTTACCCAGTACGTGGGCCTCGCCGGCATCCAGGTCGACCCAGCCCTTGGCCGCATTGCTGGCCTGCGCGTCCAGGCCGACCAGCTCGCCCACGCGCAGGCCGCAGCCATAGAGCAGTTCGACGATGGCCGCATCGCGGGCTTCGACCCACGGGTCGCCGTCATCGTGGGTGAATTCGGCCAGCTGCACGGCGTCGTCGACGCTCAGTGCCTTGGGCAGCGGCTTGGGCGCTTTGGGGGGGCGCACGTCCTGCACGGGGTTGCTGGTGACCAGGCCCTCGCGGCCCAGCCAGGCGTAGAAGCCGCGCCAGCCGGAAAGGATCAGCGCGATGCCGCGGCCGCTGCGTCCGGCCCCATGCATCTGCGCCACCCAGCGCCGGATGTGCGCGTTCTGCACGCGCAGGAGCGGCACGCTCGCCTTGAGGGCGTTCTCGGACAGCTTCTGCAGGTCGAGCGCATAGAGCTCCACCGTCCGCTGGGCCAGCCGCTTCTCGACGCGGACGTGCTCGAGGTAGCGCTCGACCAGGCCCGTGTCGCTCGCGTCCATCAGCGGGGGCGCAAACGCGACAGCGCCGCCGCGGCCAGTTCGGCGATGTGCTCGAGGAAGTCGGTGCCCATGCCCGCCTGGTAACGCTGCGGGTCGGGCGAGCCCAGCACCAGCATGCCGAAGGCCTTGGCGGTGCCCGCGAGCGGGCCGGGACGCAGCGGGATCAGCGCGAGGGACAGCACGGTGGCCGGCTCGTCCAGCCAGCCGGCGGCCTCGATGCCGCTGTTCACGCCGCAATAGGGCTGCGTCAGCGAGGAAGCGAAGGTCTTGGCGTCCTCGCTCACGCCCTGCGCGAACGGCTCCTGGGCGTAGCGCTCGTCGACGTCCCACACCTTCAGCGCCACCCGCGGCACCATGAACTGCGCCTGCAGCTCCGTCACCAGCGTGGCCGGCAGCGCGCGCGAGGACTGCACCAGCAGCAGGTTGCGCGCCCAGCGCTGGATGCGCTCGCTGATCACCATGTTCTCGTTGCCGTGCCGCACCATCTCCATGATGCGGTGCTCCAGCGCCTTGATCTTCTCGCGCAGCATCTCGGCCTGCCGCTCCTGCAGGCTGACGGCGCGGTTGCCGTGCGGGCTGGTCAGCTGCACCGACGCCAGCAGCTGCGCGTGCCGGGCGAAGAAATCCGGGCTGTTCGCCAGGTAGTTGGCGATGTCGTCTTCCGTGATCGGATGCATCTGGTTGGTCCCCGTCGTCGTCATTCCTGCAGTTCCATTTCGCCTTCGAACACCGTCACCGCCGGGCCGGTCATGTAGACGGGCGCGGCGCCGCCGGCCCATTCGATGGTGAGCAGGCCGCCCCGCGTTTCCACGTCCACCCGATGATCCAGCTTCCCGAGGCGGATGCCCGCCACCACGGCGGCACAGGCGCCGGTTCCGCACGCCAGCGTTTCGCCGGCGCCACGCTCCCACACCCGCAGCTTGATGCGGCCGCGGTCCACCACCTGCATGAAGCCGGCGTTGACGCGCTTGGGGAAGCGGTTGTGGTTCTCGACCAGGGGGCCAACCTTGGCGACCGGCGCCGCGTCGACGTCGTCCACCAGCTGCACCGCGTGCGGGTTGCCCATGGACAGCACGGCGATGTGCACCAGCGCGTATTCGGCGTGCGTGCCCAGCGCGATGTGCCACTGCTGCCAGCCGCCGAAGGGATGCGGGCTGAGGCCCGCGGCGTCGAAGGGGATGTCGGCCAGCTCGAACACGGGCGGGCCCATGTCCACGGTGATGCGGCCGTCCTCGTTCAGGCGCGGCTCGATCACGCCGGAGAGCGTCTTGACCTTGATGCTGCGCCTGGCGCCGGCGAGGCCCTTGTCGACGACGAAGCGGGCGAAGCAGCGCGCGCCATTGCCGCACTGTTCCACCTCGCCGCCGTCGGCGTTGTGGATGACGTATTCGAAATCGATGCCGGGGGCGGGAGCGGGCCGGACGGAGAGGATCTGGTCGGCGCCGACGCCGAAGTGGCGGTCGGCCAGCTGCCGGTACTGCGCGGCGCTGAGGTCGAGGCGCTGGCGGGTTTCGTCCAGCACCACGAAATCGTTGCCCGCGCCCTGCATCTTGGTGAAGCGGATGCGCATGGCCGGATTATCGGCGCTTTATGCTCCGGGCTCGCAACCGGAAAGACACATGCGCATTCCCGACTGGACCCCCGAGAACAAGCCGCAGCCGCAGGACCTGGTGCAGGCCATCCTGGCCCGCCGTGGCGGCACCCTGATCAACCTGGACAAGGCCCTGCTCTGGAGCGAGCCGCTGGCCCGCGGCTGGAACACCTACCTGGGCGCCGTGCGCACCGGCCTGGGCGCCAGCCGCAAGCTGCGCGAGCTGGGCATCTGCACCGTGGCCCTGATCACCGGCGCCCACTACGAGTACCACCACCACGCGCCTGATTTCCTGGCCGCCGGCGGCGCGCAGGCCGAACTGGACGCGCTGCAGGCCTTCGTGAAGGCGCCGCCCGGCGCCGCGGTGGCAGGCCTGGCGGGCGACGAGGCCCTGGTCGTGCGCTATGCCGCGCAGATGACGCGCGACGTGAAGGTCGACGAGGGCCTGTTCGCGCAGCTGCAGGCACGCTTCGACACGACGGAACTGGTGGAGATCACCGCGGCGATCGCCACCTACAACATGGTCGCGCGCTTCCTGGTGGCGCTGGGGGTAGCTCCCGAGGCTTAATCGGCCTTGATGTTGTTCTCCTTCACGACCTGAGCCCAGGTGTCGATCTGGCGGTCGATGAAGGTGCGGGCCGTTTCGGGCGTGCCGCCGACGAGGGCGATGCCCTGGCTGGCCAGCTTGTTGGCGATGTCGGGGACCCGCAGCGCCTTGTTCAACTCCTCGTTCATGCGCCGCACGAGCTCCGGCGGCGTCTTCGCCGGCGCCAGCACCGCCCACCAGGCCGGCGCGTCGAAGCCGGGGTAGCCGCTCTCGGCGACGGTCGGCACATCCGGCAGCTCGGGCGAGCGCTTGCTGGTGGTCACCGCCAGCGGGCGCAGCCGCTTGCTGTCGATGTGCGGCTTGCTCACGAACACCGAGCCGATGGACAGCGGCACATGGCCCGCGATCGCGTCCTGCATCAACGGCCCGCCGCCCTTGTACGGCACGTGCGTCATCTCCAGCCCCGCGTTCTTCGCCAGCAGCGCCATTGCGAGGTGGCCGAGGCTGCCGGAGCCGATGGAGCCGTAGCTGACGTTCTTGTTCGCGCGCGCGGCGGCCACGACGTCGCCGAAATTCTTGTACTCCGAGCCGGCGAAGGTGGCCAGCACCATGGCGGACGTGCCCACCAGCACCACCGGCGCCAGGTCCTTGTGGCTGTCGTACGGCAGGTTGGGGATGAGGCTGGGGTTGACGCCATGGGTGTCGAACACCACCGCATAGGTGTAGCCATCGGCCGGCGCGTTGGCCACGTAGGCCGTGCCGATGGTGCCGGACGCGCCGCCCCGGTTTTCCACGATCACGGTCTGCCCCAGCTGCTGCTGCAGTTGCGGCGCCAGGATGCGCGCCACCTGGTCCACGGAGCCGCCGGGCGGGAACACGGCGATCAGCCGGATCGGCTGCTTGCCGGGCCAGGCCTGCGCCAGGCTGGCGGGCGCCGCGGCCGCGGCGAGGACTGCTGCTGCAAGGGCAAGGGCAAGCCGGCGTTGCATGCTGGGTCTCCGTGTTGTAATCGAACGATGGTACGAGCCAGCCAGCTGCTTCACCCTCAGCGCGAACCCGCAGTCCCGCGCCCCGCCGCCACCGTACTGCTGCTGCGCGACGGGCCCCAGGGCGTCGAAGTGCTGATGACGCGCCGCTCCGCCACCGCGAGCTTCGCCCCCGGCGCCTATGTCTTCCCCGGTGGCGGCATCGACGCCGCCGACGCGCAGGCGCACGGCCTCGCCGCGCGCCGCCCGACGCAGGATGACCAGCGCCTGACGCAAGCCATCGCCGCCATCCGCGAAAGCTTCGAGGAGCTGGGCGTGCTGCTGGCCCGCCGGGCCGATGGCCGGCCGGTCTCAGCCGAGGACATCGCCGGGCTCGATCGCAAGGCGCCCTTCGCCGCGCAATGCGCCGGGCGCAGGCTCGTGCTGGCCGCCGACCAGGTCTTCCTGCTCGCGCACTGGATCACCGACCGCGACCTGCCGCGCCGCTTCGACGTGCCCTTCCTGGTGGCGCGCATGCCCGAAGGCCAGCGCCCGGTGGCCGACGAGGCGGAGCAGTTCGAGCCGGTGTGGGTGCGCCCCGCCGACGCGCTGCAGCGCCATGCGGCGGGCAACTTCTTCATCATCTTTCCGACCATCCGCACGCTGGAGCGGCTGCAGAAGTTCGACACGGTCGATGCGGTGCTCGCCGCCTGCGCCAGCGAAAAGCCGCTGTGGACCAGCTGCCCGCGCGCCGGCCTGCTGCAGGGCGCGGAAGTGCGCTACATGGAGCACGAGTCGCCCTATGGCGAACTCGCCCTCACCTCGCCCGACGGCCAGATCGTGCACCACCTGGACTGGCGCACCGACCAGCCCGTGGCGCTGCTGAAGAACGTCACGCGCCTCACCGCGCCCAACCCCGGCGTGATGACCGGCCCGGGCACCAACACCTACATCGTCGGCACGCCGGACAGCGGCTACATCGTCATCGACCCGGGCCCGCTGGACCCGGAGCACCAGGAGCGCACCTGGCGCGCCACCGGCGGCGACGTGCGCTTCATCGTCTGCACCCATTCGCACGCGGACCACTCGCCCGGCGCGCGGCCCCTGCAGGCGCTGTGCAAGGGCAAGCCACCCATCCTTGGCCTGGCTTCGCTGCCGACGGCGCGACCCGCCAGCGAGTTCACGCCGGACCGCGCGCTTGCCGATGGCGAAGTGGTGAAGGTGGAAGGCGGCGGCGCCTCGCACAGCCTGCAGGTGATGCACACCCCCGGCCATGCGGCCAACCACCTGTGCCTGGTCTTGCTGGAAGACGGGCTGCTGTTCTCGGGCGACCACGTGCTCAATGGCAGCACCACGGTGGTGGACCCGCCGGACGGCGACATGACGGCCTACCTGGAGTCGCTGGACGCCCTGAGCGCCGCCTGCGCGCGGCACGGCATCGAGTTCATCCTGCCGGCGCACGGCTACGTGCTGGGCTTCGCGCCGCTGGCCATCGCGCACCTGAAGGCGCACCGGCTGCAGCGCGAGGCGCGCATCGTCGCCGCCATGCGCGAGCGCCCCACGGGCACGCTGGAAGACTGGGTGGAACTCGCCTACGCCGACGTCCCGCCGCGGATGTGGCCGGTGGCGAAGCGCTCGCTGCTGGCGCACGTGCAGCGCATCGAGGCGCTGCAGCTGGCGCGTTGAATCCTGGGTTCGCGCCTGCCCATGCAGGCTGGGTTCGGCGCAGCCGAACCCAGCTGTCTCGAATAAGTGTGAAGCCCGCCGATACGCCGGATTTTGTGCGTGTGGTCGCCCACACGTGACCGCCATTCTTCTGGGCCGGGGCTCGCGCCACCGGCTCGATGCTACCTACCCGCCAGCTCCGCGGAGCCACATCAACGCTGGCCTATTTGGTATTGCTGCGCGTAGAGATTGCCCGTTTCACCCCCACACCCTTTCGAATGCAGGACTCGTCTCTGTTGCTCTGATCCTCGCCTCACGGCGGACAGGTGTTACCTGCTACGCTGCCCTTTGCAGTCCGGACGTTCCTCCAGTGCGGCCTTTCGGCGATTGCACCAGCGGCGGCCTGGCGGGCTTCACGGAAGGGATTATCCCCTGCAAAAGCAAAGGCCGCCCGAAGGCGGCCCTTGAAAGTGTCGCGTGTCGCTCAAGCCGCGTTCTGCAGCGCCGCAATCCGTTCCTCGATCGGCGGGTGCGTCGAGAACAGCTTGCCGACGCCGGAGGTGATGCCCATGGCCTGCAGGCTCTTGGGCAGTTCGCCGGGGACCATGCCGCCCAGGCGGGCCAGCGCGTGGATCATGGGCTGCTTGTTCCCCATCAGCTGGGTGGAGCCGCGGTCGGCGCGGAACTCGCGCTGGCGCGAGAACCAGGCCACGATGATGGCCGCCAGGAAGCCGAACACGATGTCCAGCACGATGGTGGTCACGAAGTAGCCGATGCCGGGGCCGGAGCGCTGCTCGCCGCGCGACAGGAAGCTGTCCACCAGGTAGCCGATCACCCTCGACGCAAAGACCACGAAGGTGTTCATCACGCCCTGGATCAGGGTCATGGTGACCATGTCGCCGTTGGCGATGTGCGCGACCTCGTGGCCGATGACGGCCTCGACTTCCTCGCGCGTCATGCCTTGCAGCAGGCCGGTGGAGACGGCGACCAGCGCGCTGTTCTTGAACGCGCCGGTGGCGAAGGCGTTGGGCTCGCCCTGGAAGATGCCGACTTCGGGCATGCCGATGCCGGCCTTGTCGGCGAACTGGCGCACGGTATTGACGATCCAGGCTTCGTCGGCGCTGCCGGTGCCGTCGATCACCTGCACGCCCGAGCTCCACTTGGCGATGGTCTTGGACAGCAGCAGCGAGATGATGGCGCCGCCGAAACCCATGATGAACGAGAAGACGAGCAGCGCGCCCAGGTTCAGGCCGTTCGCCGTCAGGAAGCGGTTGACTCCCAGCAGGCTCGCCACGACGCCGAGGACGACGACGACCGCGAGGTTGGTTACCAGGAAGAGAGCGATGCGTTTCATTGTCTGAAGACTCCGAAGGGTGGAAAGAGGTTCACCCTCGCGCGGCAAATGGGGCCTGGCTCAGCCGATATCAAGTGCGCACGCTGGTGGACGGTGATTCCGCGCTGGAGTGGTTCTTGTTCTTGCGTGGACGGAATACGAGAGAGTCATCATAAAAGGAAAAGTTCTCGTTTCCTGCCCACCAGCCGGGCACGCCCAGCACCGGCAGCGGCGTGAAGGGCTTGGCCGCCAGCGCTTCGGCGGTGCAGCGCGCCGCCAGCCAGGCGTCGGCGTCTTCCGGGAGCGCGCACTGCGCCCGCCAGACGTGGGCCGTCAGGCCCTTGCGCGGGTTCGCCAGTTGTTCGAGCAGCGCGTGGCCGAAGATCAACAGGCGCGCCTCGCGCCAGAGCGGCCGCAGCTCCACGAACAGGCGCTGCCATTCGCGTTGCTCCAATGCGTCCCAGAGCGGCTGCGGGGCGTCCAGCAGCGCGCCGTTCTCGTCGAACACGGTGATGGCGTCGCGCACCGGGCCGCGGCGCGCGCCGATGCCGTCCCGCGCGATCTCGGTCGCCTGCAGCCGGTTCAGCGCGCGCTTGGCCTGCGGGAAGCGCCGCCAGACGAGGCCGTTGAAGAAGTCGTGCAGGCCGGGCCGCACCGGGCAGCAGCCGGTGGAGAAGATGAATTGCTCGTAGGCAGTTCCTGCCGGCAGTTCGTCCTGGTCGACGAAGCGCACGGGCGCCGGCCCCATCGCGTTCAGCGCGGCCGCCGGCGACGCCCCCGATTCCACCGCCACCGCCACTGGTTCGCCCTGGGCGCGCCAGGGCGCGTACCAAGGAGCGTCCCAGGAGAGCGGCTTCACTTCCCGCGGCGCTGCCGCTTTTCGCGCACCGACACGTTCGAGGTCCCTTCGTCGACCAGCTCGAACAGGTCGGTGGCCGCCAGCAGCTTGGTCAGCGTCGAATAGCCGTAGTTGCGGTGGTCGAACGAGGCCTGGTTGCCGATCTGCTGGCGCACCGCCTGCACGCGCGACCAGCCTTCGTCGTCCTCGGCCGAGTAGACGGCATTGCGCAGCAACTGCACCAGCTTCTTGTCCTTCTGCAGTTCCGCCTTCGACCACCGCAGCGGGGCCGCGCGCTCGGCGTCCGGCGCGTCATCGCTTTCGGCCGCCCGCAGGTCGTCCAGGAACAGGAAGCGGGAGCAGGCGTTGACGAAGGGCTCCGGCGTCTTGCGGGCGCCGAAGCCGTACACCGCGGCGCCCTTCGCGCGCAGGTGCATCACCAGCGGCGTGAAGTCCGAATCGGACGAGACGATGCCGAAGGCATCCGGCTTGTCGGTGTACAGCAGGTCGAGGGCGTCGATCACCATCGCCATGTCGCTGGCGTTCTTGCCCTTGCTGTAGTCGAACTGCTGCATGGGCCGGATGGCGTGCTCGTGCAGCTGCTCTTCCCAACCCTTCAGCTCGTTCTTCTTCCAGTTGCCATAGGCACGGCGCACGTTGGTCTCGCCGAACGTGGACAACTCGTTGAGGATCAGGCCGATCTTGGACGCCGGCGAGTTGTCAGCGTCGATCAGCAGCGCAACGCGCGGCTTGCCGGTCATACGACCACCCGCCACGGCAGCGTCTCGCCACCGCGCAGCGGCTTCAGCTGCGTTTCGCCGAAGGGCACGCTCTCGGGCAGCGTGTACGGCTCCTTCTTCAGCGTCAGCTTGCCGGTATTGCGCGGCAGGCCGTAGAAGTCGGCGCCGTGGAAGCTGGCGAAGCCTTCCAGCTGGTCCAGCGCGCCGACGTTGTCGAAAGCCTCGGCATACAGCTCCATCGCCGACAGCGCCGTGTAGCAGCCGGCGCAACCCAGCGCGTGCTCCTTCAGCAGCGCCGGGTGCGGCGCACTGTCGGTGCCCAGGAAGAAGCGCGGGCTGCCGCTGGTGGCGGCTTCCACCAGCGCGACGCGGTGCGTTTCGCGCTTGAGCACCGGCAGGCAGTAGAAGTGCGGGCGGATCCCACCCATGAAAATCGCATTGCGGTTGTACAGCAGGTGGTGCGCGGTGATGGTGCCGGCGATGTACTGGCCACCGTCCCGCACATAGTGCGCGCCCTCGCGGGTCGTCAGGTGCTCCATCACGATCTTCAGCTCGGGGAAGTCGCGGCGCAGCGGGATCAGCTGCTGCTCGATGAACACCGCCTCGCGGTCGAACAGGTCGACGCCCGGGTCCGTCACTTCGCCGTGCACCAGCAGCAGGAGGCCTTCGCGCTGCATCGCTTCCAGCGTCTTGTAGGTCTTGCGGAGGTCGGTGACACCGGCATCGCTGTTGGTGGTGGCGCCGGCCGGGTAGAGCTTCAAGGCGACCACCCCGGCCTGCTTCGCGCGGGAGATCTCCTCCGGCGGCAGGTTGTCGGTGAGGTACAGCGACATCAGCGGCTGGAAGCTCACGCCCTTCGGCACAGCAGCCAGGATGCGGTCGCGGTAGGCGGCGGCCAGCGCGGCGGTGGTCACCGGCGGCTTCAGGTTGGGCATGATCAGCGCCCGGGCGAACTGGGCCGCCGAGTGCGGCACCACCGAGGCCATGGCCGCGCCGTCGCGCACGTGCAGGTGCCAGTCGTCGGGGCGGGTGATGGTGAGAGTCTGGGACATTCGCTATTGTCCCACCGAGAGAAAGCGGACAGCCGTTCCCGTTCCCGCCTTCAGTGACTGAGGATCTTGTTCAGGAAATCCTTCGTCCGCGGCTGCCGTGCTTCCGGGTTGCCGAAGAACTCGTCCTTCGAGCAGTCCTCCAGGATGCGGCCGCCGACGTCGATGAAGATCACGCGGTTGGCCACCTTGCGGGCGAAGCCCATCTCGTGCGTGACCACCATCATGGTCATGCCTTCCTTGGCCAGGTTCACCATCACGTCCAGCACTTCGCCCACCATCTCGGGGTCGAGCGCGGAGGTCGGCTCGTCGAACAGCATGACGATGGGGTCCATGGACAATGCGCGGGCGATCGCCACGCGCTGCTGCTGGCCGCCGGACAGCTGGCCGGGATACTTGTCCTTGTGCGCCATCAGGCCCACGCGGTCCAGCATCTTCAGGCCGCGGGACTTGGCGTCGTCGGCGCTGCGCCCCAGCACCTTCACCTGCGCGATGGTCAGGTTCTCGGTCACCGACAGGTGCGGGAACAGCTCGAAGTGCTGGAACACCATGCCCACGCGGCTGCGCAGCTTGGGCAGGTCGGTGGACTTGCCGTTCACCTGGACGCCGTCGACGAAGATCTCGCCCTTCTGGATCGGCTCCAGGCCGTTGACGGTCTTGATCAGCGTGGACTTGCCGGAGCCCGAAGGCCCGCAGACGACGACCACGTCGCCCTTGTTGATCTGCACGTTGCAGTCGTTCAGCACCTGCACCGGGCCGTACCACTTGGACACGTTGCGGATATCGATCATGGGTTTGTCGCTCATGGCGTGTCCCTCAGCGGATGATGGCGATCTTCGCCTGCAGCTTCTTCACGGCCCAGGACAGGCTGAAGCAGATGACGAAATAGAAGACGGCGGCGAGGATGAAACTCTCGCGCGGATGGCTCAGGTTGTTGCCGGCGACGGTGAAGCCGTGCAGCAGGTCGTGCGCCGTGATGATGTAGACGAGCGAGGTGTCCTGGAACAGGATGATGGTCTGCGTCAGGAACACCGGGGTCATGTTGCGGAAGGCCTGCGGCAGGATCACCAGCCGCATGTTCTGGCCGTAGCTCATGCCCAGGGCCTGGCCGGCGAAGATCTGTCCGCGCGCAATGGACTGGATGCCGGCGCGCACGATCTCGGAGAAGTAGGCCGCCTCGAAAGCGATGAAGGTGATCACCGCGGTGAGTTCGGCGCCGATCGGCCGGCCGATGATGAAAGGCACCAGCAGGAAGAACCACAACAGCACCATCAGCAGCGGGATGGAGCGCATGCCGTTCACGTACACGGTGGCCGGCCACGCCAGGAAGCCCTTGCCCGAGAGGCGCATCAGCGCCAGCACGGTGCCGAACACGGTGCCGCCCAGCGTGGAGACGGCCGTCAGCGCCAGGCTGAAGTACAGGCCCTGCAGGATGTAGCCGCGGAAGACCTCGCCGGTGAAGAAGGAGAAGTCCAGCATCAGTGGCCTCCCCCGCCCGTCGATGCCACGAGGCCGGGCACGCGCGAGCGCTTCTCGATGAAGGCCATGATGCGGTTGATGGCGAAGGCGGAGATGACGTACAGCACCGTCACGGCCATGTAGATCTCGATGCCGCGGGCGGTTTCCTCGCCCGCCTGCTGGGCGAAGAAGGTCAGTTCGGTGATCGACACCGCGAAGGCCACCGAGGAATTCTTGAAGATGTTCATCGCCTCGCTGGTGAGCGGCGGGATGATGATGCGGAACGCCATGGGCAGCAGCACGTAGCGGTAGTACTGCAGCGTGGTGAAGCCCAGCGCCATGCCTGCGTAACGCTGGCCGCGCGGCAGCGCCTGGATGCCGGCGCGCAACTGCTCCGCGACGCGCGCGGAGGTGAACAGGCCCAGGCCGAAGACCACCAGCGCCAGCTTGGGCGTCTTGGCGAAGGCGGGGATGAGGACCGGCACCACGTGGTACCAGAGGAAGATCTGCACCAGCAGCGGGATGTTGCGGAACAGTTCCACCCACCAGTTGCCGATGCGCGCCAGCCAGGGGTTGTCCGGCAGCGTGCGGATGGTGCCGATGATGGCGCCCACGACGAGGGCGACGATGAGCGAAAGGCCGGCCACGATGATGGTCTGACCCCAGGCCTGGAGCAGCCAGTCCAGGTAGGTCTGCGTGCCGGTGGCGCCGCCGGTGCCGAAGCAACCCTTGACCACCGTCTTGTCGATCGTGTCCTGGCAGAAAACCTGCCAATCCAGCGCCATGGCGCCCTCCTCGCTCGTTGTTGTTGCGACCGGCCGCCCGTACTCTTGCCGTCACGGGCGGCCGGCTGGCCGTTCAGGTTACTTGTTGAAGGCCTCGGCGGGCTTGTCGTTGGGGTTCTTCGACAGCTCGGTCAGCACGGAGCCCATGGGCAGGTTCACGGCCACGTTCTTCGGCGGGATCGGGTCCAGGAACCACTTCTTGTACAGCAGCTTGATCTCGCCGTCCTTGAAGGCCTTGCGGATGTAGTCGTCCACGGCCGCCTTGAACTTCGGGTCGTCCTTGCGGATCATGACCGCGATCGGCTCGACGTTCAGCGTCTCGCCGACGATCTTGAAGCCCTTCGGGTTGCTGGAACCGGCGATCAGGCCGGCCAGGATGTTGTCGTCCATCACGAAGGCGTCGGCCCGGCCGGACTCCAGCAGCAGGAAACTGTCGGCGTGGTCCTTGCCGTACACCTCGTTGAAGGTGATGCCCTGGGCGCGCTTGTTCTTGCGCAGCAGCGCCACCGAGGTGGTGCCGGTGGTGGTGGCCACGGTCTTGCCGTTCAGGTCGGCAACCGACTTGACCGGGGAGCCGACCTTCACGGCGGTGCGCACTTCGGTCACGTAGGTGGTCAGGCCGAAGGCGACGTCCTTCTGGCGCGCTTCGTTGTTGGTGGTGGAGCCGCACTCGATGTCCACGGTGCCGTTCTGCACCAGCGGGATCCGGTTGGCGGAGGTGACGGCCACGTATTCGACCGGCACGCCGGGGAAGATGGACTTCAGGATGCGCTGGCACAGTTCCACGTGGTAGCCCACGAACTGGTTGTTGCCCAGCGTGTACGCCAGGGGCGCGGAAGACTCGCGCGTACCCATCACCACCTTGCCGCCGGCCTTGACCTTGGCGATCGTGTCGTTCGCCTGGGCGAAAGCACCCGTGGCTGCAGCTGCTGCAACGGCAAATGCCAGCAGATGTTTCTTCTTCATCAAAATCTCCTGTTGCGAATCCGGGTGGAACAAAGCGGGGATTCTATGGTGCGGAACGCGAACCGCTGGGCCCGCACGCATGCGGGCCAAAGCTTAGCCCCCGGGAATGCACCCTGTAAGCAGGGTTTATGCCCGGTCGGGCTTGCCTGCGGCCAGGAAGTCCCACAGCGCCTGCGCCTGGCCCTTGTGCGCTTCGCGCGCGCCGGGCTTCTCGCGGTAGGCCCGCACTTCCATGACGATCTCCAGGCCGGGCAACTCCGGCGGCGCGGCATCCACCAGGCGCCGCGCGCGCAGTTCCTTCTTCACCGCGCTATGCGGCAGGAAGGCGATGCCGTGGCCTTCGAGCGCCATCACCTTCAGGCCTTCGGCCATGTCGGTCTCGTAGACGCGATCGAGGTGGATGGCGGTGCCGGCCTGCTTCAGCGCGAGATCGGCGACGCGCCCCAGGTAGGCGCCCGGGGCGTAACCGAGATAGGGCAAGGGCTGGCTCGCGCGGCCTGGCAAACGGAACTGCGGCTGGCCGTTCGCATCGGCCTTGCAGTACGGCGCCAGCGATTCCTCGCCCAGCAGCACCCACTGGAAACGTTCCGGGTCCAGCTGCAGCGGCTGCGACGCGTGGTGGTACGCAATGAGCAGGTCGCAGCTTCCTTCCACGAGGCGCATCGCCGCGTCGTGCACGTTCAGCGCGATCAGGCGGCTCTTGATGGGGCCGAACTTCTCGCGCAGGCTCGACACCCAGGCGGGGAAGAAGGTGAAGGCCAGCGTGTGCGGCACCGCGAACTCGATCACGTCCTGGCCCGCGGCAGCGTGGCCGCGCAGCATGGCGCGCGTGCTTTGCAGCGCCTGCAGCATTTCAAGGGACTGCGTGTACAGCGTCTCGCCGGCCGCGGTCAGCCGGGTCGGGTAGGAACTGCGGTCCACGAGGTCCGTGCCGGCCCAGGCTTCCAACGCCTGGATGCGGCGCGAGAAGGCCGGTTGCGTGACATGCCGCAGCTGCGCCGAGCGGCTGAAGCTGCGCGTCTCCGCGAGGCTGACGAAATCTTCCAGCCACTTGGTTTCCATGGCCGGGATTATGTCGGGTCAGCGCATGCGGGTTCGTGCCAATCGACGCGCGTTCGAAGTCGCCTTGCGGTGCACCGGCGCCATGCCGCGCGCCATCACCTGCTGCACGTCGATCAAGGGCACCCGCGCGCCCTGCAGGCCCGCGATCCACATCTTCTGCATGGACTCCACCGTCGCCCAGCCCATGGCGAACCACGATTGCCAGAACGCCACCACCTTTTCGGCGCCCATGCCGTGGAACTCGCGCCGGTCGCGCGCGCTCGGGTTCGGCCCGGCCAGGGCCATGCGCGTGAGGCGGTGTGCCACCACTTGCGGCACGGCGACGGCGAGTTCGGTGGCCTGGCGGGACAGGGTGCGGGAGCGGCGGGGCTGGGTCATGGCGGCGATTGTCGAAAGCGCCGCGGGCCGCTGTCTGTAGTCGAAAGGCTCAGAACTCGACGATCCGCGCCGACACGGCGCTGCCGTCCACCCGCAGCTCGCCGGCCGCGATGGGCAGCGTGAAGCGCCGCGGCCCGGCGCTGCCCGGGTTCACGAACAGCACGGGCCCGCGCTGCTCCACGCGCGGCTTGTGCGAATGGCCGGTGATGACGGCGGCGATGCCCTCTTGCGCGGGGTCCAGCGCCAGCCCGGACAAGTCGTGCAGCACGTGCAGGCGCACGTCCTCGAAGCGCAGCGTCTGCGCCTCCGGCAGCCGGTCGGCCCAGGGGCCGCGGTCGTTGTTGCCGCGCACGGCGCTGAGCGGCGCGATGGCGGCCAGCGCCTGCAGGATGTCTTCGCTGCAGATGTCGCCGGCGTGGATGATGTGGTCGCTGCCCCGCAGGAAGTCCAGCACCGGCGGGCGCAGCAAGCCGTGGGTGTCCGAGATCAGGCCGATGCGCAACATGCGCGCATCATGAAAGAACCCGGCCCTCCTTGGGGAACTGCAGCGCGGCCAGTTGCTCGTCCGTGAGGTTGGGGCCCTGCCAGACGACCACCGGCGTCGCGCCGGCGCCCGCGCCGAGCTCCTGGAAGCCGCGAATCTCCAGCTGGGTGAAGCCGCCGGTGGGGTCTTCCTGCAGGTGCACCACCATGGCGGGCGCCCCGCCCAGCAGCTTGCGCTTGTGCACCTGCTTCACCAGCACCTGCAGCAGCAGCTGCGCCGCGCCGAAATCGGCCAGCAGGGTGCGGGGATGGGAGAACGGGTTGAGCACCTGCACCGTGCGCGACTCCTGCTTGCGCGCCTTGGCGCCGATGGCCACGACCCTCGGCTTCGCGCCCTTGGCCAGCGCCACTTCGGGCGTGGTCGTCGCGGACGCGCCGGTCATCGCGTTGCGCAGGGTCAGCCGGTGCGGCGAGACCTGGACGTAAATCACCGCACGCGGCATGGTGCTTGCACTCCCCCTCTTGTTCGTTCTGCACGGCCGTGGGAGCCGTCGGGGCGACTATAGCGCCCGCGGCCGGCGAACCCGGACGGCAAGCTTGCGGAGTGTTGCGCGGGTGCAAGCCGATTCAGGTGGCCGGCCAGGCGCCGTCGACGAAAACCGCCTCGCCTTCGCCCGGCCAGGGTGGCATCGTCACCGCCACCACCTGCAAACTTTCGGCTGCATGGGCGCGGAACTGGAAGCGCGTGCCCACGGGAATGGTGGCGCAGACGCCGGCTTCCAGGGTGACAACTTCTTCACGCTCGCCCTGGCGGCGCCACATCTCGCCGCGCCCGGACACCACGTACCAGATCTCTTCGACCGTGCGATGCATCACGGCGTGCGCCACCTGCCCCGGCCCGAGGGAGAAACAGGCCATGCCGCCGCCGGCCAGGCCCAGCAGCACGCGCACGTCGGAGCCGTCCGGGGCGATGACGGTCGGCTCCGCGGGCAGGCGCGAGGTGGCGAAGGCGTTCAACCCGGGATCTCGGGCTCGACCAGCTGCGCCAGCTGCTTCAGCGACTCCTGCCAGCCCAGGTAGCAGGCCTCGGTGGGGATGACGGCGGGAATACCTTCCTGCACCACGGTCATCTCGGTGCCGCAGGACACCGCACGCAGCGTCACCGAGGTCACCATCTCGCCCGGCAGGTTGGGATCGTCGAAGACGGACGTGTAGCGCAGGCGCTCGCCCGGCACCACCTCGAGGTACTTGCCGCCGAAGGAGTGGCCGTTGCCGGTGCCGAAGTTGCTGAAGGACATGCGCCAGCTGCCGCCGACCTTGGGATCCATCTCGAACACCTTGGCGGTGAAGCCGAAGGGCGGCAGCCAGCGCAGCATCGCATCGGGTTCGGTGAAGGCGCGGAACACGCGTTGCGGTGGCGCGCGCAGGACACGGTGCAGGCGGACGGTATTGCTCATGGTCTGGTTTCCGGTTGCCGAGGAAGGGCCCTCAGCATGCACGACGCACGGGGCCGGTCAAGATCGACAGGCGGCGGCCCGGAAAAACCCTAGGCGCCGAGTTCCAGGTTCAGCGCCAGCTCCCAGCCGCGCCACAGCGACGCGATGGTGCCGAAGGCGAAGGTCAGCGCCAGCGAGCCCCACCACTCCGTCAGGTTCTGGATGCGGACGACCAGGTCGTGCAGGTTCAGCAGCGAAGCGAAGCCGTGCACCAGGCAGATGCCGGTGATGAACAGCAGCAGGCCCACCAGCAGCCGGTGCCGGCTGGGCGGCACGACCAGCAGCTCGCGCGCTTCCAGCCGCTGCAGGCCGCGCACGAACAGCAGCATCGCGACATAGGTGCCGCCGAAATACAGCAAGGTGCCGTTCTTGCGCAGCCAGGCATAGGCGGCGCCATCGGTGCCGAGGAAGGAGGCGTACACCACCAGGGCGCAGCCGGCCAGCAGGCCCACCACCGCCAGCAGCGAACGTTCGCGCCGGGGCAGGCCGGCCGTCGCGAAGGCGCGCGTGGCTGCCAGCCAGGTCAGCGCCTGCAGCACGGCCCCGGGCAGCACGAACACGCGGAACATCTCGTTCGGCGCGCCGTACTTCGCCATGCGGCTGATGGAGACGCAGTCGTCGTAGAAGGGGTTGCAGAAGCTGCCGTCGGCGTTGCGGTACATCGCCAGCGCGAAGGCGACCGCGATCGCGGGCAGCAGCGCCGCGATGACAGGCAACGGCCACAGCGGGATCGGGCGCGGCGCGCGCGCGAACGATGGCGGAGTGAGGGGCGCTGGCTGCGGCAGGGGCGGCAAATCGGCCAGCAGCGGGGCGTGGCCGGCCAGCTCCGTGTCCACGGGCCAGTCGAAGGCGCGATGCGGTTGAGCTTCCTTCATGTTCAGCCTTTCTCGCAGGGCTGGGCCATTCTTCCCGCCCCGGCCCGGCCGCGCCCATTGGACCTTCGCCTTAGGAGGGGCTTTACATCCCGATCACTTCGGCCAAGGCCTCGCCTTCGACGCTTTGCTGCAGGGCCCACATGTCGGCGTAGCGGCCGCCGCGCGCCAGCAGCTCCTGGTGCGTGCCACGCTCGATGATGCGCCCCAGCTCCATCACGAGGATCTGGTGCGCATCGACCACCGTGGACAGGCGGTGTGCGATGACCAGCGCCGTCTTGTTCTGCGCCGCGCTCTTCAGCTCCGCCTGGATCGCGCGCTCGTTGGCGCTGTCCAGGGCCGACGTGGCCTCGTCGAAGATCAGGATGGGCGGGTTCTTCAGCAGGGTGCGGGCGATGGCCACCCGCTGCTTCTCGCCGCCGGACAGCTTCAGGCCGCGCTCGCCCACCATGGTCTCGTAGCCCTTGGGCGTGGAGGCGATGAAGCTGTGGATGTGGGCCGCGCGCGCCGCGGCTTCGACCACGGCGCGGCCCGCGCCGGGCCGGCCGTAGGCGATGTTGTATTCGACCGTATCGTTGAACAGCACCGTATCCTGCGGCACGATGCCGATGGCCTGGCGCACGCTGCCCTGGGTGACGTCGCGCACGTCGCGGCCGGCGATGGCGATGCGGCCCTGCTGCACGTCGTAGAAGCGGTACAGCAGGCGCGCCAGCGTCGACTTGCCGGAGCCGGACGGGCCGACCACGGCGACCGTCTTGCCGGCCGGGATCTCGAAGCTGACGTCGTGCAGGATGGGCCGCGCCGGTTCGTAGGCAAAGCTGACGTGCTCGAACTTCACGCTCCAGTCCGCTTCTTCCGGCAGCGGCTGCGCGCCGGCCTTGTCCTCGACTTCGCGCTCGCGCTCCATCAGGGTGAACATCTTCTCCAGGTCGGTCAGGCTCTGCTTGATCTCGCGGTACAACACGCCCAGGAAGTTGAGCGGGATGTACAGCTGGATCATGTAGGCGTTGATCATCACCAGGTCGCCCAAGGTCATGCGGTGGTCCACCACGCCCTCGGTGGCGCGCCACAGCATGGCCACGAGGCCGATGGCGATGATCAGCTGCTGCCCGGTGTTCAGCATCGACAACGTGGTCTGCGCCTTCAGGCGCGCCATGCGCAGCTTCTCGAGGCTCTGGTCGTAGCGGCCGGCCTCGAAATTCTCGTTGTTGAAGTACTTGACCGTCTCGTAGTTCAGCAGCGAATCGACCGCCTTGGTGTGGGCCGCGGAATCGAACTCGTTGGCCAGGCGGCGGTACTGCGTGCGCCACTCGGTGATGCTGACGGTGAAGAAGATGTAGACCACCAGCGCCGCGATCGTGATCCAGGCGAACCAGACGTCGAACTTCACCGCCAGGATGGTCAGCACCATCGCCACCTCGATCAGCGTGGGCACGATGCTGTACAGCGAATACGAGATCAGCGACTCGATGCCGCGCACGCCGCGCTCGATGTCGCGCGTCATGCCGCCGGTCTGGCGCTCGAGGTGGAAGCGCAAGGACAGCGAATGCAGGTGCCGGAAGGTGGCCAGCGCGATGCTGCGCGCCGCGCCCTGCGTGGCCTTGGCGAACACCAGTTCGCGCAGTTCGGTGAAGAGCGACGTCGACAGCCGCAGCAGCCCGTAGGCCAGCAGCAGGCCGACCGGGACCACCAGCACGGCCTTGGGATCGCCGGGCTTGATGTTCATGGCGTCCACCAGCTCCTTCAGCAGCATGGGGACGGCCACGTTGGCCAGCTTGGCGCCGATCATGAAGGCCAGGGCGGCCATCACGCGCCACTTGTAGTCCCACAGGTAGGGCGTCAGGCGCTTCAGCGTTTTCCAGTCGGAGCGGGGCTGCGCCTTGCCACCGGCCGGGGACGGCATGGGGATATGGGAAGAGCTCGATTCACCGCCGCGGCGCATGAGGGACAATCCGGTGTGGAAACCCGAGAGATTGTGCCCATGTCCGTGAATGCAAGCGCCCCTGCCGCGCAGATGACCCCACCACCCGCCGCCGCCCCCACGGAGAAGGAGCTGGTGCTGAAAGTCATTCCGATGCCCGCGGACACCAACGGCAACGGCGACATCTTCGGCGGCTGGGTGATGGCCCAGGTCGACCTGGCCGGCTCGGTGCTGCCCGCGCGCATCATCCGCGGCCGCATGGCGACCGTGGCCGTGAAGGAGTTCGTCTTCAAGCAGCCGGTGCGGGTGGGCGACATCCTCAGCTTCTATTCCTCCGTCACGCGCATCGGCCGCACGTCGATCACGGTGGACGTCGAGGTCTACGCCGAAAGCTTCGGCAACCAGGGCCGCTTCGTGAAAGTGACGGAAGCGCTGGTGACCTACGTCGCGATCGACGACGAGGGGAAGCCGCGGGAGATCACGCGTTAGAACTTCCCGTGCCGGCCCTCGCCGCCGGCGAAGCGCAGCGCGCCTTCCAGGCCGTCCGCGATGCGCCGCTTGCTGCGCTCCCATTCGGCGTGCAGTGCTTCGGGCAAGGGCTTGCCCCATTGTTCGTAGGCGTTCAGGCGGTCCGCGCGCATCGTCTCCTGCGGGAATTTGGCCAGCTGCTGCGCCAGCGCGATCGCGGCTTCGCGCGCCTGGCCGGTAGGCACCACGCGGTTCGCGAGCCCCATGCGCAAGGCTTCCTGTGCCTCCACCTTGCGCCCGGTGAGGATCAGGTCCATGGCATGCCCCATGCCGACCAGCCGCGGCAGGCGCACCGTGCCACCGTCGATCAGCGGCACGCCGAAGCGGCGGCAGTAGACGCCGAAGTACGCGTCCTCCTCCATCACGCGCAGGTCGCACCACAGCGCCAGCTCCATTCCGCCCGCCACCGCGGCGCCGCTGACGGCGGCGATCACCGGCTTGGACAGCAACAGGCGCGACGGCCCCATCGGCCCGGCCGGCTGCACATCGTCCGGCCGGAATTCCAGCGGCGCCAGCGCATCCGCGCCTTCGGCCGCCAGGCGCGCGCCGGCCAGCAGGTCCCAGCCCGCGCAGAAATGCCCGTTTGCGCCGTGGAACACGGCCACCCGCGCTTGCGGGTCGGCGTCGAAGGCGAGGAAAGCCGCGTGCAGGCGGCGCGCGGTGTCGCCGTCGACCGCATTCCTCACCTCCGCACGGTCCAGGGTGACCACCGTGACCTCACCGATCGTTTCACTGCGTACGCTGTCCATCCGGCGGATTAGACGCCTGCGCGTTTCCCCGGTCTAGGGGCTTGCCCTGAGCCCGTCCGCCGGATGCGGGGCTATAACGACCGCGAGCACTCGAGGAGAGCGCGGCTTGCAATTCCTGCAACTGGTGATCACCGGCGTCGCCCAGGGCTGCATCTACGGGCTCATCGCGCTGGGCTTCGTGCTGGTCTACAAGGCCACCGAAACCGTCAGCTTCGCCCAGGGCGAGCTGATGATGCTGGGCGCCTTCTTCGGCCTGGCCGCGATGACGCTCCTGGGCCTTCCCTTCTGGCTCTCGGTGCTGGCAGCCGTCGCCGGCATGGCGCTGTTCGGCATCGTGCTGGAAGCCCTCGTCATCCGGCCCATCCTCGGCCAGCCGGCCTTCTCCATCGTGATGCTCACCATCGGCATCGGCTACGTGGCGCGCGGGCTGGTCACCATGCTGCCCGGCATCGGCACCGAAACGCACACGCTGCCCGTGCCCTACAAGGACCAGGTGTGGAACGCCGGCGGCCTGGTGCTGGCGGTGGAACAGATGGTGGTGATCGCCGCGACCGCCGTGCTGTGCGTCCTGCTTTTCGCGGTGTTCAGGTACAGCAAGGTCGGCATCGCGATGCAGGCCGCGTCGCAGAACCAGCTGGCCGCGTACTACATGGGCATCCCGGTCAAGCGCTTGAACGGCCTCGCCTGGGGCCTGGCCTCCGGCGTGGCGGCCGTCGCCGGCCTGCTGCTCGCGCCCATCACCTTCGTGCATGCCAACATGGGCTTCATCGGGCTCAAGGCCTTTCCGGCAGCCGTGGTGGGCGGCTTCGGCAGCCTGCCTGGTGCGATCGTCGGCGGGCTCGTGATCGGCTTGGTGGAGTCGCTGGCGGGCTTCTACCTGCCGGAGGGCTTCAAGGATGTCGCGCCCTACGTCGTCGTGCTGGTGATGCTATGGGTGATGCCGAACGGGCTCTTTGGCGAGAAGCTCAGGAAGAAGGTCTGATGCGCTTCCTGTTCAAGACCGACTACGGCCAGGACATCCGCCTCGCCAAGCATGGCGGCCACGTCTTCTGGTACGGCCTGCTGTGCCTGTGGCTGCTCGCCGCGCCCTGGCTGCTGTCCGAATACCTGCTGGCCCAGCTCACCTTCATCCTGATCTACGGCGTCGTCGGCCTGGGGCTCATGCTGCTGGCCGGCTTCACGGGCCTGTTCTCCATCGGGCACGCCGCCTTCTTCGGCGTGGGCGCCTATGCGCAGGCCGTGCTCACCGGCTACGGCTGGCCCTTTCCCTTCGCGCTGCTGGCCGGCGCGGCCTTGTCGGCGGCGGTGGGCGTGGTGGTGGGTCTGCCGGCCCTGCGCGTGAAGGGCATCTACCTGGGCATCGCCACCTTGTCCTTCGGCTTCATCGTCGCCGAAGTGTTCTCGCGCTGGGAAAGCGTCACCGGCGGCAACGCGGGCAAAACCGTGGGCGCGGTGAAGATGTTCGGCTGGACCGCCGACAGCGCCGCGTCCTTCTACTTCGTCTGCCTGGTGGTGGCGGTGCTGGCCACTCTGGCCTGCCTGAACCTGCTGCGCTCGCCGACCGGCCGCGCCTTCGTCGCCATCCGCGATTCGGAGATCTCGGCCCAGAGCATGGGCATCCACCTGGCGCGCTACAAGACGCTCAGCTTCGCCATCTCCGCGGCGCTGGCCGGCATTGGCGGCGCACTCTATGCGCACCAGATCCGCTTCCTGTCGCCGGACCAGTTCGACATCGTGCAGTCCATCGACCTGCTGCTGATGGTGGTGATCGGCGGCCTGGGCTCCATCCACGGCGCTTTCCTCGGCGCGATCTTCCTCATCGGCCTGCCGCAGGCGATCAGCGCGGTGAAGGACTATCTGCCGCAAGCGATCGGCCAGGCGCCGGGCCTGAAGGCCGTGGTGTACGGCGCCGTGCTGGTGGGCTTCGTGCTGTTCGAGCCACTGGGCCTGTACGGACGCTGGCTGAAGGTGCGCGCGTATCTCCAGCTCTTTCCGTTCTACCGCAAGGGCTTGTTCCGGCGGCAGAAATCCTTCCAGAAATCGGAGCGCCTGCGTTGAAGGAGGTTCTGCTCTCGGCTCGCAACCTGGGCGTGCGCTTCGGCGGCGTGCTGGCCGTCAATGGCGTCAGCTTCGACGTGAAGCGCGGCGAGGTGTTCACGCTGATCGGGCCGAACGGCGCGGGCAAGACGACCGTCTTCAACCTGATCAGCCGCATCTACGAGCCCAGCACGGGCAGCCTCGAATTCGAGGGCCGGCCGCTGACCGGCCAACCGCCGCATCGCGTGGCGAAGCTGGGCATCGCCCGCACCTTCCAGAACATCGAGCTGTTCGAGCATGCCTCGGTGCTGCACAACCTGCTGGTCGGCCGGCACGTGCACCGCTCCAGCAACGTGTTCAGCGAGTTGTTTTTCACGCGCCGTGTCCGCGCCGCCGAGGTCGCCGCGCGCGAGCAGGTGGAACGCGTCATCGACCTGCTGGACCTGCAGCACCACCGCGATGCGCTGGTGGCCGGCCTGCCCTATGGCGTGCGCAAGGTGGTGGAGCTGGCCCGCGCCCTGTGCACCGAGCCCAAGCTCTTGCTGCTGGACGAGCCCTCCTCCGGCCTGAACGTGGAAGAGACGGAGGACATGGCTTTCTGGATCCAGGACATCCGCCATGAGCTGGGCATCACCGTGCTGATGGTGGAGCACGACATGGCGCTGGTCAGCAAGGTCAGCGACCGCGTGCTGGCCATGAACCAGGGCGAGGTGCTGGCGCTGGGCACGCCGGCGGAAGTGCAGTCGCATCCGGGCGTGATCGAGGCGTACCTGGGCACCGCTGAAGGCGTGGCGGGCTTGCGCAGGGAGTTGGCATGACTTCCAATCCGCCCGCGGTCAGCGACCTGCCCGTGCTGAAGCTCTCCAACGTGGAGAGTTCCTACGGCCCGATCAAGGCGATCCGCGGGGTCAGCCTGCAGGTGCGGCGCGGCGAGGTGGCCACCGTGCTGGGCTCCAACGGCGCGGGCAAGACGACGATCCTGAAGACCATCTCCGGCATCATCGACCCGCGCAAGGGCAGCATCGAGTTCAAGGGCGAGGACATCACGGCCCGCGACCCGGCCCATATCGTGCAGCAAGGCCTGTCGCACGTGCCGGAAGGCCGCGAAGTGTTCCCGCTGCTGTCGGTGCGCGACAACCTGCTGATGGGCGCCTACACGCGCGATGACCGCGACGGCGTCGCGCAGGACCTGGAGGCGGTGTACCGCTACTTCCCGATCCTGAAGGAGCGCGCGACGCAGGACGCCGGCCTGCTCTCCGGCGGCCAGCAGCAGATGCTGGCGATCTCGCGCGCGCTGATGGCCGCGCCGCACCTGGTGCTGCTGGACGAACCCAGCCTGGGCTTGAGCCCCAAGCTGACGCGCGAGATCTTCGAGATCGTCGTGCGCATCAACCGCGAACGCGGCACGACCATCCTGCTGGTGGAGCAGAACGCCCACATGGCGCTGACCGTCGCCGACTACGGCTATGTGCTGGAAAACGGCCGCATCGTCATGGAGGACACCTGCGCCCGGCTGCGCGAGAAGGAAGACATCCAGGAGTTCTACCTGGGCATGAAGGAAGCCGGGGTGCGCGGGGAGCGGCGGTGGAAGAAGAAAAAAACCTGGCGATGAAGCAACTCTGGAACCTCTCCCACATCCGCCCCGAGACGCGCATCGTGCTCGAAGGCGACACCATTCCCGCGATGTTCTGGAACGCGGTGGCACAGCGCGGGCCCAAGGTGTGGCTGCGGCAGAAGGACCTGGGCATCTGGCGCAACTGGACCTGGCAGCGCACCGGCGAGGCCGTGCGCGAGATCGCGGGCGGCCTGCTGGCCCTGGGCTTCGCGCCGCGTGACACGGCTTCCATCCTCTCCAACACCGTCGTCGAATGGGTGCTCGCCGACCTGGCCGTGCTCTCCTGCGGCGGCGTCGCCAACGGCATCTACCCGACCGACGCGCCGGCGCAGGTGCAGTACCTGTGCGAGGACTCCGGCACCAGCATCCTCTTCGTCGAGGACGACGAGCAGTTGGACAAGGCGCTGGAAGTGCGCGAGCGGCTGCCGCGGCTGCGCAAGATCGTGGTCTTCGACATGGAAGGCCTGCGCGACCTGCACGACCCGGATGTCATCGCCCTCGACGAACTGCGCCGCCTGGGCCGCGACTACAACGCGGCCCATCCCGACGCCGTGGCGCAGCACGCCGCCGCCGTCCGCCCCGAAGACCTCGCCATCCTGGTCTACACCTCCGGCACCACCGGCAAGCCCAAGGGCGCGATGCATTCGCATGCGGGACTGGCCTACACGGTCCGCGGCTACAACACCTTGGTCGCCCGCGACGAAAACGACGAGTGCATGTGCTTCCTGCCGCTGTGCCACATCGCCGAGCGGCTGGGCGGCGAGTACTTCTCGCTCTACACCGGCAACCGGCTCAATTTCGTCGAGAACCCGGAGACGGTGCCCGAGAACGTGCGCGAGATCTCGCCCACCGTGTTCGCCGCCGTGCCGCGGGTCTGGGAGAAGTTCTATTCCGCCGTCACCATCGCGCTGAAGGAAGCCAGCCGCCTGCAGCAGGCGGCCTACGGCTGGTCCATCGGCGTGGGAACGCGCATCGCGGACCAGGTGCTGGCCGGCCAGCCGGTCGGCCCCGCGCTGAAGGCGCAGTACGCGCTGGCGAACGGCCTGGCCCTGGCCAACGTCCGCAAGATGATCGGGATCGACCGCGCCCGCTTCCTCGTCACCGGCGCCGCGCCCATCTCGCCGGAGCTGGTGAAGTGGTACCTGGCGCTGGGCGTGCCGATGCTGGAGGTGTGGGGCATGACCGAGACCTGCGGCGCGTCCACCGGCATTCCGGCCGCGCTCATGCGTCCCGGCTCGATCGGCCCGGCCGCCAGCTACAACGAAGTGCGCATCGACGCCGCCACCGGCGAGATCCAGGTGAAAGGGCCCAACGTCTTCCTAGGCTACCTGAACCAGCCGGAGAAGACCCGCGAGACCTTCACCGCCGACGGCTGGCTGCGCACCGGCGACGTCGGCGCGGTAGACGCCGACGGCTTCTTCCGCATAACCGACCGCATGAAGGACATCATCATCACGGCCGGCGGCAAGAACGTCACGCCCAGCGAATTCGAGAACGAGCTGAAGTTCTCGCCCTACATCACCGACGCGGTCGTCATCGGCGACCAGCGGCCTTACCTGACGGCGATCGTCATGATCGACCAGGAGAACGTGGAGAAGTACGCGCAGGACCATGACGTGCCCTTCTCCAGCTATGGCAGCCTGACGCGCGCGCCCGAGGTGCACGCGCTGATCCAGTCCGAGATCGACCGCGTCAACCGCAAGTTCGCCCGCGTGGAGCAGGTGAAGCGCTTCTACCTGCTGGACACGCAGTTGTCCGCCGAAGACGAGGAGCTCACGCCCACGATGAAGCTGAAACGCAAGCTGGTGCAGGCCAAGTACGCGCTGCAGATCGAGGCGATGTACGTCTCGGTGTAAACACGCATGGAGCCGGGCGGCACCCCGGCAAGAATCCCCCCAACTCAGGCCATCCTGCAAGGAGACCGCCATGAAGTTGTCTCGCGCCGCCGTCCTGGCTGCCCTCGCCCTCGCGGCGGGCAGCGCCGCCGCCCAGAACTCGAACCAGGGGGTGACGAAGGACGAGATCGTCCTCGGCTCCATCCAGGACCTGTCGGGGCCCATCGCCGGTTTCGGCAAGCAGCTGAAGCAAGGCATGCAGCTGCGGGTGGACGAGATCAACGAGCAGGGCGGCATCAACGGCCGCAAGCTCAGGCTGCTGGTCGAGGACTCCGGCTACGACCCCAAGAAGGCGGTGCTGGCGGCGCAGAAGCTGGTGAACCAGGACAAGATCTTCGCGATGGTCGGCCACATCGGCACGGCGCAGAACATGGCGGCCATGCCGGTGCAGTTCGAGAAGAACGTCATCAACTTCTTCCCGCTCACCGCCGCGCGCGAGATGTACGAGCCGCTGCACCGGCTGAAGTACTCCTTCGCCGCCACCTACTACGACCAGATGCGCATCGCCGTTCCCAAGCTGGCCAAGGACAAGGGCGCCAGGAAGGTCTGCACGCTGTACCAGGACGACGAGTTCGGGCTCGAAGTGATGCGCGGCGCCGAGGCCGGCCTCAAGGCCGCCGGCATGGAGCTGACCGAGAAGACCACCTACAAGCGCGGCGCCACCGACTTCTCCTCGCAGGTCGCCAAGCTCAAGGCCTCGGGTTGCGAGGTGGTGGTGCTGGGCACGATCATCCGCGAGACCATCGGCGCCATCGGCGAGGCGCGCAAGACCGGCTACAGCCCCGCCTTCATCGGCTCCAGCGCCGCCTACACCGAGTTGATCCACAAGCTGGGCGGCAAGGCCATGGACGGCTTCTACGCCACCCACACCGCGCAGCAGCCCTACCTGGACGAAGCCTCGCAGGCCATCCGCTTCTGGGCCAACAAGTACAAGACCAGGTTCGGCGACGACCCGGCGGTGTTCTCCGTCTACGGCTACGAGGTCATCGACTGCTTCGCCGCCGCCGCGCGCAAGGCCGGGGCCGGCCTCAACACCGACAGCTTCATCCAGGCCATGGACAGCATGACCTTCCCGCCCGACATGTTCGGCAGCCCGGAGATGACCTTCAGCGCCAAGAAGCGGCTTGGCAACGATGCGTCCCGCCTCTCGCAGATCCAGGACGGCCGCTGGAAAGTGGTCAGCGATTACGTGAAGCCGTAGGCACCGGCATGCACCGCTGGCCGCCCCATGGGCGGCCTTTTTGTTGGTAGGCTTGGTGGATGCCCTCTCCCAACCCGCTCCGCACGCCGGAGCTGGAGTTCAAGTCGCTGCTCGCGCTGGTGTGCATCGCCACCGTGCTGTTCGCGCTGATCATCTGGCCCTTCTTCGGCGCCGTCTGCTGGTCGGTCTTCATCGCCATCGTGTTCTGGCCGCTGCACCAGCGCTTCCTGCAGGGCAGCCACGGCAAGCAGAACATGGCGGCGGCCGCGTCGCTGACGGTGATCCTCATCATCGTGATCCTGCCGCTGGCCATGATCGCGGCCAACATCACGCAGGAAGCCTCGGTGCTGGTCGAGAAGCTGCGCACCGGCCAGATCGAGATCGGCGCCTACTACCAGCGCATGGTGCACGCGCTGCCGCGGTGGCTGCAGGCCGTCCTGCTGCGCTTCGGCATGGGCGACCTCGGCCTGCTGCAGGAAAAGGTGATGGCGACGCTGGGCAACAGCACGCAGGAGGTGACCTCGCGCGTGGTCGGCATCGGCCAGGTGACGATGAACTTCGTGGTCGGCTTCTTCCTGATGCTCTACGTGCTGTTCTTCCTGTTCCGCGACGGCGAGCGCCTGTCGCAGAGCATCGCGCGCGCGATCCCGCTGGACGCGCAGCACACGCGCCGGCTGCTGCAGCAGTTCGCCATCGTCGTGCGCGCCACCGTCAAGGGCAACATCGCCGTCGCGCTGGTGCAGGGCGTCCTGGGCGCGCTGGCCTTCTGGGTCCTCGGGCTGCCGGGGGCCGTGCTGTGGGGCGCGATGATGGCGCTGCTGTCCCTGCTGCCGGCCGTGGGCGCGGCGCTGGTGTGGGGACCGGTGGCGCTGTTCTATCTCTTCACCGGCGAGATCGTCAAAGGCGTGGGCCTCATCGTCTGGGGCGGCATCGTCATCGGCCTGGTCGACAACGTGCTGCGCCCCATCCTGGTCGGCAAGGACACCCGCATGCCGGACTACCTGGTGCTGGTCGCCACCTTGGGCGGCATCGTGGTGTTCGGCCTCAATGGCTTCGTCATCGGGCCCGTGATCGCGGCGGTGTTCCTGGTCAGCTGGGAGATGCTGGCCAGCGTGCGGCAGCAGCAATCCGTGACGCCGGGCAAATAAGCGTGCCGGCGCGGCTGCTAGCATGCGCCCCATGAAGCAGGCCGAAGCTGTTGCCCCCCGCAACCCGCGCCAGAACCGCGAACGCGTACTGGCGGCCATCCGCGCGGCGGCCATCGCGGAGTTCAGCGAGAAAGGCCTGAGCGGCACCTCCACCCAGGCCATCGCCGAGCGGGCCGGCCTCACCAAGCCGCAGCTGCACTACTACATCCGCGGCAAGGAGGAACTCTACGAGGAGCTCCTGATGTCGGTGGTGGCGGACTGGCGCGACATGTTCGATGCCGGCTCCACCGACCCCGGCCGGGTCCTGGGCGACTACGTCCGCGCCAAGGTGCGGCTCGCGTTCGACAAGCCGGAGATCTCGCGCATCTTCACCCGCGAGGTGCTCGATGGCGGCCCTTACCTGCAAAAGTTCTGGCCCGACGCGCAGCTGCGCACGCGTAACAAGGTGGACGCCATCAACGGCTGGATCGCCCGCGGCCTGATGCAGCCGGTGGACGCCCACACCTTGCTGTTCTCCATCTGGGCCATGACCCAGTTCTATGCCGATTCGGCGCTGCAGGTGCAGCAGCTGCGGCAACCCCGGCAGCCCGGCTGGACGCCGGCGCCGGACGCACTGGTGGAAGAGCTGACGGCCTTCGTGCTGCGGGGCTGCGGCATCGAATAACCCCGGGGCTGGCATGCCCCTTGCTGAACTTGACCAATCGATCAAATTGATTGGTCAGGATGAAGCACCAAACTGCCGCCAACGACTCCCGCCGCGCCAAAGCGGTGCACGCCTGAGGACAACCGCACCATGCGCGTCCTCGTCGTCTACTGCCACCCGGTCGAAACCAGCTTCGGCTCGGCGCTGCACCAGGAAGTGCTGCGCAACCTGCGCGCCGCCGGCCACGAGGTCGACGACTGCGACCTTTACGCCGAAGGCTTCAACCCGGTGATGTCGCGCACGGAGCGGCTGGGCTACCACGACGTGCCCCGCAACCGCGCGCCCATGCAGGAGTACGTGATCCGCCTGCAACGCGCCGAAGCCCTGGTCTTCTGCTTTCCCACCTGGTGCTTCGGCCTGCCGGCCATGCTGAAAGGCTTCTTCGACCGCCTCTTCATGCCCGGCGTGGCCTTCGACATCAGCGACCCCGCCGACGTCAAGCCCATGCTCACGCACATCAAGCGCATCTCGGCCGTGGTCACCTACGGCCGGCCGCGCTGGATGGCCTGGTACATGGGCGACCCGCCGCGCAAGATGGTCACGCGCTACCTGCGCCGCCTCACCGGCAACCGCGCCCGCGCCGACTACCACGCGTACTACCACATGAACGTCGCCACCGAGCCGCGCCTCGCGCAATTCAAGCGCCGCGTGGCCGAGGCGATGGCCCGCTTTGCCTGAGACAGAGGACCGCAAACCATGATGCACGGCTACATCCCCCCGCACCGCTTCCTGCCTTACCTGAGCTGGACGGAGATCAACGCGCTGCCCGACCGCGAGAACACGGTCATCGTGCTGCCGGTCGGCGCCATCGAGCAGCACGGCCCGCACCTGCCCTGCGCGGTCGACAGCGTCATTTCCGCCGGCGTGATCGGCAAGGCGCTGGAGAAGCTGCCCGCCGACGTGCGCGCCTTCGGCATGGCGCCCATCACCTACGGCAAGAGCGACGAGCACCTGCACTTCCCCGGCACCATGACCCTGACCGGGACCACGCTGCTGAACGTGGTGCAGGAGATCGGCGAGTCGGTGTATCGCGCCGGCTTTCGCAAGCTGCTGCTCCCCAACGGCCACGGCGGCCAGCCGCAGGTGCTGGAGATGGCGGCGCGCGAGCTGCGCATCCGCCACGGCGACTTCGTCATCGTGCCCTTCCACGTCTCGCGCCTGCCCAATGCCAGCGGCAAGTACGTGAGCGAGCAGGAGAAGAAGCTGGCCATGCACGCCGGCCACTCCGAAACGGCGCTGATGATGGCGCTGGCCCCCGAAACGGTGCACATGGAGCGCGCGGTGAAGAACTTCCCGCCGGTGTTCCCCAGCAAGCTGCTGTCGCAGGACGGCCGCCCCGCCTGCGCCTGGACGGCGCGCGACTTCGGCCCCAGCGGCGTCATCGGCGACCCGTTCGGCGCCACGCCGGAACAAGGCAAGGAAATCCTGGACACGCTCTCCGACAGCTGGGTGCAGGCCATCACCGACCTGTACCGCATGCAGTGGGTGGTGCGCGATGTCGCTTCCTGGGGCCACGGGCACCAGCGCGGGCACATCGAAAGCGGCACCCACTGACCGGCGCGCAACTTGCAACAGCCCTCCCACCCATTCCATTCGAGGTAGCCATGAAGAACCTGTTCTCCCGCACCCTGTTCGCCGCCGCCACGCTGGCCCTCTGCGCCGGCGCCCACGCCGAAGAGAAGTTCACGTACATGACCAACTGGTACGCGCAGGCCGAACACGGCGGCTTCTACCAGGCGGTGGCCACCGGCATCTACAAGAAGTACGGCCTGGACGTCACCATCAAGATGGGCGGCCCGCAGGTCAACATCTACCAGCTGATGGCCGCCGGCCAGACCGACTGCGTCATGGGCAGCAGCGACATGCAGGCCGTCATCACCCGCGCCGGCGGCCTGCCCGTCACCACCGTCGCCGCGGTGTTCCAGAAGGACCCGCAGGTCCTGATCTCGCACGACGACGTCGCCGGCTTCGAGCAGATGAAGGACAAGACCATCCTCATCGCGCCGACCGCGCAGCGCGGCTACTGGCTGTGGCTGAAGCAGAAGTACGGTTTCACCGACGCCCAGACGCGCCCCTACACCTTCAACATCCAGCCCTTCGTGGCGGACAAGAACGCCGTGCAGCAGGGCTACCTCACGAGCGAGCCCTTCGCCATCCAGAAGGCCGGCGTCAAGGCGAAGGCGCACCTGTTCGCCGACCAGGGCTGGACCTCCTACGCCACCACCATCACCTGCATGGACACCACGGTGAAGCAGCGCAAGGCCGCCGTCGCTTCCTTCGTGAAGGCGACGATGGAAGGCTGGAAGAGCTACCTGGCCGACCCGGCGCCCGCCAACGCGCTGATCAAGAAGGACAACCCGAACATGACCGACGAGCAGCTCGCGTACAGCGTGCAGAAGCTCAAGGAGATGGGCATCGTCAGCAGCGGCGAAGCCGCCAAGGCGGGCCTCGGCACGATGGACGACAAGCGCGTCGCCGCCAACTTCAAGTTCCTGCTCGATAACAAGCTGATCGAGCCGGGCAAGGTGTCGACCGCCGACGCCTACGACTTCTCCTTTGCCCGCGACGCCAAGGTGCTGCCGTGATGCGCGAACCCCCTTCCGTGCTGGTCGAATCTCCACCCGCGGTGGAGGTTCTGTCGGCGCACAAGACCTACCCCAATGGCACCGTCGCCCTGCAGCCGGTGGACCTGGCCATCCAGGAAGGCGAGTTCATCACGCTGCTCGGTCCCTCGGGCTGCGGCAAGAGCACCTTGCTGAAGATGGTGGCCGGCCTGCTGGAGCCCACCGACGGCCGCCTGCTGCTGTGGCGCAAGCCCGTGGCGCAACTGGAGGAAGCCGGCAAGAAGATGGCTTTCGTCTTCCAGGCGCCCACGCTGATGCCCTGGGCCAGCGTGGAAAGCAACGTGCGGCTGCCGCTGGACCTGGCCGGCGTGCCGCGCGCCGAAGCGGCGCCGCGCGTCGCCGACGCGCTGGCGCTGGTGGGCCTGGCGAAGTTCGCCAAGGCCTTGCCGCGCAACCTGTCGGGCGGCATGCAGATGCGGGTGTCCATCGCCCGCAGCCTGGTGGTGCAGCCGCAGCTGCTGCTGATGGACGAGCCCTTCGGCGCGCTGGACGAGATCACCCGCCACAAGCTCGATAGCGACCTGCTGGAGCTGTGGCGCAGCAAGAAGCTGACGGTGATCTTCGTGACGCACTCGATCCACGAGGCGGTGTACCTGTCGAACAAGGTGGTGATGATGGCCGCGCGGCCGGGACGCATCGTGGAGCAGGTGACCATCGACGAGCCCTACCCGCGCACGCCGGACTTCATGGTGACGCCGCGCTTCGCGCAGTACGCCAAGCATTTGCAGGACAGCCTGCTGCGCGCCAGCCAGGAGAACGACGAGGAGGCGCTGTCATGAAGCCGCATACCGCCAAGGTGCTCTATCCGGCCATCGTCGCCGTCATCCTGCTGACGGTCTGGCAGGGCCTCGTCACCGGCTTCAAGCTGCCGCCCTACCTGGTGCCCTCGCCCATCCTGATGCTGCAGACGCTGGTGACCGACTGGCAGCCGCTGGGCCTGTCGCTGCTGTTCACGCTGAAGATCACGCTGCTGTCCTTCCTGACCGCGGTGGTGGTGGGCGTGCTGGTCTCCTTCCTGTTCGTGCAGAGCCGGCAGGTGGAGACCGCGCTGTTCCCCTACGCCGTGCTGCTGCAGGTAACGCCCATCGTGGCGGTGGCGCCGCTGATCATCATCTGGGTCAAGAACCCGACGGCCTCGCTGGTGATCTGCGCGACCCTGGTGGCGCTGTTCCCCATCATCAGCAACACCACCTTGGGGCTGCGCAGCATCGACCCTGACCTGCAAAGCTACTTCGCCATGAACCGGGCCAGCCGCGCGCAGACCCTGCTGCGCCTGCGGATCCCGAGCGCGCTGCCCTACTTCTTCGGCGGGCTGCGCATCTCCAGCGGCCTGGCGCTGATCGGCGCCGTGGTGGCGGAGTTCGTGGCCGGCACCGGCGGCACCAGCACCGGCCTGGCCTACCAGATCCTCTTTGCCGGCTACCAGCTGAACATCCCGCGCATGTTCGCGGCCCTGCTGCTGATTTCGCTCACCGGCGTCGGCCTGTTCGTGCTGATGGCGTGGCTGTCGAAGATCGCCCTCGGCTCCTGGCACGCAAGCGAGCTCTCCCGTGATTGATATGGCCCACCCCCGAAGCGCCTTCGGCGCTTCCCCCTCAAGGGGGCGCCACCAGCGGCCCGGCAAAGCCGGTTCCGCGGTGGCCCGCGAACAAGCCCGGCCGACCTGAAGCACCATGAACGCACCTGTTTCCTCCATCGAACAACTGCAGATCGCCCTGCCCGACCTGGACTGGGTGACCGACTCCGCCCGCATCGCCCGCCTGTCGCAGGACTTCTCCTGGTTCAGCCCGGTGCTGAAGCGGCAACTGGCCGGCAAGGCCGCCGACGCCGTCGTCCGCCCGCGCAACGAAGACGAGGTCAAGCAGCTGGTGGCGCTGTGCGCGAAGCTGCGCCTGCCCATCACCATCCGCGGCAGCGGCACCGGCAACTACGGCCAGTCCGTGCCGCTGCAAGGCGGCGTGCTGGTGGACATGAGCGGCTACAACCAGTTCCTGTGGGCGCGCGGCGGCGCGGCGCGGGCGCAGGCCGGAATCCGCCTGTTCGACCTGGAGCGCGAGACGCGCGCGGCTTGCGGCATGGAACTGCGCTGCATGCCCTCCACCTACCGCAGCGCCACGCTGGGCGGCCTGTTCGGCGGCGGCTTCGGTGGCATCGGCTCCATCAACTACGGACCGCTCGCGGCGCGCGGCAACGTGCTGGGCATCAAGGCCCTCACCATCGAGGAAGAACCGCAGGTGGTGGAACTGCGCGGCCCGGAAGCGCTGCTGATGCACCACCTGTGGGGCACCAACGGCCTGGTGCTGGAAGTGGAACTGGCGCTGGCGCCTGCCTATGACTGGCAGGAGCACTTCGTCGTGTTCTCGTCCTTCGACGACGCACTGGAGTTCGGCAATGCGGTGGCCGGTGGGCCCGGCATCGTCAAGCGTGAAGTAGCTTTGCTGGCGGATCCGATCCCGGCCTACCTCAGGGGCCATGGCGAGCACCTGCCGCCCGGCTGCCACGCGATCATCCTGGCCATTGCGCCCTCCAGCGAAGCGGCGGTGCGCGAACTGGCGGCGCAGTGGCGTGGCGAGGTCACGTACTCGAAGAACGCCGAGGAAATCGCCCGCACCGGCCGCACCCTGCTGGAATACACGTGGAACCACACCACGCTGGCGGCCTTCAAGGTGGACAAGACCATCACCTACCTGCAAAGCGCTTTCGTGCCGGGCCAGCATTTGCAGCAGGTGCGGCACATGGAAAAGCTGCTGTCGCCCGAGGTGCAAATGCACGCCGAGTGGATCCGCGGCCTGGACGGCCAACTGACCTGCACGGCGCTGCAGATCGTGAAGTTCTCGACCGAGGAGCGCTTGCAGGAAATCATGCAGACCTACCGCGACAACGGTGTCCGCATCAACGATCCGCACGTGTTCATCGTCGAGGACGGCAAGGCGGGCGGCGAGCTGTCGCCTGCTGTCTCCGAAGTGAAGCGGCGCTTCGATCCGTTGAAGCTGTTGAACCCCGGCAAGACCCGGGCGTGGCAATGAGCGCAATGGGCACACCCATGGCCAACTACGCCGCGGCCAGGCGCGCAGGAGACTTCCTGTTCGTCAGCGGCGTGGTGGCCGTGGACCCGGCGCGCAAGGCCGTGGTCTCTTCTTACGAGGAACTGCCCGCGCACGCCCGCGAGCAGTTGAAGACACTGGGCTACGACACGGGCCAGATGACGGTGGACATCTACGAAGCGCCCATCGTCGCCCAGAGCTGGTTCGTGCTGGACCGCATCCGCACCATCGCGCGCGAACACGGTGCGGACATGGAGCAGGCGATCAAGCTGGCGCAGTACTTCCGCGACCTGCGCCATTACCCCTTCTACAACCGCGTCCGCGGCCTGTTCTACCCCACCCAGCCGCCGGCCAGCACGGTGGTGGAGGTGGCACGGTTCATGCCTGGAGACGCAGCAGTCATCGAGGTGGAGGCGACGATCCACCTCCCCTGAGTTCCGCGCAGAGTAGAAGCAGGCAACGGCGCAAGCCGCGGGTCATTGCTCTGATTTTCCAAATGCTTTCCCAACCGGAGAATCACCATGAAATCTGCACTCACTGCCATCGCCCTCGCGGCGGCCACCTTGCTGGCGCACGCCGACGACAAGGTCACTTTCCTCACCAGCTGGTACGCCCAGGCCGAACACGGCGGCTACTACCAGGCCGTGGCCACCGGCATCTACAAGAAGTACGGGCTCGACGTCGCCATCAAGATGGGCGGCCCCCAGGTCAACCTGATGCAGGTGCTGGCCGCCGGCCAGGCCGACTTCGTCATGGGCAAGGACTTCCAGGTGCTGTCCGGCCTGGAGCAAGGCATTCCCTCCGTCACGGTGGCCGCGGTGTTCCAGAAGGATCCGCAAGGCATGATGACGCACGCCGACGTCACCAGGCTCGCCGACCTGAAGGACAAGACAATCCTGGTCGCCTCGAGCGGCTACACCAGCTGGTGGCCCTGGCTGTCCGCCAAGTACAAGCTGAAGCCGGAACAGACCCGCCCCTACACCTTCAACCTGCAGCCCTTCTTCGCCGACCCCAAGGTGGCGCAGCAGGGCTTCCCCGGCTCCGAGCCCTTCACTGCGCAGAAGGAAGGCCAGAAGGTCAACTTCTTCCTGTTCGCCGACGACGGCTACCCGCCCTACGGCAACACCATCGTCGCGATGCAGAAGACGGTGAAGGAGAAGCCGGAACTGGTGCAGCGCTTCGTCAAGGCCACGCTGGAAGGCTGGAAGAGCTACCTGGCCAACCCGGCGCCGGGCAATGCCCTGATCAAGCAGGACAACCCGAAGATGGACGACGACACGCTCGCCTTCGGCGTCAAGCAGATGAACGCCCTGCACTTCTTCGACGGCGGCGACGCCGCCAGGCAGGGCCCGGGCGTGATGACCGACGCGCGCTGGAAGCAGACCTACGAGCTGATGGTGTCCAGCGGCCTGTTGAAACCCAACGCCAACTGGCAACAAGCCTACACGCTGGACTTCCTGAAGGCGCACTGATGCTGGTCACGAAGCAACCCGTGCTGCGGCGCTTCTGGTACGCCGTCATGCCGATGTCCAAGCTGGCTGCCGGCCCGCAGCCCTTCACCCTGCTGGGCGAAGACATCGTGCTGTGGAAGAAGACCGACGGCCAGCCTGCCGCGGTGAAAGACCGCTGCTGCCACCGCACCGCGAAGCTGTCGAAAGGCTTCGTACAAGGCGACCACATCGCCTGCGGCTACCACGGCTGGCAGTACGACTGCAGCGGCGCCTGCGTGAAGATCCCGCAGCAGGACACGCAGGCCATCCCGCCCGGCGCCCGCGTGCCGGCTTACCACTGCGCCGAGCGCTTCGGCTACGCCTGGGTGGCGCTGGACGACCCGCTGATGCCGCTGCTGGAAACCGAGGAGGAAGCGCAGGGCCACCGCCGCATCCACCAGTTCGACGAGACCTGGAACACCGGCGCCTTGCGGCTGATGGAAAACTCCTTCGACACCGCGCACTTCGCCTTCGTCCACGCCGGCACCTTCGGCCAGGGCGACCAGCCGAAGCCGAAGCACTTCGCGCTGGACGAGACCGCCTACGGCTTCGAGGCGCGCGTGCTGCTGGAGATCAACAACCCGCCGGAGTCGCACCGCATCACCGGCACCACCGACCCGGTGACGACGCGCAGCTTCTCCAACCAGTGGCACCTGCCCTTCCTGCGCAAGCTGGGGCTGGCCTACCCGAGCGGCATCCGCCACACGATCTACACCTGCGCCACGCCCATCGACGATGGCCGCATCCAGTTGATCCAGTGGCTGTACCGCAATGACAGCGAGCAGGACTGCCCCGCGGCCCTGCTGAACGACTGGGACATGCGCGTGGTCGCCGAGGACAAGGACATCCTGGACCGCGGCGTCGACCCCAACGCGCCGGTGGACGTGAGCCGCCGGGAGGAACAGAGCATGGCCTCGGACCGCCCCGGCCTGCTGATGCGCAAGCGCCTGCTGGCGCTGCTGCAAGAACACGGAGAACACGGAGAACACGAAGCATGCTGACCACCCAACAGAAAGTCCTGCGCCGCTTCTGGTACGCGCTGATGCCCATGTCCTTCCTGGACGAAGGCCCCAAGCCCTTCCGCCTCATGGGCGAGGACATCGTGCTGTGGAAGCAGGCCGACGGCACGCCCGCGGCCGTCGCCGACCGCTGCTGCCACCGCACCGCCAAGCTGTCGAAAGGTTTCGTCGAGAACGGCAACCTCACCTGCGGCTACCACGGCTGGACCTACGACTGCACCGGCGCCTGCGTGAAGATCCCGCAGCAGCAGGCCGAAGCGCCCATCCCGCCCAACGCCCGCGTGCCGGCGTACCGCGCGCAGGAGAAGTACGGCTACGTGTGGGTGGCGCTGGAAGACCCGATCCGGCCCATCCCCGATTTCCCCGAGGACGGCCGGCCCGGCTACCGCCGCATCTTCCAGTTCTACGAAGAATGGAAGACGGCGCCGCTGCGCATGATGGAGAACTCCTTCGACAACTCGCACTTCTCCTTCGTGCACAAGGCGAACTTCGGGCTGATCGACCAGCCCAAACCGGCGCCCTACGAATTCCGCGAAACCGACTATGGCTTCGAGGCGGAGACGCTGGTGCCGATCAAGAACCCGCAGGAGAGCTATCGCATCACGGGCACCGACGAGCCGGTCACGCACCGGCACCTCGTCAACCGCTACTACCTGCCCTTCAGCCGGCGCTTCGGCTGCACCTACCCCGCCAGCGGCCGGGCCCACATCATCTACAACTGCGCGACGCCCATCGACGACGACCGCATGATGCTGGTGCAGTGGCTGTACCGCAATGACACCGAGGAGCAGTGCAGCACCGAGGAACTGATCGCCTGGGACAAGGCCATCACCCTCGAAGACCGCGACATCCTGGAAGCCACGGACCCCGACGCGTGCATCGACACCACGCGCAAGGTCGAATTCCACATGGCCTCGGACAAGCCCGGCCTCGTGATCCGCAAGCAGTTGCTGGACCTGCTGCGCGCGCATGGTGAAGAGGAAGTGCATCGCGGCAACGTGATCAACATCAAGAAGGTGCCTGCATGACCAGCCTGCTGATTCGCAACGCCACGGCCATCCTCACCGGGTTGAAGGGCGCGCAGGCGCGTTCGGCCGGCAGCGACCTGCGGGTGCGCGATGGCAGGATCGCCGCCATCGGTTCGCTCACTCCCGAGCCGGGCGAGCGGACGATCGATGCCAGCGGCTGCGTGGTCTACCCGTCCTGGGTGAACACGCACCACCACCTGTTCCAGTCGCTGCTGAAAGGCGATCCGCAGGGCCTGAATTCGACCTTGACGCCGTGGCTGACCGCCACGCCGATGCGCCTGCGGCCGCTGATGAACGAGCACGAGTTCCGGCTGGCCGCGCGCGTCGGCCTGCTGGAGCTGGTGCTTTCCGGTTGCGGCACGGTGGCCGACCACAACTACCACTACTACCCGGACATGCCGTACGACAGTTCGTCCATCCTGTTCGAGGAAGCGGCGAAGCTGGGCATCCGCTTCGTGCTGTGCCGCGGTGGCGGCACGCTGACGCGGCTGGAGACCAAGGACACGGCACCGGGCTCGCGCCCGGAGACGCTGGAGGGCTATCTCGCCGACATGCGCCGGCTGGCCAAGCTCTATCACGACCCGTCGCCGGATGCGACGCAGCGCGTCGTGATGGCGCCCACGACGCCGCCGCACTCGATGCGTCCCGAGGAAATGCGCGAGACGGCGAAGGTGGCGCGCGAGCTGGGGCTGATGCTGCATTCGCACCTGTCCGAGACCGTGCACTACCACGACACAGTGTGGGAGAAGCACCGGATGAAGCCCATCGAGTTCTGCCAGACCATCGACTGGGTGGGGCCGGATGTCTGGTTCGCGCACCTGGTGAAGCTGGACGAGGACGAGATCGCCTTGCTGGGGCGCACGCGGACTGGCATCGCGCATTGCCCGCAGAGCAATGGGCGCCTCGGTAGCGGCATCGCGCCGGTGCGCGCACTGGAAGCAGCGGGGGCGCGGATCTCCATCGGTGTCGATGGCGCGGCGTCCAACGAGGCGGCGGACATGCTGTCGGAGACGCATGCGGCATGGCTGATGGCGCGTGCGCGGGGCGGCTACGAGGCCGTCGCGCACTACCGCGGCGGCAAGGGCGAAGGCGATGCGGCTTCGACGACCGTGGAGGATGTGGTGCGCTGGGGCACGGCAGGTGGCGCCGAAGTCCTGGGCCTCTCTGCCATCGGCACGCTGGAGGTCGGCCAGGCCGCGGACTTCTCCATCTTCGGCCTCGACCGCGACCCGCGCTACTTCGGCCTGCACGATCCGGCGATCGGGCCGGTGGCCAGCGGCGGCACGGCGGACCTGCGCTACCTGTTCGTCGGCGGCAAGGAAGTAGTGCGCGATGGGCGCGTGCCGAACCTGGATGTGGCGGAGCTGGGCGCGCAGAGCCGGGCAGCGGTGAAGGCTTTGCTCTCGCGGGTGGGTTGAATCGCGCTCATGGGCGGGTCCAGGATTCGCTCTGGCGGCTGCTCGCTACTGCTTCCGCTCCGCGATGCATCTCGTAGGGTGCGCAGCTCGCTGCGCACCGCGCGAGGACGCCCCCAAACGCCGCGCACCTGCGGCCTCTACGCAACCCACACCGAAAGCTCGTCCTCCTGTTCGCGGCTTTCCACGCGCACACCCTCAACGCTCCCACCTGCACCATACCCCTTCGCTCCGGGATGCGTCGCCAGGTAAACCTGCTCCAGCCGCGCCGTCGACACGTGCGTGTAGATCTGCGTCGTCGACAACTGCGCATGCCCCAGCATCGCCTGGATGTACCGGATATCGGCGCCGCCATCGAGCATCAGGGTCGCCATCGAATGCCGGAACAAGTGGCACGCACCAGCCCGACCCACACCCGAGCGACGCACGTAACCTGAGATCACCGTGGACAGCCAGTTGATGTTGAGGCGTGGTCCCTCCCGGCCCGGAAAGAGTGCCAGCGAGCTCGAGGCCCCCGACAAGGCTGGCCGACCTTGTTCCAGATACGTCACCAGCCAGTGCTGCGCGCGTGGCCCCATCGGAATGCGCCTGTCCTTGCGCCCCTTCCCGTTTCGCACGCAGAGAATGGCGCGGCTCAGGTCGACGTCGTTGATGTCCAACTGGCCGATCTCCATGCGCCTGATTCCGGTGGCGTACAGCAACTCGAGCATCGCACGATCGCGCAGCCCGAGCGGCGTGTCTGTCCGCGGCATCGCCATGACTGCCTCGATCTCCGCGGCCGAGAGCAAACGCCGCGGCAACGCCTGATCGGCGGCGGGCAGTTCGATGGCGTCCACCAGGTTCGCGGCGACTCCCAGCGTCGTCAGCCATCGCAACCAGCCACGCAAGGGAACGAGCTTGGCAAGTTTGCTGGCTGTGGCGAGCGGCTGGCCGTCACGCTTCCGGTACTCGAAGAGGAAACACTGGTACTTCTTGAGAAGGTCGGGGTTCAGGCCGGCCAGATCTTCAACATGTAGCAGCACGGCCCACTTGGCGAAATCGTTCAAGTAGCGCCTCAGGTCGCAAAGGCTCTGCACAGTACCGCCCTTCATCGCGCGGAAGGTCAGATAGCGCTGGATCGCGTCGTCGATGGCGATGGTGCAAGGCACGTCGCCCTGCCCCGACGACGCCCCCGCCTGAGGGGCGCGATGCAGAAGGCTATAGGAAGTCTGTTCCATGATCACTCCTACGAGAGGCGCGACCGAGCGGCCGAATCGTCGCTGATCGCGACATTCAACGTACGCTTGGATGGCGAGGAAATCGAAACGGACTGCACGGTGGAGTCGCGCGGCCAGCGGATCGGTCCGTGCGCTGAATGCATTTGGTGAGCGACCCGATGCATTTGGCAACGCTCTGGGGGAAAGCATCGCTCGCAGTTCACGCAGCGACGACCCGCTCGGCGACTTTATTGAAAAAAATCTGCCAGCGTGGGAGCAGCGCCAAGAGACTTACGACAGAGTCGTTGACGTTTTCGGGCGCACATCCGTCGATCGCTCGCCGGGCGTGCGTATTGCCGCAGGCCAAGGATATAGCCTCGGAGGATCTTCCCTGTCGGCTACGAATCCACTCGCGCCAACTGCCGCCACCGATCTAGTCCAGCGAACTGCTCCATCCAGCCCCGGGCACGGAACCGGCTACTTCGATGGAAATGGAGACGCATGGCTGACTCCGGTCACGATAACCGCAGAACCCCCAATCGAGGGCGCGATCGGCGACACGGGCGGCAGCAGTAGTGTCTCACTTGCGCCCACAGTGCCTTACGTGGTGGGATCCAACTTCCAGGGCGGTGAAGTGTGGAGTACGGCCGCGGAGACTTTTCCCGTTCCGCAGTCCGCCGTTAGAAGCGAAGACTTGGCACCCTTAGCGGCCGCCGGCACGGGTATGCGGACGGGTTCGATAAAGCCCGATCAAGGCTATTGGGCCTCTGTGGGCGCAATTGCGAATAGCGATATATCGTTCGGCGACAAACTTGACATGGCGTGGGGCGCAACCAAGTACTACCTCCGCGGTTCTAACGAGGTGCAAGGTTCGGTTCAGATGATCAGTGGTGGATTCGAGGTGGCAGGCGCAATCACACTGAGCTCCACCGGTCTGGGCGCCACGCTGGGTGTGCCGCTCGCCTTCCACGGCGGTGACAGCATCGGCACGGGCCTAAGGCGCGCTTTGGGTTACGGCAGCGATTCGACAGCAACTTACCAAGTGGTGGAGTCGACGACTGGTTCGTCAACTTTAGCCAGCGCCGTCGATCAGATCATCCCCTTCGCTGGAGGAGTAGCCACCGTCGGTCAAGGCTTGCGCCTCGCGGAGGAACGTGTGCTCGCCAACACAGTGTTCCGAGGCCTTACGCCGGTCGACGCCACAGCCTTGGAGGAGGGAGCGGGCCTGACCGCCAAGAATCCGAATGGCATTTGGACCGCAGAGGACCATGTGGCCAACTACAAACTTGGCACAAGAGGTGGGGCACTGAGAAATGACCCATGGATTGGCACGACGCGCGACTATGAGGTCGTTGTCGGCCCCAATGGCTACGATAGCGGCAATGGCATCGTTGCGATCAATTTGAAGAAGGTTCCGAATGCCAAGGTTGAAGTCTGGCCAACCCAACCTCGAAGCAACATCTACAATCCAATCGACCCTCAGTCAACTATGCTCTATCACCGTTCGATTTGGGCTCAGGAAGTATCAATCTTCCAGAGTGTTTCTTCGAAGGCCATCTATACGCCCTTTAGTCCGGCAAGTCAGGTTCCGGCGTACCGAAACATAACCTATGGCCTGTCGGTGGGGAGTTCGACCTATTCGAATCAACGCAGGGGTTCGCAATGACCATCGAAATCGACAACGCCGCAACAGCGTACGGCCGTCATATCTTCGACGTTGTCAACGGTGTGCAGGAGGCAAAGGAGATTCGGGAGAACGCGTTCGCCGAAGCAGAGCGTTGGGCACGCGAATTGACAAGATTGCTAAAGGGTGGCGAAACGGTTTCGAAGAGATACTTGGCGCTGATTTATCAAGCCATGGAGATCCTGGAGAACGAGGCGCCCAACTCTCGCCATGAGCGACGGGTAATGGAAATCGTTGATGCCATCCATCTCACGTTTGGCCTCATTCTTAGCAATAAGAGTCACGATGACTGGAATCCTCAGCCGGGAGTTCCCCAGGTGCGTTAGCGCTTGGATCATCGTCGGCGAGCCGTGTACGTGCGCGAGCCGTGAAATTTGAGGAAATGCGTCGGCAGATGCGACTGCATCTGCCGATGCGTCGGCGTGTCCGGAACTACAGCGATGACCCTCTGTTAGGCCGACCTGAACGGAGGTAGTCAGGAGTCCAACGCACACACTCGCCAATCCGCCTGGCTCCGACTCCGCCCCCAGCTCGGAGCCTAGCGGCCGGCCTCGTCACTAATCGCCGAGAGCCCAACTAGCGCCCAGCAACACCCCTGACTGCCGCCAGTCTTTCCAGCAGAGCGGCACGGGTGGCGTCGTCTTCCGCTTCAACTTCCTTCTCCATTTGCACACGGAAGCGGTCCTTAACTGCCTGCGGCAGCGCATTCCACACCTCTCTGTCGCTTGCGTCGCCCTCGAAGAAAGGAAGGGCGAACCAAAAAAATTCGTCAGTGGTATAGGCGCCGGCCTCGTACAGTGGCAAGAAGTCGGCCATTTCAGCCTGCCAGTCGCGTTTTCGCATCTATTTTCCTCGCCATCTCAGGATCACTTGGTCAGCATACGTCCAAGCGTTCTCGTGTAGGTTGTTCGGAACGCCGCCTAAGCGTGTCCCGGCCCCATTCGCAACGGGCCGCACGGCTCGATTTAGGTCGCGGTAAGTCATCAGGTTGCCTTCAACCTCAAGGCTGTTGTATAGCCCGTTCAGTTCGTGCGACTCGTGGGCCAAATGCGCAATCGCCGCTTCGTCGCTCCCGAGCAGGTCGGTACTGATTCGCACAGGCACGGCACCGGCCCTGTTCCTGAAGCTTTCCCAGGTCACCAAATCGTTGGGACCCAAGTTTCCCGCGTTTCCAATTCTTCCTTCGCCGAGATTTGCCTGCAAAGTAGAGTACTCAGCCTGCGCGCCTTCGACGTTGTGTAGCTGGCTTGGCTTCACCCAGAAGACCTGCACGTCTTCTGGGAACGTCACTCCCGCTTGCCGCGCCAAGGCCATCATTTCTTCCGGCGTCCTTACAACTCCGTCCGGGTTCGGTGCCCACTGCACGGTTGGGCGAGCGGCCGTTCCGACAGGAAGCTCTGACCGACCTATTGACGACCTGAGACTTCGTGCCAGCTGAGGCAGTGTACTTCCCAGAACCGGCAACTTGTTGAGCTGTGCGACGCCGGCTCCAATTACCCGCCCCAATATGGGGCCCCCAACCGCCTCGAATGCGGCTTGTCCGACGCTACGGGGAAAGAACTCACTCGCCACGTACCCAGCGGCGTTGAATGCGTAGTTCCACCCGCCCCGGCCGGCACCATTCTGCACGTACTGGTCCTGCGCATCTTCTACGAGGGCGTTCAGCCTTTCATTCATGCCTCTGTAGATCTGCATGGGCGCCGACTCCTCTTCCACAGAGGCGGCGGTTCCCGTGATTTGGACAACAACATGTCCATCGCGCTGACGGTAATAGTCAATCGAGCCAGGGTCGGGCGAATAGATGCCTGATTCATATGCGGATACACCAAGTGCTGCCTCCGTCTCCGCCGCGAGCGACTGATTTCGCGCGAGATTGGATTGGCGCATAGCGTCAATTTCTGCATCGGAGAAGACCGGCGACACGTCGCGCACATCGCCCGCCCCACTCGCGTACAGCGCGGCCGTGGCTCTTGCTTCTCCAGCGCGGAAATTCGCACCCGAGGCGTTTCTCGCGGCATCACGAGCCTGCAAGGCATCGATGATGTTCCCATAGTAACTATCATCATCGTCGGAGCCCCTTGGAGCGCTCAACTGCAGAACGCTCCTCGCATCCGCGACTTGCACCCCTGGCGCGCCGTCGTTCAATCCGCTTTGACTGAAGGCGTTGACGATTCCGTCATAGTTCGCCTGCCGCTGCTCCCAGGCCGGCATGTTCTTATCGATGAAGTCACCCAGCGCGTCTCCTCGCGCGGCAGGCGCGCCATTCGATACGCCTGCAATGGACTCCCCCAGTGCGTTGCCAATCGCGCTTGAGTTGGTTGCAAGAGATTCCCCTAAGGCGTTGCCAAATGCGTTCGGCGAAAAAGCTCCCGAACGCACAAATGCATTCCTCTTCTCTGCGGACTCCGCGAACGCTGCGTTGAATGCACGGGAGAGGCCCGGTCCGGGGCCAAATCTCGGCAGGGCCCACTCGTGACAGGCACATGGGGATGCCGGATCAAGACCGGCATGACGACGTACCAGCGGCCTGCGCGCAGTTCGCAGTGAGGATTGGTGCATGCACGCACCAATCCGATATCATTTGCCGCATGCCGTCCCCGTCCCTCGTCGAAGCCGCGGCGCTGTCGCTGCCTGAGCTGGTCTACAGGGAATTGCGCAACGCGATCCTCAATGGCGTGTTCGCGCCCGGCCAGATGCTGCGGCAGGAAGAAGTGGCCGCCAAGATGGGCGTCAGCCGCGGCCCGCTGCGCGAGGCGCTGCCGCGGCTGGAAGCCGAAGGCCTGGTGGTGCTGCAGCCGCGCAAGGGCTATGCGGTGGCCGAACTGGACCCGGAGCAGATCCGCGAAGTGTTCGACCTGCGCATCAAGCTCGAAACGGACATTGCCGCCCGCGCCATCAAGCGCCGGACCCCGGACGACATCGCCAAGGTGCGCCAGCTGGTGGAACAGATGCACCAGACCAGCGCGCAGCGCACCGACAGCGAGGCGCTCGCGGACTGGTTCGAGCTCAATGCCAACTTCCACCGGGCGATGCTGGACCCGGCCGGCATGCCGCACCACATGCGGGCCGTGGAGACCGCGCGCGGCATCATCGAGATCTACGTGCGCGCCGAGCTGAGGCTCACCGGCGCCTTGAACCTGGCGCAGGACGAGCACGCGGAACTGGCGCAGGCCTTCGTCGACGGCGACGAGAAGAAGTTCGTCGCGCTCACGCGCGAGCACTCGCAGCACTCGCGCGACCGCCTGCTCGCGCGCTTCCGCAAGCAATCGCCCACGCAGCTGGCCGCCTCCGCGGCCCGCTAGGGAAACCCTAGGCCACGGACTCGCGCTCGAATTCGAGGAAGACCTCGCCGTCCGCTTCGGACACCTCGAAGCGCCGCGCCGGCACCGTCGCCGGGCCGCATTGCGGGACCCCGGTGCGCACGTCGAAAGTGGCCTGGTGCAGCGGGCATTCGATGCAGCCGTCGGCGAAGAAGCCGTCCGACAGCAGCGCGTACTGGTGCGTGCAGATGTCGCCCAGCGCATAGGGCTTGCCCTCCCAGCGCACGAGCATGATCGGTTGCCCCTGCACGGTGACGGAGACGGGCTCGCCCTCGGCCAGCGACTGGCTGGCCGCCACTTTCAATTGCGCCATGCTCATTCCTTCGGGATGTTGGCGACGCGGGCCACGTTTTCCCAGCGGCTCGCCTCCTGCTTCATCCAGGTGCCGACTTCGGCGGTGCTCATGGGCGGGAAGTTCTCCAGCCCCATGGTCTTCTCGCGCGCCTGCGTCGCCGGCATCTTCATGATGTCTTCGACCATCTTGTTCAGGCGGGCGGTGATCTCCGGCGGCGTGCCGGCCGGCGCCATCAGTGCGGTGAAGCCGACCACCGTCTCGTCGATGCCCAGCTCGCGCAGGGTCGGCACCTCAGGCAGCATCGAATAGCGGGTCGGCGAGGTCGTCGCCAGCGCCCGCACACGGCCGCTCTGCACCAGCGTGTAGACGGAGTTGGCGGCCTCGAACATCATGTCCAGCGAGCCGCCGTTGATGTCCGTCACCGCCTGCATGCTGCCCTTGTAGGGAACTTCCAGCACGTTGGCGTCGACGTGCTGCAGCAGCAGCTTCATCGACAGGTTCTGGATGGTTCCCGCGCCAGGATGGCCGTAGCTCAGCTTGCCCGGGCGCTGGCGGATCTGCGCCAGCAGCTCCTTGAAGTCGTTCGCGGGCGAGGACTTGTCCACGATCAGCACCGCGGGAATGGCATTGACCAGGCTCACCGGCGTGAAGTCGCGGTCCGCGTCATACGGCACCTTCAGCAGCACCGACTTGTTGATGATGAACGACGTCGACGTCATCAGCAGCGTGTGGCCGTCGGGCACCGCCTTCTGCACCGCGCTGGCGGCGATGATGCCGGAGGCGCCGGGCCGGTTGTCCACCAGCACCGGCGTGTGCAGGCGGGCGGACAGTTGCTCGCCGAGGACGCGCGCGATCAAGTCGGAGGCATTCCCCGGCGGGAAGGCGCAGACGATGGTGATGGGCTTGCTGGGCCAGGCGTCGGCGGCACCGGCGGGCTGGACCGCCGCCAGTGACGCGGACGCGGCCGCGAGCAGCAGAGTCCCGAAGAAGCGGCGGGACAGCTTGGGGACAGCGTGGCTCTTCTTCATCATGAACTCCTTGGAGTGTGCGCCTCAGAACGCGGCGACCGCCTCGACCTCGAGCAGGAAGTCCTCCTTCACGAGCCGGTCGATGACGATCAGCGTGTTGGGAGGGTAGACGCCGTTGGGGAACAGCTTGGGAAACAGCGCCGCGCGCAGCTTCATGAAGGTGGGGATGTCCTGCGAGTGCACCAGGTAGGTCGTCATCTTCGCGATCGAGGTGGGCTTGCCGCCCGCGGCTTCGAGCGTGCCGACGAGGTTCTGGAACACGCGGTGGAACTGCGCCGCGAAGTCGCCGACGCCGGCCACGCTGCCGTCGTCGGCCACGGCCAGCTGGCCCGCCACGTGGTAGGTGCGCGCCCCGCTGGCGATGGCGCCCAGCTGGGAGTACATGCCTTGCACCGGCGGCAGGCCCGGGGGATTGATGTATTCGACGGCCTGGGTCATGGCTTGCCTTTCGATGGGATCACTCGATGATGTCGGGCGTGGGGATGTTCAGCACCTGGTAGAAGGGCTTGTCCGTGTCCAGCTGCTTGAGCCAGCTCTCCTCGTCGCGGCGGAAGGCCACGGCCTTGTGGAAGATCTCCTCCTCGCGGTCCAGCGGCACCACGACCACGCCGTCCTCGTCGGCGAGGATCAGGTCGCCGGGGCTCACGGCGCGGCCGCCGCAGGAAATGGGCACGTCCATCACGCCGCCGAAGGCCTTGTGCGGGCCCTGCGGCACCGTGCCCCGGCAGAAGATCGGGAAAGGCACCGCGCGCGATTCACGCACGTCTCGCACCGCGCCGTCGACGATCAGCCCGGCGAGGCCGCGGCGGTAGGCCTCGAGCGTCGTCAGGCCGCCCCAGACGGCCACGTCGATGATGCCGCAGGCGTCGGCCACCAGCACCTGCCCCGGTTCCGCCGTGGACGAGGCGAAGTGCAGGATGCTGTTGTCGGCCATGATGCACTGGATCGTGCGCGCCTGCCCGCAGATGGCGGTGGCGGAGGTGACGGGCTTGATGGCGCCGCTCATCGCGCCGCCGCGGTTCATCATGTCGGACGCACTGGCGGTGGCGATCTTCTTCCACGCCTCGATGCGCTCCTTGCTCAGTTTGCGGAAGTTGGGAAGCTTGCGGAGATAGGCCATGTTGTTCCTCGCGTTCAAAGTGGGGTCGCCATGCAGTTCTTGACCGAGAAGGTGTCGAGCACCACCACGCGGTCGGCCAGGCTCAGGCGTTCGCCGAGCCGGATGCGGTCTTCGTAGCAGCCGGCGCAATAGAGCTCCGACACGCCGTTCAGCGTGGTCTGCACCACCATGAAGCTGGTGTGCGCGACGACGGTGTCGCCCTCGCGCGCCACCACGTCGGTGCCGCCCAGGATGTGGCGGTCCCAGTGTGGGTTGAACTTGTTGGCGTGCCGCAGCACCGAGATGCGGTCCTGCAGCGCGGCCTTGCTGGCGCAGTGCATCAGCCCGATGCCGTAGCCCAGCTCCTTGTTGTCCCGCGGCAGCACCACGTACTTCGCACCGGCGTCGAAGGCGTCGGCCCATTCCTCGAGGCGATCCCGGTCGAGGAGCATCGCGCCCTTCTGCACGAAGCGGTTGACCGCGAACTGCAGTTCCATCTCGTTCATCGCACGGCTCCCTTGGGCTCCAGGCCCATCAGTTGGCTGTAGTAGGCCCAGAAGCCGCGGATGGTCACTTCCTGCGCCCGGGTGTCGAGGTTGGTGATGGGGCCGACGCCGCCCATCTCGACGACGCCGGACTTCTGCTGGTCCGGCGCGGTGGAGCGCTGCACCATTTCCAGCGCCTCGCCGTCCTCCATCGAGATCAGGCCGGCCGGGCCGACCATGTTGGCCTGGTTGATGCGGTGCTGCGTCATCTCCGCGCTGTCGTCCTCGTAGCCGAACAGCGTCCACACCAGCTCGAACTCGTTCGGGCCGTGCGTGCGGAGCTGGCGCATGGCGAGCGTGTTGTAGATCTGGTGGAAGAAGACGTTCGGGAACACCGAGACGATGCGGGTGCTGATGCCGCGCGGGTTCTCCCGCACGTGGCGCGTGATGCCGTAGTCGTTCAGCGTCATGTATTCGCTGCGCTGCACGCCCTCGCCCGCGTAGGCGGCGCGGGCCTCCTCGTCGCTGTCGGAGCCGGAGAACTGGAACAGGATGCTGTGCCGGTGGTGCGCGTCCATGTGGCCGCCGGCTACCTGCGTGAGCCGGCTCATGCCAAAGGTGCGGTTGAACTCGTGCAGCAGGCTGCCGTGGTAGGCGTCGCGAATGTTCTCGTGGTACAGCTTCCAGTTGGCGGCCACGCGCTGGCGCTGGTAGCCCAGGATGCGGATCGGCCGCGACAGCAGTTCGCCGACGTGGTCCAGCATCAGCGGGCCCAGGTACTCCTCGAGGGAAGGCACGTCGTTGGAGAAGGTGCCGAACACCAGGCCCCTCCAGGTGGCCACGCGCATCTTCGTCAGCGCGTGCTGGGCTATGTCGAAGTCGGCCGGCATGCCGCCCTTGCCCTTGGCGCCGCGGCGGAACGGCACGCCGGTGAGGTTGCCCTGCAGGTCGTAATTCCAGGCGTGGTAGATGCAGGTGAAGTCGCTGGCATTGCCGCGCGGGTAGCGCACCACCTCCGCGCCGCGGTGCGCGCAGCGGTTCACGAAGGCGTGGATCTCGCCCTGCTGGTTGCGCGCGACGACCACCGGCGTGTCGCCCACCTGCGTGACCTTGTAGTCGCCCGGATTCGGCACTTCGGCCTCGAAGCCCAGGGCCGACCAGACCGGCCCGCGGAAGACGCGCTCCTGTTCCAGCTGGTACAGCTGCGGGTCGTGGTACAGCCGGTAGGGGATCCGGGAGTAGTCCTTGCGCGGCCAGATGTCCGCACTGATTTCAGGGCAAGCAGGGTTCATGGATGAGGGCCTGTGCGGTTGCGTTTGAAGAAAGTATACTGTTTACGTTTCTTCGGTCAAGAGGTTTTCCATGACTCCGCTTCTTGTCGTCGCCGGCGGCGGCCACGCCGGTTGGCGCGCCGCCCAGGCCGCGCGCGCCGCCGATCCCGCCCTGCGCATCGTGATCGCCGGGGAAGAGCCGCACCTTCCCTACGAGCGGCCGCCGCTGTCCAAGGACGCGCTGCTGGATCCGCAAGCGGCCGGCGCGGCGCTGGCCACGGCGCAAAGCTGCGAGCAGCTAGGCATCGAAGTGCGGCCCGGCGCCGCGGTCACGAAGGTCCGCCGCGACGCATGCAGCGTGGAACTCGCCGATGGCAGCGTCCTGGCCTACGACCGGCTGGTCCTGGCCACGGGCTCACGGCCGCGGCGCCTGCCGGCCGCCGTGGATCCGCAAGGCATCGCCATGTACCTGCGCACGCGCGAGGACGCCGCGGCCATCGCGGCCCGGCTGGGAGCGGCGCGCAGCATCGCGGTGCTCGGCGCCGGCTTCATCGGGCTCGAGGTGGCAGCCGTCGCGCGGCAGCGCGGGCTCGAAGTGACCGTGATCGAGCGCGACGCGCGCGTCGCGGGCCGCGCGCTGCCGCCCGCGTGCGCGCAGCGGCTGGAAGATTTGCACCGCGCGAATGGCGTGCGCTTCCTGTTCGGCGCGCAGCTGGCTGCCATCCTCCCCGCGGCCGGAGGCGCCGCCAGCCTCGACACCGATCGCGGCCGCATCGAGGCGGACGTGGTGGTGGCCGGCATCGGCGTGCTGCCGAACGTGGAGCTCGCCGCCGCCGCAGGACTCGCCGTGGACAACGGCATCCTCGTCGATGCGGCGGGACAGACTTCCGACGCGCGCATCTGGGCCGCAGGCGAAGTGACGCGCCATCCCGTGCGGGGCGAAAGCGCAGGCCTGCGGCTCGAGTCGTGGCAGGTCGCCGAACAGCAGGCCCGTTGCGCGGGCGCGAGCGCCGCCGGCGCGCGCAGCGAGCACGCCGCGTGGCCCTGGTTCTGGTCCGACCAGTACGGGCTCAACCTCCAGTGCCTCGGCTCCACCCCTGCCGCCGCGGACGTCGTGGTGCGCAAAGGGGCACGCGGCGAGGAAACGCACTTCTTCCTCGGCGCCGGCCGGGTGCTGCGCGGCGCCATCGCCTTCAATGCCGCGCGCGACATCGGCGCGGCGCGCCGCCTCATGGACCAGGGCGTGCCGCTGGATGCGGCGGCGCTCGCCGACCCCGCCGCCGTCTGGCAGCGCTGGGCCGCCTGAGAGATCCGGTCCGTATGATCACACCCAGGCTCGTCGTGCCTCTTCCCGCCTTGAACACCGTCCGCACCCTCAAGCCCCAGTCCATCGTCGAATCGGTCTACACGCAAGTGCGCGAGCAGGTCCTGTCGGGCCGCATCGCGCCCGGCACGCCGATGCGGCAGGACGAGATCGCCGCCCGGCTGGGCGTGAGCAAGATCCCGCTGCGCGAGGCCTTCTCGCGGCTGGAGCGCGAGGGCCTGCTGGTGCTGCGCCCGCGCCGGGGCTACGCCGTCGCCTCCTTCGAGATCGAGGAGATCGTCGAGATCTTCGACCTGCGGGCGATCGTCGAGGAGCACGCCGCCCGCCTCGCGGCGCGCAACCGCACGGAGGCGGACATCGGGCGCGTGAAGGAGATCGCGGGCGCGATGGAGCGGCTCGCGCCCCAGGCCGCGGGCTACTACGACCAATGGTGCGGCCTGAACCGCCGCTTCCACGACGCCATGGTCGAAGCGAGCCACGCGGCGCACGTGATCAAGACGGCGGTGCAGCTGCGCAACGTGGTCGAGCCCTACATCCGCATGGAAAGCGCGATGACCGGCGTCGAAGCCGTTGCCGAGGACGAGCACCGCCGGATCGTCGCGGCGCTCGAAGCCGGCGACGAGGATGCGGCCGGCGCGCTGAGCGCCGCGCACTGCCACCACACGCGCGACCGGCTGGTCGAAGGCCTGCGCCGCTTGCAGGAACGCGAGCAGGCGAAGGCCTGATCAGCCGATCCGCGAAAACGACAACTGCTGCATCACCTGCGCCTCCCGCTCCGCCAGCGTCTTGCGCGCGGACCAGGAGCGGCGCTGGGCGCGCCATTGCGCTGCCCAGACCAGCGCCGGCGCGAGGCGCGTGCGCGACGCAGGCACGCCCGCGGCGAGCCACAGGAAGGGCAGGACGACGGCGGGCAGATGGCGCTCGAACAGCTCGTCGCCCAAACCGATGAAAGCCTGCGCCCGCCCCGGCGCGCCCTGGCGGCCCGAGCGGCCGAACAGCTGCCAGTCCACCCGCGCCGATTCGTGGGCCTCGAAGCTCAGGACCTGCAGGCCACCGGCATCGGCCACGCCCGCGGCCAGCAGGATGTCGGTGCCGCGGCCGGCCATGTTGGTGGCGACGGTCACGCAGTCGGGACCGCCCGCGTGCGCGACGATCTCCGCTTCTTCGGCGTGCTTCTTCGCGTTCAGCACCTTGCAGTCCACGCCCGCGGCCAGCAGGCGCTCGGCGATCGCTTCGCTGTCCAGGATGCGCCGCGTGCCCACCAGCACCGGCAAACCCTCGCGATGGATGCGGGAAGCCTCGGCCACGATCGCATCCAGCTTGTCGTCGCGCGACGGATAGACGTGCCGCTCGCCGGTGCGCAGCCGGCTCGGCACGCGCGGCGCGAGGCGCAAGGTCAGGAGGCCGTAGGTCGACCACAGCTCGTGGCCAATGCCTTGCAAGGTCCCGCTCGCACCGGAAAGCACGTGATAGCGCCGGAAGAAATCCTGGAAGGTCATGCGCGCTGCCGTCTGCGACGGGTCGGTCAGCTCCAGCGATTCGCGCGCCTCGATCGCCTGGTGGATGCCATGGCTCCATGAGCGGTCCGGCATCAGGCGCCCGGTGTTTTCGTCGACGATCACCACGCGGCCTTCCTGCACCACGTAGTGCCGGTCGCGCTCGAACACGTCACGCGCCAGCAGCGCCATGCTCAGGAGGTTCTCGCGCCGGTCTTCCTGCTGCCAGAACTCCGGCAACCGGTGCGCCACGCCCGCCAGCCACTGCTCGCCCTCGGGCGTCAGGCGCACGTCGTGGTGCGAGCCCTGGTGCACGGTGTAGTGCACGTCGCGTTCCATCGCGTCCACGAGCGCGCGCGCCTCGTGGGTCGCCTTCACCATCAGCGGGTTGCTCTGGGGCGAAGCGATGATCAGCGGCGTGGTGGCCTCGTCGATCAGCACGCCGTCGGCTTCGTCGATGATTGCTGCATAGACGCCGCGCATCACCGGCTGCATCGCGGCGCCGCCGCCGTTCAGGCGCCACAGGCGGCGCTGCACCGGCGTCTGGGCGCCGCCCAGCAGCAGCTGGTCGCGCAGGAAGTCGGCCAGCAGCTGTGGCGCGGTGGCGTAGGCGATGTCGCAGCCATAAGCGGCGGCGGATTCCTCGCGCTGCATCTCCTGCTTGACGGAGGCAGCGCTGCAGCCGCACAGGTCGTACAGCGGCCGCATCAGTTCGACGTCGCGCGCCGCCAGGTATTCGTTGGCGGTCACCACGTGGCAGGGCCGGCCGTCCCAGGCCTGCAGCACGGCAGCCATGGCCACCGCCAGCGTCTTGCCCTCGCCGGGCGCCAGCTGCACCGCGTAGCCATCGGCCATCGCCAGCGCCGCCAAAAACTGCGGGAAGGACGGCGTCATGCCCAGAGTGCGCTTGGTGGCGGCGGCCACCGTGGCCAGCGCGGAAGTCAGCTCGGGTTGGCCCGGCGTGCGCTGCGCACGCTTCAGGCGATACGCGCGCCGCACCTGCGCCACATGCGCGCGGAAAGCGCCCTCTTCCAGTTCGGCAAGTGCGGGGAAGGCTTCCTGCGCCGCGCGCACTTCGCGTTCCATCGCCACGCGGTCGCGCCGCGCCAGGTGGCGCGCCAGCCGATTCAGCCGCCAGCCCAGCGACCCGCGCGGCCGCGCGGGGTCGCGCGGGGCGAACCACGGGGGCGCAGCGGCCGAAGAGCGTTCCATGGAATCAGAGGCCGTAGCGCTTCTGCATCAACTGCATCAGCGCGCGGCGGCCTTGCCAGAACAGCGGCTCGCCCGGCAGCTCCATGCGCACCTGCCCCGACATGCCTTCCAGCGGCACGACCTGCGCCGGCAGCTGCTTGGGCAGGCCCACGTACAGCGCGAAGAAGGATTCGGCGGCGGTGTTGCCGCTGCGGTCGTCGGTCTTGACGGCGATCTCGCCGCCGCCCAGCCAGCCCAGCGCGGCCGACTGCAGCTTCTGCTGCTGGTAGGGAATGATCTGCAGCGAGGTCACGGCTATCGAAGCGTCGGCCTGGCCATTGAGCTTCACCGACGCTTCCTTCGGATGCTGCGCGAACAGCTCGTTGGCCTGTTCCTGCGGCACCACCGCGATGAAGCGGAAGCCGCGCCGCTGCACCGTCTCGCCCAGCGGCTGGCCACGCTGCAGCCAGGTGCCTTCGTTCTCGTGCAGCGCCGGCGCCACCCACTCGCCGGCGGCGGGGCTGCGCACCGTCAGCTGCGCGCGCTTGGCTTCCAGTTCCACCAGCCGCCGCAGTGCGGCCTGCTGCTGCTGCTGCAGGGTGGGCAGCTGCGCCGGCGCCTTGAACATGGCCTGGCGGAACAGCGCCTCCACTTCGCGCAGCGCCTGCTTGCTGACCTCGATGTCCTGGTCCAGGTCCGGGTTGCGCAGCTCCGCCACCACGTCACCGGCGCGCACCAGCTGGCCGTTCTTCGCCACGGCGTGCACCAGCGCGCCTTCGATCGGCGCATAGACGGTCACCGATTCGTCGGCCTGCAGGATGCCCTGCGCCCGCACCGAGTAAGGCAGCGGCATCCAGCCACCCAGCACCACCACGACCACCAGCACCGACAGCACGCCCTGCCAGGCGCGCCTGCGGTTGCGGGAGACGGCCGGCCCCATCAGGTGCTGCAGCAGCTTCCAGGCGGGGATCGCCAGCTTGGTCGCCAGCGTGATGGTCAGCGCGATCACGCCCAGGATGAACCACTGGTCCAGCAGGAACAGCGAGATGCCGACCGTCACCACCATCAGGTAGCAGAAACTCAAGGCACCGTAGGCCGTCAGCCAATGCCACTCGCGCTCGTCATGTGCCGGCGAATCGAGGTTGGGCGTCCCCAGCACGTAGCGGTCGCCGAAGTACAGCCACTGCTTCTGCGCCTTCTGGTACAGATTCGGGATCTCGATCGCGTCACTGAGCATGTAGTACGCGTCGAAGCGAAGCAGCGGGTTGCCGTTGAAGATCACGCTCGAAACCGAGCCGATGACCATCACGTTGAAGGCGATGCTGTTCACCAGCCCCGCGCCGGTGCTGGCCCACACCATCGCGCCGATGGCCGCCAGGAAGAACTCCACCAGCATGCCGGCCGCGCCCACGTAGACGCGGTGCCAGGAATTGCGGAACGCCCAGCTCGCCGTCGCGTCCACGTAGGGCAGCGGCGTGAACAGCAGGAACATCAGGCCGAAGGTGCGCACCTCGCCGCCATAGCGCTTGGTGACGAAGGCGTGCCCCATCTCGTGCAGCAGCTTCAGCAGCGCCAGGCACACGTACAGCCAGGGCAGGTTGTCCAGCGCCAGCAGGCCTTGCGATTTATCCAGCAGCGCCTGGCGGTGCTCGAAAGCCGTCACGCAGCCCATGCCGACGACCGCCAGCCACACCGCGGCCATCCACGGGCCGGTGATGAAGCGGATGAAGGGCGAGATGCGGTCCAGCCAGGCGTTCGGGTCCAGCAGCGGCACCCGGAAGAACAGGAAGGACATCGCCTTGCCGGCCAATTCGCGCTGGCGCGTGCGCTTCACGCGCTCGACGATCGCGTCGTTGTCCGGCTGGTGGCGGAAGTACAGCAGGTTGGACACGTGCAGCTGCGACAGCAGCTGGATCACCGCGTCCTGGCCCGGCGCTTCCTGGGGGTGGGTCTCCAGGAACTCGTTCCAGGTTTCCTCGACGGTCTTCTCCGGCGTCAGCCGGCTGACGAAGGCCCAGGCCTCGGGCGTCAGGCGGAAGAAGCGCTGGGTGTAGCTGTCCTCCAGCACGTACCAGTCGCGGCCGCGAAAGCGCTGCCGCTGCACGCGCACCGTGGGCAGCAGCGCCACCCGCATGGTGGCGACGCGGAACCAGGAGTCGCTGAAGACGGAGCCGGCCACGCTACCACCAGAACTTCATGCGGATGGCGTCGACCAGCCGGTGCGTCGCCACCCAGGCCACGTTGCGCGGGCCTACTTCGACGCGGCCGGCGCCGGTCATGCCGGGTCGCCACCAGCCTTCGGGCTGCTCCAGCAGCTTGCCTGTCAGCATGAACTGGTTGCCTTCCTGGCCCTTCACCTGGGCCACCGGGATCAGCGCATTCAGCTCGAAGGGAATCTTCTGGTCGGGCCGCGCCAGCAGCGACAGTTCGCCCTTCGCGCCCGGCTTGATGTCGCGGATGTCGCGCTCGGGCACGTGCAGCATCACGTACAGGCCCTGCACCTGCGCGATGCGGAACAGGTGGTCGCCCTTCTTCACCGGCAGGCCCAGCAGGTCCTTGCGCTCGCCTTCCACCACCACGCCGTCGAACGGCGCGACGTTGGTGGCATGGGCGATGTAGTCCCGCAGGCGGGCCAGGCGGGCCTGGGCCTGCGCCAGGCGGGCCAGCGCCACTTCCATGTCGGCCAGGTTGTCGTCGGCGCGGTGGCGCGAAGCCTCGGCCTCGTAGCGCTGGCATTCGGCCATCGCTTCCACTTCCTGTTGCCGCAGGTCACGCGTGTCCAGCACGGCCAGCACGGTGCCTTCCTTGACCAGGTCGCCGGCCGTGGCCTTGACGTCCTCGACGCGGCCATCGAACTGCGCGCTCACCATGCGCGTGGCATCGGTCGTGAGTTGCGCCGTGGCCTCGACCCGGTAGTCCCAGGTGCCGAAGATGCCGTACAGCGCCACCAGCGTCACCGCGGCGGCGCCCGCCTTGATCCACGGATGGCCCGGGCCGGCGTAGTGCTCGATATGGTCCTGCGCCCAGCCGGCCAGGCGGCGGCCCCACCAGCGATCGCGCTGGTGCAGGTCGGCCAGCCAGGGCTGCAGCATTTCCAGCGCCAGCAGCAGGCCGCCGAACTCCGGCAGCCGCGGCTGCGCCTGCGGCCACGCCAGCAGCAGCACCGATTGCACGTTGCCTTGCTGGTCGCGCTGCGGCAGGGTGCAGACCTGCGCGTAACCCAGGTTGTCGCACAGCGCCGCATGGGCCGGGCCACCGGCGGGCAGGCCTTCGGCGGGCGGATGGCTCAGCGCCATTTCCTCGGCGGCCGCCTCGTCCAGCGCCGCCTCGATCAGGCGGATGTTCTCGCTCTTGCGCTCGAAGCGCTCCAGGTGGCTCACCGCCACCGCGTGCATGCCGCTGCCCTTTTCCCAGCCCAGGGTGCACAGCACCAGGCCGAAATGCGCGGCCAGGCCGTTGGCGAGTTTCAGCGTCGCGAGCTCGAAGCTGGGCGTCTGCATCACTTGCGAGACGAGGTCCAGCAGGTCGATCAGGCCGCGGTCGACGGTGCGCGTCGGCGCCAGGGCGCCAGCCGTGGCCACGGGCAGTTGCACGGACGGACGCGCGGCCACGTCGGCCACCAGCATCGCGCGCATCAGCAGTTCGTTGAGCATGCCGCGCTCCTGCTGGGCGATGTCCAGCAGCAGCAGCGCCTCGCCGGCGCCCAGGATGCGCACGGCCGCGAACAGGCGCGCTTCGCCCGCGTCATCGACGGCCGGCGTGTAGGCGAAACCGTTGCTGCCCGCGCGCGGCGCGACGTCGGCCACCATCTGCGGCCAGGCCGCAGCCAGCCAGGCCGTCTGCGTGCCGCCCTGCCCCAGCACGGACCACGTGTCCTCGCCTTGGCGCTGCACGGCGACGGCAGCGCGGGCGCGGCACAAGGCAGCCACCAGCGGGCAGAAGCTCGCCCAGTAGCCGGCATCGACCGGCGCCTTGCGCAGTTCGTGCAGCGCCAGCAGCAGCGAGCGGGCGTCGTGCTGCTGGGGGGCGGGAGCGAGCTCGTCGCGCTTCATAGCTTGCCTTCGGCGGCGGTGGGCACGGGGGCGCCAAGCCGCAGCACCGCCTTGCTGCCGGCGCGCAGCTTGCCGCCCGGGTTGGCGATGGAGGCACGCACCTCCACCAGGCCGCTGGCCGCGTCGGCCACCGGCGAGACGAAGGTGATGCGGGCCGGCACCTGCGCCACGCGCGCGCCGTCGCCTTCCACCAGCACCGGCAGCACGCCGCCCTGCCTGACGCCGCCCACGGCGGCCATCGGGATGTTGGTCTTGAAGACGAGCGTGCTGGCGTCGACCAGGCGGATCAGCGCCTCGCCGGGCTTGGCCCACTCGCCGGGCTCGATGTCCACCTTGGTCACCACGCCGGACACCGGCGCGACCAGCTGGCGCATCTGCTTTTCCTGCTCGGCGCCCTGCTGCTCCAGCTTCTCGCGCTGCTTCTGCGCCTGCAGCTGCTCCAGCCGGCCCTGCGCCGACAGGTAGTCGGCTTCCAGCCGCGCGAGTTCGTCGCGGCTGATGGAGCCGGTCTTGTCGTAGACCTTCTGCGCGTCGTCGTACAGGCCCTTGGCGATGCGCACGCGGTCCACGGTGGCCTTCAGCTCGCTGTTGTCCTCCTGGATCACGCGGCGGCGCTGCGCCTCCACGGACTGCAGGCGGTCGTCCAGCACCATCAGCACCTGGCCGGCGCCGACCTTGCTGCCCGGGTGCACGCGGCGGCTGGCGACGATGCCGCCGACGCCGGAGCTGAGGGTCACGTCGTGCAGCGGCTGCACCAGGCCGGGGTAGTCCGCGGCGCTCGCGGCCACTGGCGCCAGCAATGCCAGCGCGCACAGGGCGGTAGTCAGCCTCATCATTCGCTCCTCAAGGCGATGTCGTACTCGTCCAGCAGGCTGCCCTGCGCGAACTGCCACGCCACCCGCGCCGACTGGGCGCGCATCACGGCATCGGACAGGCGCTGGCGCGCCTCGTAGGTTTCGTTCTCGCGGTCCAGCCAGTTGCGCAGCAGGCCCACGCCCAGGCGGTAGCGGTCGCGCTCGTTGTCTTCCACCTGCTTGCGCAGGTCGACGTCCTTCTGCGCCTGCGCCACCTGGCGCAGCGCCGACACCAGGTCTTCGCGCCGCTGCGACAGGTCGTTCGACAGCGAGGTGCGGATCGCTTCCAGCTCCAGCAGGTTCTGCTGCACGCGCACGGCCTGCGCCTGGTACTGGCCGCCGGCCTTGCCGTTGCCCCCCAGCGGCATTTCGAAGTTGAGGCCCAAGGTCCACTCCGGGTACTGGTCGCGGGTGGCGAGCTTCTTGGCCTCGATGCGGTCGTAGGCGAGGCCGGTGGCGTTGTAGGTGGCGCTGAAATCCAGCTGCGGCTGCCGCTGGTTGTCGGCAAAGGCCAGGCGCAGGCGGCCCTGCTCCAGGCGCAGCTGCGACACGCGGTACGGCGGCCACTGGTCCAGCGCGCGCTGCAGCGCCTCGTCCAGCGGCTCGGGCTGCGCATTGGGCGGCAGCGGCGTGTCGGTGGCCTTCAGGTGCAGGGCCGGGCCGGTGGACGGGATGCCCAGCGCGGTCAGCACCTTGGCTTCGGCCTCATGCTCGGCGAGGTCGGCGCGCAGCAGCTCCGCCTCGCGGCCGGCCAGGATGGACTGCACTTCCAGCCGCGCGGCCGGCGGCGTGCGGCCGGCCTCGATGCGCGCGTCGACGTCCTGCGCCATCTTCTGCACGTTGTTCATCGACTCGTCGCGCAGGCGGCGGGCCTCCTGCGCGCGCTGCAGCTGCCAATAGAGGTTCAGCGCGTCGGCGGTGGACTTCAGCACCTGCTGGCGGAACTGCGCCCACTGCACTTCGCGTTCCAGTTCGGCGACGCGGCGGTCGGTTTCCAGCACGCCGCGGCCGGCGTTGCGCAGCAGCGGCTGCTTCAGCGTCACCACCAGCCCGCTGGTCCACTCGGTGTCCTGCAGGTTGTTGGTGGAGCTGGCGATGATGTTGTTGCTGCGCCGGACCACCTTGTAGGCCAGCGACATCTCGCCGGCGGTGGGCAGGCGCTGCTTCAGGCCCGCTTCGTAGCTTTGCGAGCGCTCGTTCAGCACCGACAGCGAGGCGGCGCTGGAAACGCGCTCCTCGATCGTGCGCTGGCGGTCGACGTCGTCGCCCACGGCGGAGCCGTAGAGGACGGTCTCGTACAGCGAGGCTTCGGCGGAGCTCAGGTACGCAGCCACCTCCACGCCGAGGCGGCTGTAGCGGATTTCGGGGTTGCGCGCCGCCACCAGCTGGGCAAGCTGGCGCGGCAGGATCGGCACGTCACCGTGCAGCAGCGGGGGCGGCTGGGTCTCCAGACCGGCGATGGTGCGCGGCGGCTGCAGCCCTTGCGCCGCCGCGGGCGCGAGCGCCGCCAGCCCCGCCGCCAGAGACAGCGCGAGCAGGACGGGCTTCACGCTTACTGCTTGGCCGCGGATTTCTTGGCGGGAGCCTTGGCGGCTTCCGCGGCGGCAGCGGCCGGCTGCGCGTCTTCGTGCAGCTTGACCAGGCGCTCGGTCTGGGCCAGCGAGATCAGGTGCGAGTACACGGCCGGCAGGTAGCGCTTGGCGCGGAACTCGAGGAACTTCTCGTCCGACAGGTTGTTCAGGCGCTCTTCGTTGATGACGTAGCAGCCGGAGATGTTCTTCACGCGGCTGGCTTCACGCACGCGCATGTTCAGCGGGGTGAACATGTTGTTGGCCTGCAGGAACTTGCAGAACTCGCGGGTGAACCCGTCCATCTGCTGCAGCTCGGCCAGGTAGCGCTTGACGTTCTCGATGACCTGGGTGGGCTCGCCCTTTTCGTTGAACAGCGGCGCGCCTTCGGTGTCGGAGACCAGCGGGCTTTCCTCGTCGATGCACACCACGTACTGGCCGTCGTTGCCGGCGGCAGTCAGCGCGAAGGGGTAGCGGCGGATGATGGCCGGCACGTACGAAGCCTGCCACTTGCCGTCCTTGCCCACGAACAGGTTCTCGCCGGCGTTCAGGCCCAGCAGGACCACCGGACGGAATTCGTCCTTGTCCTTGTCTTCCAGGAACACGATCGGGAAGATCGAGGCGGCGCGGGCGAACTCCTGCATCGTCACGTAGGCGATGTGGAAATTGGACGCGAAACCGAAGCCGGAGACCTCCTTGATCTTCTTCGAGGCGTGGCGTTCTTTATTGACCGGGACGACTTTCTGGAACACAGGTAGATCTCCGCTTGGTGGTTGTCAGACTGGGGAAGCGACGAGTGTAGTCCAGCACTGCTACAGAACGTAAGACGGGACGCACACGGGCGTCCCGTCTTCGAGGAAAAATCACACGCTGAGCGACTCGGTCCAGTAGTCCACCCCGGTGGCGTCGCCGGCCGGCTGGCCGCTGGCAAACGACAGCTCGCTTTCCGCCTGCAGCCGCTGGGAGAGCGTGAGGCCGGCGTCGGCGGTCGTGCCCGTGCTCGCCAGGTAGCTCTGCACCTGGGTATTCCCGGACGGAGCGCTGTAGCTGCCCAGCGACAGGCTGAGCGCCGTTGCCAGGGAGTTGGTCCGCACTCCGGTGCTGGCCGCCGCCAGCTGTTGCAGGCCGCCGCCGGCCACGAAGGCATCCGGGTCCGTGGTGACCCGCTGCGAGGCGCCCACGGCCACCAGCGCCTGCTCCAGGTCGGACCCGTGCAGCACGTTGTAGTAGACGCGGCCGTCGGTGCCGGAGTCGCGCAGGACGATGCCGCCGGCCGGGTCGACGCGCACAACTGCCGCCGCGACCTCGAGCACCTGGGCGCTGCCCGCCTGGGTGCCGCGGCCATGGAAGTCGACGCCCTGGGCGTAGACGTTGATGGCCGAATCGGCATCGGCGTCGGTGATGGCGCCGGTGGCGCTGCTCAGGGACACGGTGCCGGTGCCGGTGGACGAACGCGCATCGAGGCCAGCGACGGCCAGGTTGCCGGCGCCGGTCAGCGCGATGTGCCCGCCCTGGCTGGCCAGCTTGCTGCCCGCCGCCATGGTGATGGCGCCCGTGTCGCTGGTCAGCGTGACGTTGGCCGCGGTGGTGGCCTGCAGCTGGCCGGCCGCCGTGATGTCGCCCGTGGCATGCAGCGCCAAGCTGGTGCCCAGGCGCACGCCGGCGCCGGTGGCGACCATCGCGATGCTGCTGCCTTGCAGTTCCACCGGCGCGCCGGTGGCGGACAGGTCGGCATCGCCCAGCGTGAGGGCGGCCGTGCCGGTGCCGATGTGGAGGGCCGTGAAGCCCGCGCCGACTGCGCCCAGCACGTCGTTGCCCACCACCAGCTCGCCCGCCGCGGCCGTGCCGGCGCCGACGTGGATCGCCTGCGTGGCCGTGGCGCCCTGCACCTGCAGCGCGCCGGTGCCGCGCAGGCTGCCGGTGCCGCCGGTGGCGTGGATGCCGGACACCTGCAGCAGGGCGTCGCCCGAGCCGAGGTCGGCGCTGTCGTTGAACACCACCTGGCCGCCGCCGCGCACGATGAGGCGCGCGCCGTTGGTCAGCGTCAGCGGGCCGTCGAAGGTGACGGTGCCGGTGGCGTCGATCACCAGGTCGCCGCTCAGCGTGACGGCGGCGCCGAAGTGGACGTCGCTGGCGTTGCTGATGCTCAGGCCGTCGAGGTTGGTGACAGGCTGGTCCATCGCCACGCTGCCGCCGCCAGCATCGAGCGCCAGCGTGTCGGCCGCGCCGCCCGCGCCGGTGACGGCCTGCGTGAAGTGCAGCGAGCCGCTGCCCGTGATGGTGTTCGGGCCGTCGACGGTCAGCTGGTCCTGCACCAGCACGCTGCCCTGCATGGCAACGGTGGCCGTCGCCAGCGTGGTGTGGTCGCCGGCGTCGGCGATGGTGAGCGAGTCGCCCGTCACGCTGCCTTGCAGCTTCACCGTGCCGCCGGCGCCGGTGGCCGTCAGCACCAGCGGGTCATGGAACACCAGCGGCGAGGTCGCGCCATCCAGCAGGATCGCGGTGTGGTCCAGGCTGCTGCCGATGACGATCTGCGCGAAGCCGTCCTGCAGCAGCGCCAGCTCGCCGGTGTCCACCTGCAGCGCCGCGCCGGTGGGCACGGTGTCGCCGATGACGATGTCCGTGCCGGGGTTCAGCGGGCCGATGCGCAGCGTGCCGCCCGGGCTGGAGACCGGTACCTCGATGACCAGGTCGTTGCCGAACAGGTCGACGTCCTCGCCATTGCGCTGCAGGTCGCCGCGGATCAGCACGCGGCCATTGAGCGAATTCAGGTAGGCCTTGCCCTGCGTGATGACGGCGCCGGGCTGGATGTCGCCTTCGGCGGTGACGTGGATGTCGCCCGAGCCGGTGGCCAGCGAGCTCGTGTTCGGGTCCATCATCACCGTGCCGGTGTTCGACGTGAGGTCGATGGTGGACGGGCCGGTGGCCTGCATGGACGAACCGGCAGCCATGGTGACGTTGCCGTCGGCCGTGGCGACGAGGTTGCCGGCGGCTTGCAGGCTGGCGTTGGCCGCGAGGTCCAGGGTGCCAGCCACGGTGAGCGTGAGCGCGCCGCCGGCGATGACGTTGCCTTGCGAAGCCGGGCCCCACACCGTGAGGCTGCCGTCGGCGTTGACGCGGCTCACGCCGCCGAAGCTGGCCGGGCCCACCAGCAGCGAATCCGCTTCGGCGATGTTCACCAGGCCGCCGGCCTGCGCCGCCAGCGTTGCCACACGGGTCTCCAGCGGATTGGACGCGGAGCCCACGGCGCCGGTGGCGCTGACCAGCAACTGGTCCGCGATGATGTCCACTTCGGTCTCGCCGGCGCCGCTGTCGCCGTCGACCAGGTTGGCTGCGACGACGCGCACCTTGCCGATGCCCGCGTTCACCGTGTCGATGGTGACGTCGCCACCCGCCTGGAGCAGCACGTTGGCGTTGGCCGTGATGGCCGTGCCTTCGTTGGCCGTCAGGGCCCCCTGGGCCTGGAGATCGACCGTGCTGCCCGTGCTGCCGACGCTGGAGGCGAGCACCAGGTCGCGCCCGGCCTCCAGGCTCAGCGCGCCGCCGGCGGTGGCGCCGCTTCGGATCGTCAGGTCGCCGGCCGGGCCGCCGGCTTGCAGCAGCAGCTTGCCGTTGGCCGTCACGGCTCCGAACGTCGTCAGCGCGCCATTGCCGGTGGTCAAGACGACATTCGCGCCGGACAGGCCGTCGCTGCCGAAATGCATGTTGGAAGCGGACGCGCCCGTCGCCTGCACCCGGTGGACATCGGACGCGATGGCGTTGTCGACGACCAAGGCATCGGCTTCGGCCAGGAAGACGTCGCCGCCCGCGTGCGCGTTCAGCGAAGCAGCGCTGGTCTCCAGCGCATTGCCCGCGGCGCCGATGGCGCCCGTGGCCGTCAGCAGGATGACCGAGCCGCTGAGGTCCGCCTCGCTGTCGCCTGCCGTGTCGCCGTCGACGATGTCGACGGCGCTCACCCACACGCTGCCCATCCCGGCGGACACCGTCTCCAGGGTGGCGTCGCCGGTCACGGCCTCGACTGCGATATTGCCGTCGGTGCTGGTGACGGCGGTCCCTTGCGCTTGCGCCAGGTTGCGCTGCGCGCTCAGGTCGATGGTGTTGCCCGAGCCCGTGGTGGACACGCTGGCGTTCAACAGCAGGTCCCGGCCGGCCAGCAGGCTAATGTCGCCGCCCGTGCTCGCAACTGCGGCACCGAGCGACAGGTCGGAGCCGGCGCCGCCTGCGGACAGCAGGAGGTTGCTGCCCGCCATGACGAGGCCGCCGCCGGCGGTGGTGGCGAGCGAGCCCGCCAGGGTCCGCACCACCACCTGGTTCCCGTTCAAACCGGCCAGGCTGGCGAGGGCCAGCGCCTGGCTCGCGCCGTCGCTGCCCACCCGCTGTGCCGTGCCGCCCACGGTGTCCACCGTCAGTGCGTCGCTTTCGGTGACGAAGACGTCACCCTGTGCCGCGCCCAGGGCGATGCTGCCCACGGCAGTCTCCAGCGCGTTGGCGGCAGTGCCGATGGCGCCGTTGCTGGCCACGATGCCCAGCGCGCCCGCCGTGACGTCGACCTCGTTGTCGCCGTCGGCATCGCCGTCGATGACGCGGCTGGCGTTGATGCGAACCGTGCCCGTGCCGGCGGCCAGGCTTTCCACCGTGGCCTCGAGGACCGCCGAGACGACGATCGTGCCGTCGCTGCTGCTGGCGCTGCTGCCCTGGGCCTGGGTGAAGGCGCGATTCGCCAGCAGAACCAGGGTGCGGCCGGCGCCCGTCGTGGCGACGGCGCCCCCCAGCAGCAGGTCACGGCCGGAGTCCAGCGTCAGGTCGCCGGAGGCGCTGACGCTGCCCTGCAGGTTCATGTCGGCCCCGTCCAGCGTCTTCAGCAGCAGGTTGCCGCTGGCGTTGATCGCCGCGGACGCGATGCTTTCCAGGATGCCGCCGGACTGCACCACGGCCGTCGCCGTCGACAGCCCGCTGGTGGCGGCGTTGGTCGTGCTGGTCGAAACGCCGTCCGTCCCCACGCGCTGCGTGTCGATGGCCAGCGCCGAAATGTTCAGCGCCCCGGTGTTGGCGAGGAACAGGTTGCCGCCGGCGGACGCCGCCAGCGTCTGCACGGTGGTCTCCAGCGCATTGGCGGACGCGCCGACTGCGCCCGTCGTCACCAGCTGCAGGCCGAAGGCGGACACGTCCACTTCGCTCTCGTTCGCCGTCGTGTCGCCGTCCACCACACTGCCGGCCTGGATGCGCACGTAGCCCGAGAACGCGTTGAAGGTTTCCAGCGTCGCGACGCCGCCCGCCTGCAGGCCGATGTTGCCGGCGTTCGTCTGCAGCGTGGTGCCCTGCGCTTGCGTGAAGTTGCGTCCCGCCACCAGGTCGATGGACTTGCCGGGCGCCGTGCTCGTGACGTTGGCGCCGAGGATGATGTCCTCGCCCGCCGCCAGGCTCACGTCGCCGCCGCTGCTGCTGACCGCCGCCGCGAGGTTCAGGTCCGACGCCGCGCCACCCGCCGACAACAGCAGGTTGCCGGTCGCGCTCACCACGCCGGTGGCCTGGTTCGTCAGGTTGCCGCCCAGGGTCCGCACGACCACGGTGGCGCCACTGACGTTGTTCTGCCCGCCCGAAGTCACCACCGCATCGGCGCCGTTGTTGCCCACGCGGTTGACCGTGGCCGAGACCACGGCGAGATCCAGCGCATCGGTTTCGGTGATGAACACATCGCCGGTTGCCACCGCGCTCAGCGTGCTGATCGTGGTCTCCAGCGCATTGCCGGAACTGCCGATGCCGCCCGCGGTGGCCGTGGCGCGCACGCCGGCCGCCAGGATGTCGACCTCGGTGTCGCCCGCCGCGTCGCCGTCGACGATGCTGCTGCCGCTGATGTTCACGCGGCCGATGCCGACCGAGATCGTTTCGATGGTGAGCACGCCGCCGGCCACCAGCGAAGCGTGGCCGTTGGTGGTGGTCAGCGTGCTGCCCTGCTGCTGGGTCAGCGCGCCGCCGGCCAGCAGGTCGATGGTCTTGCCGGCGCCGGCCGTGGACAGCGCCGCCGCCAGGCTCATGTCGCGGCCGGCGTCCAGGCTGATGTTGCCGGTGGTGGTGCTGACGGCCGCGCCCAACGTCATGTCGCTGGTGGCGCCGCCCGCCTTCAGCAGCAGGTTGCCGGTCGCCGTGACCTTGCCGCCCGCGGCCGTCGCCGACAGCGAGCCGGCCAGCGTGCGGAGGGTGACCGTCGAGCCGCCCACGTTGCCTTGCGTCACCGGCGTCGTGGCCGCCGTCGTGCCGTCGACGGCCACGCGGTTGACGCTGGCGGTGACGGTGTCCAGCACCAGGCCGTCGCTCTCGACGATGCCCACGGTGCTGCCGGCGCTGACGCTCAGCGTGTTGACCGTGGTCTCCAGCGGATTGACGCCGGTGCCGGCGGAGGACGTGGCCGTCAGCAGCAGCTTGTCGGCGACGATGTCCACCTCGGTCTCGCCCGTGGTGGTGTCGCCGTCGATGATGCTGCTGCCGCTGATGCGCACGGTGCCCGTGCCGGCGTTCACGAGTTCCAGCGTGACGCTGCCGGAGAGCGCCAGCAGCTGCACGTTGCCGTTGCCGCTCGCGATGGCGCTGCCCTGCTGGGCGTCGATGCGGCCGCCGGACTGGATGTCGATGCTGCCGCCGGTGGTCGTCACGGTGGACTTCACCGTGGCGTCGCGCCCGGCGATCAGGCTCATGGCCCCGCCGGCGCTGGCGCTGCCGGCCAGCGCGATGTCGGAAGTCGAGCCGCCGGCCTGCAGCAGCAGGTTGCCCGTTGCCGCGACCGCCACGCCCGCGGCGCTGGTGATGCTGCCGGCCAGGGTGCGCAGCACCAGGTTGGCGCCCGACAGGCCGGCCAGGCTGCCGGTGGTCACGTTGGTGGTCGCGCCGCTGGCGTCGACACGCTGGTAGGAGACGCTGACGGCGTCGATCACCACGGCGTCGCTCTCGGTGACGAACACGTCGCCGACGGCGCCCACCTTCAGCGTGCCGACGGCGGTCTCCAGCGCAGCGCCCGCGGCGCCGATGCCGGCGCCGGCGAACAGCGCGGCGCTGCCGGCGACGATGTCCACCTCGGTGTCGCCGGCGGCGTCGCCGTCCACGATGGATTGCGCGCCGACCTGCACGCCGGCCGTGCCCGCGTTCAGCGTTTCCAGCGTCACCGTGCCGGCGATGCCGTTGGTGGCCAGGCTGCCGCCGGTGACGACGATGCCGCCGTTGCTGGTGGTGATGGCCGTGCCCTGCGCCTGCAGGACGTCGCGCGCGGCCTTGACTTCGACGCTGCTGCCCGCAGCGGTGGCGGAAACGCTGCCGCCCAGGAGCGCATCGCGCCCGGCGGCCAGCGACAGGCTGCCGCCGCTGCTGCTGACGGCAGCCCCCGTGACGAGGTCCGAACTGCTTCCGCCCGCACCCAGGTAGAGGTTGCCGCCCGCCGACACCGCGCCCTGCGCGTCGGTCGTCAGCGTGCCGTTGGTGGTCTGCAGCGAGACGGCGCCGCCGCTCGCCAGGCCGGCCTGCACGCCATCGGCCTGCGCCGTCAACGTGGTGCCGTCCAGGCCGACGCGGTTGACGCTGATCGCGGCGGTCTGGGTGACCAGCACCGCATCGGACTCCAGCAGGAACATGCCGGCCGCGCCGGCGCTGGCGCTCAGCTGCCCGACCCAGGTCTCCAGCGCGTTGTCGGCGGCGCCGATGCCGCCGCCCGCCTGCAAGCGCAGCACGCCGGCCAGGATGTCGATGTTGGTGTTGCCGGTGTTGTCGGCGATGTTGCCGCCCGCATTGACGCTCACGCTGCCCGTGGCCGTCGCGTTGAGGTTCGCCACGGTGATGTCGCCGGACGCCTGCAGGCGGATCGCGCCGCCATCGGTGAGCACGCCCGTGCCATCGGCCATGGTGATCGCGCCGTTGCTGGCCGCGATGTCCACCGTGCCGGAATAGGCGACGATGCCCGCCGTGCCCTGGAAGGCAACGCCGCTCGCGCCCAGCACGCTGAGGCTGCCGTTGCTGGACGTGATGTTGCCGTTCGCGACCACGTGGCCCGCGACCGCTTCCAGCCGCACGTTGCCCGGGCCGCCGTAGACGGCATCCGTAGCGGCCGTGCCGGCGTTCAAGGTCAGGTCACCGGCCAGCGTGGCCAGCACCACCGTCGTGCCGGACACGTCTTCCTGCGCCGCATGGCCCGCGGCGGCCACGCCGCCGTTGGCGTCCACGCGGTTCACGTCCACCTGCACACGGTCGACCGTGACGCCGTCGCTCTCGGTCAGGAACACGCCGTTGCCGATCGCGCTGAGCGTCGTCACCTGCGTCTCGAGCGCGGCGCCGGCCGCGCCGATGCCGTTGCTGCCCTTCAGCTGCGCGGCGCCCCCGATGATGTCCACTTCGGTGTCGCCGGCCGCGTCGCCGTCGGCAATGGTGAGACCGCTCACGAACACGCCGCCGGTGCCGGCGTTGAGGGTCTCGATGGTCACGGCGCCGCCGGCGTCCAGGGAGACGTTGCCGTTGTTGCTGGAGATCGTGGTGCCCTGCGCCTGCGACAGCGTGCGCGTGGCGGACAGGTCGACGGTCTTGCCGGCGGCGGTGGCCGCGATGTTGCCGGCGACCAGGAGGTCGCGCGCCGACTCGATGCTGATGTTGCCGCCGCTGCTCACGTCCGAGGACAGCGCGACGTCGCTGGTCAAGGCGGTCAGCAGAACGTTGCCCGCCGCCGTCACCGCGGTGCCGGTGTCCACGACCAGAGGGCCGCCCTGCGCCACGACCGCGAGCACGCCGCCGCTGGCGAGGCCGCTCTGCGCGGCGTCCACCGGCCCGATGGCGGCCACGCCGTCGAGGCCGACACGCGCCACGCCGATGTCGCCCTGCGCCAGCACTTCCAGGCCGGTGGCGTCCGCCAGGAACAGGCCGGCCGCGCCGGCCTTGGCGCTCATCTGCCCGGCTTCGGTTTCCAGCTGCTCGCCGCTCGCGCCGATGCCGCCGCCCGCTTGCAGGCGCACGGTGTAGCCGTAGATGTCGGTCGCGGTCTCGCCGGTGTTGTCGGCAATGTTGCCGCCCGCGACGACGCTCACCGCGCCCCAGGTCGCGAAGTCGTTGGTCGTGCCGCCCGCGCGGTCGCTGCTGGAGCGCGCGTCCAGCAGGCCCACGGTGACGCCGGTGGCCGCCTTGACGCGAATGGTGGCGGCATTGCTGCGCGCCACCGCACCATCGACCATGTTCACCGCGCCGGTGGTGGACTCGATGTCCACGCCGGCGGTCGCATCGAGCACGCCCGTGGCGGCCACCGTCAGGGTGCCGTTCGCCAGCGCGCTCAGGTTGCCGGCGCTGGTGCTGGCAATTGCGTTCACGGCCAGCGTGCCGCCGGAAGAGAGCAGCAGGTTGCCGCCGGCGCCGACGGCGCGGTCGATGGCGAGATTGCCGCCCGCCTGCAGCACCACGCCGGCGTTGCCGCCGATGCCAGACAGTGAGGTATCACTGACCGGGGCGCCCAGCGTCGCCTGCGCGGTGATGCGGTTAACGCTCAGCGCGGCCACGTCGCCCACGGAAAGCGCGTCGCGCTCGGCCAGGAACACCGATCCGGTCGTCACCTTCGCGGCCAGCGTCGCGACCTGGGTGTCGAACAAGGCGCCGGCCAGGCCGATGCCCGCGTCGCCCTGCAGGCGCACGCTGCCGGCGATGACGTTGGCCGACGGGGTGGCGTTGCCATCATCGGCCTGCGCGTCGAGGATGCGGCCGCCGTGCATGGCCGAAATGCTGACGTTGCCGGCGCCGGCATCCGCCACGCCCAGGCTGACGTCGCCGGCGTCGGCGTACAGGCGCAGCGCGCCGCCGGCGGTGGCGAAGCGCGCGTTGCCTTCGGTCGTGATGGCCGCATCGGCCGACACGTCCAGCGTCTGGCCGCTGCCGGTGACCGAGATCGTCGGCGCCGTGGCGGCCACGAGGTCGTCCACGTTGATCGAGTCCGCCGACAGCAGGCTCATGCTGCCGTGCGCGGTCGTCACGTCGGCGCGGATCTTGAGGTCGGCCACCGTGGCTTCCGCGGCTTCGCTGGTCTGCACCAGCATGTTGCCGACGGTGCCGGTGCTGCGCACGCCCTTCTCGATGGTGATGGCGCCGTCGATGGTGGTGATGGACACGCTGCCGTCGCTGCCGCCGGCGTCCACCGCATAGCTGCCCGCGCCGCCGGAGATGCGCAGCGCCGTGGCTTCGCGGATGAAGACGCCGCCGGTGGTGGTGTTGGTGGCCGCCAGCGCGTTGACGCGCGTCTGCAGCGGCGTGCTGCCGGTGCCGATGCCGCTGGCCGCGGCCAGCAGCACGGCAGCGGTCTCGCCGTCCAGGTTGGGGTTGCTGCCGGTCAGGCCGTCGATGATGGCGGCCGCCGCGGCGATGCTGATCGTGCCGTCGGCGTTGACGATGCTGACCGTGACGTTGCCGCCGCGCGCTTTCAGCGACACGGAGCCGGCGCCGAGGCCCAGCGACTGCGCCTTGACGCCGTCGCTCATGGTGACGGTGGTGAAGGCGTCCAGGCTGACCAGGCCGCCGGCGGAGAGGATGTCCGCGCCCTGCTGGATGGCGCCGCTGCTGGCCACCAGCTGCACGTTGCCCGCGCCGTCGGTGGCGATCACGCCGTGCGTCACGCTGCCGGCGTCGTCGTTGGTGGTGATCGCGCCGGCCGCCGTCAGCTGGATGGTGCCGGAGGCCGAGTGGATGTCCTGGTTGACCGTGATGTTCTTGCCGCTGCCGGCGGCGCCCAGCTGCGTCAGGCCGCTGCCGGCGTTGGTGATGCCGCCGTTGACGGTGATGCTGCCGGCCGTCGTGTTCAGCGCGATGCCGCCACTGGCCGCCTGCTGGCTCAGGAGCGTGACGATGACGTCGGCGCCGGTGGCCGTCTCGGTGATGCTCAGGTCGCCCGAGGCCGTGTTGGTGGCGCTCACCGAAGTGATCTCGGTGTAGGGCAGCGAGATGCCGCCGGCCGCGTGCACTGTCAGCGCGCCCGCGCGCAGCGGCTCGGCGCCGACGTTGTCGCCGAGGTCGTTGACCTGCGCGACCTTGCCGGTGGCGGAGTACAGCGTGACGTCGGTCAGCGTGCTGCCGCCCAGGTTGGCTTCCATCCGGTTGGCGATGGTGATGTCACCGTAGGCATCGAGCGTGATGCTGCCGTCCACCGAGAGCTGGTAGTCGGAAGGCTGCATGTCGGTGACGGCGATGGTGCCGCCGTACACCTCCACGGGGTCGCGCAGCAGCACGTTCTGCGATTCGGCGCCGATGCGCACGTTGCCGGCCGCGACGTTCGCGTGCAGCCCGTCCTGCTGGCCGATCACGATCTTGCTGAAGCCGTCGGCCAACGCCTTGAGGTCGGCGCTGTCCAGGTTCAGCGTGGTGTTGGCCGGCTGCGAGGCGGAGTTCGGGATGGTGCCGACGTCGATGCCGTAGCCCACGTTGGACGGCCTCAGGGTCAGCATGCCGTCGCCCTTGACCGACTCCGAACCGCCGACGAAGTCGATCTCGTTGCCTTCGATGAAGATGTTGCCGACGCGCCCGGTCGTCGTGTCCTTCACCAGCACCAGGCCGCTCTGGAACACGACGCTGCTGGCGCCGGTGATGCGCAGGCTGCCGCCGTTGTTGAGGGTCACCATGCCGGTGAAGGTCACGGTGCCGGTGGCGTTGATGACCAGGTCGCCGTTGACGGTGACGTCGCGGTCGAAGTTGACGTTGTTCGGCAGGTTCGGCGTGCCGCCCACGTTGACGCCGTCGATGGTGAGGCTGGTCAGCGGGTCAGTGCCGCCCACCGGCCCGGTGAAGCGCACGTTGTCCGCCGCGTGCACCACCAGCGAATCCGCCGCGCCGACGCCGTCGCCGTTGATGGTGCTCGCCGTGTTGTTACCCAACTGGACGAAGCCGGTGCCGTCGGTGCCGGCCTCGATCGTGCGATTGCCGTTGATCTTCACCGAGTCGGCGATGGTGACGTCGTTGGCATCGCTGATGTCGGCCGAGACCGTGGTCGTGTGGCCCGAGCCCAGGATCATCAGGCTGCCCGTGAGCTGCAGTGCCCCGTCCAGGTACACCTCGCCGCCCGCCTGCGGGTTCATCAGCACCAGGTCGCCCACCTGCGAGGTGCCCACGTGGATCACTGCATTGCTGTCCGGCCCGCCCACCACCACCCGCCCGTTGGCGTCCGCGAGCTGCGCCGTATCCACCAGCAGCCACTGGCTGGTGGCATCCGCCGGCTGCTGCGCGTTGTCCGCGACCAGCACGGTGGCGCCCGGCGTCGTGGCCACGTTCACGTCGGCCGGCGCCGCGTAGGCCTGGGCCACGGCGGCGGCCGGGTCCTGGTCGGCAGGCTTCAGCGCGACGGCCACGGCCCCCAGCACGGGGTCGGCCGACAGCAGCACGCGCGCTTCCAGCGGCTCGACGCGGAACAGGTCGCGCAGCGCGCGCTTGAAGGGAGGTTGGACGGGTTTCATGCGTTCTCTTTGCGGCGCCGGGGGGCGGCCCGGCGCTTGTTGTGGTTCGAGGGCCTGTTCCGTGTGTTTACTGGCCGGCGCGCACCAGGCGCACGCGCTTGGACGAACTGCCGGAGCCGGTCTTCAGCGCCGGGCCGACCTCGCCTTCCATGAAGTCGACGGCCCAGGCCAGGCTGGTGTTGTAGGCGTAGGGCGTGGACGTCCAGAAGCCGAGCGGCTCCGCGTTGGCGAAGGTCGCCTGGTTCGCCGCGGGGTTGAAGCACTGCTCGCGCTCGGTGATGGACGACAGCTCCGCGCGGGTCGGCAGGCGCCAGTCGGCGTAGCCCAGGCCGGAACCGTTGGCGTCGGCGTTGGTGGCAGCGGGGCGCGCCAGGGCGGCGTTCCAGTCGAAGCTGCCGCCCGCGCCGGTGGTGCACGAGGTGCCTGACAGGCCTTCGGCGCACTGCTTCCACATCAGGCCGGTGCGCTTGTCGCTGATGGTGCCGTCGCCGTTGTTGGTGAAGCGCGTGCTGTCGGTGCAGCTGGTGGGCAGCGGCGCCGGTGCGGTGGAACCGCCGTTGCTCACCAGGCGGGCGGCCTTGGCATTCGTCTTGTTATCCCAGGACACGGCGCCGGTCAGGAAGTCGACGAACCAGGCGTTGGTCCCCAGACCGTCCTGGGTGGTGGTGGACGTCCAGTACGGCGAGGGCTGCGAGTTCGGGAAGAACGTGCTGTCGATGGCCGGGACGCCGCCGGAGCCGTTGTCCACCAGCGAAGCCAGTTCTTCCGGCGTCGGCAGGCGCCAGTCGTTGAAGCCGCACAGGTTCTCCGCGTTCACCGCGGCCACGAAGGCTGCCAGGTTGGCGTAGGTGTACGTGCCGGACGGGCTGTGCGTGCCGGTGCCGGCCTTGTTTTCCCACAGCAGGCCGGTGACCTTGTCGCGGGTGCAGGCGCCGCTCGCGACCTGGGCGAAGGAAAAGCCCAGGCGGCCGTCGGTGCCGTCGTTGGTCAGCGGGTTGCTGTCGCGGCCGTAGGAGCCGGCCACGCCGGTGCCGTTCAGGCCGCCGGCGTCGTCGTTGACGATGGTGCCGAGCGCCGTGCCGGAGTTGTCCACGGTGCTCCACTTGACGGCCAGAGTCTCGTTCGGCTCGAAGGTGGTGTCGCCGCAGACGGTGACCTGGATCTCCGCCGAGGTGTTGCCCGCGGCGATCAGCAGGTCGCGGTTGCTGACCGAGATGTAGTCCACGCCGGCGCCGCAGGTCGCGCCGCCGGTGGCCGCGCCGGTGCCGCCCTTGTAGGTGGTGACGGTGGACCAGGTGAGGTGCACGCCGCTGCCGACCGCCTTGTCCAGCGAGACCACGAAGCGCAGGGTGCTGGTGCCGGTGTCGCCCTCCAGCACCTGGGCGTCCGCAACGCCGGTCACGCGCGCCTCGGTCGTGCCGCCGCCCCCGCCGCCGCCGCCGCAGGAGGCGAGCACGGCCAGCGCCACCAGCGCCACGGCCTTCTTGATCTTGGAAATGGACATGAAGTGATTCCCTTGCCTGTTAAGCATCATTCGTCAATCAGATTTCGAGCGATTCGGTCCAGTAGTCGAAGGCCGGCACGCCGGAGGCGCCGCCATCGGCCAGCGGCTGCGAGCCCGGCGATCCCACCACCCAGGCCGACAAGCCATAGCTCTGGTCGGAGACCAGGCCATTGTTGGTGCCGAGATCGAGCAGGATCGGCTGGCTGCTGGCTTGCACCGGCGCAGACAGGTAATCCTGCACGCCGGTGTTCACCGAGCCGAGGCTGCCGGCCACGTTCAGCGCCAGCGCCGACTGCAGGGCCGAGGCCCGGTTCGAGCTGGAAACCAGCGACTGCTGCAGCTTCGCGTAGTCGCCATTGTCAATCATCGACTGCGGGTCGCTGGTCACGCGGGCCGAGGGGCCCACGGTGACCAGCTGCGTGCGCAGCTCGCTGCCACGCAGCACGCTGTAGTACACGCGGCCGTCGGTGCCCGATTCGCGCAGCACGACGCCACCGGCGCCCGGCTCGATGTAGACCATGTTGCTGGCCACCTCGATCGCGTCGCCGGCCGTGCTGGCCCCGCCGTCGGCGTGGACCGTGACGGCCCGCGCGAAGACGTCGGCCTGCGCATCGGCGTTGGCGTCGGTGGTGGCGCCGGCGCCCGGGTCGATGGAGACCAGGCCGCTGGCGCCGTTGGCGCCGCGCGCATCGACGCGGCCGACCGCGACGCCGTTGCCGGCGACCAGGTCGACGTTGCCGCCGTTGCTGGCGATCGTGCTGCCGGCCGCCATGACGATGGCACCGGTGTCGCTGGTGACCGCGATCGTGGTCATGGCGCGCGCCGCGAGGTTGCCCGCGATCGCCACGGCGCTGCTGCCGTCCAGGGTGAAGCTGCCGCCACCCAGGGTGACGTTGGACCCGGCCTGCACCAGGATGCCGGCGCCCTGCACCTTCACCGTTTCCGGCGCGCTGCCGAAGTCCGCGTTGCCGGACACCAGCACCTGGCCGGCGCCCGCCGCGCCGATGTTCACTGCGCCGTAGCCGGCCAGCGCCTGCAGCGTGCTGCTCGTGAGCTGCATGGAGCCGGAAGCCGCCGCGCCGTCACCGATGACGATCTGGCCGTTGCTGCTGGCCACCGCGAAGTCGCCGCTGCCGTGGAAGCTGCCGACGCCGCCGTTGGCCGCGAAGCTGCTGGCGTTGATGGTGACGTCGCCGGTGCCGGTGTCGACCGCACCCTGGAACACCACCTGGCCGCCACCGGCTATGACGAGGTTCGCGCCGTTGCGCAGCGTGACCGGGCCGGCGAAGGTGACCGTGCCGGTGGCGTGGATGACGAGGTCGCCGTCCAGCGTCAGCGGGCCGCCGAAGCTGACGTCGTGGGCGTCGCTGACCTGCAGACCGTCGAGGTCGGTCGCGCCGGCCGCGAAGCGGACGTTGCCGCCGTTCGCATCCAGCTGCAGCGTGTCGCCGGTGCCGCCGTTGCCGGTGACCGGCTGCGCGAACACCAAGTCGCCGCCCGTACCGCTCGTATTGCCCGTGATGCTGGTCGCGCCACTGAGCACCAGCTGGTCGTCCATCTGCACGCCGTGCTGCATGGTCACGGTGGCGTCCACGAAGCTCGTGGCCGCGCCGCTGTCCATGACCTGCAGGCTGTCGCCGGAGAGCGCGCCTTCCAGGCGGATGTTGCCGCCGGCGCCGGTCGCCTGCAGCACCAGCGGGTCCTTGAAGACCAACGGCTGCGTGGCGCCATCCAGGCGGATCTCCTGGCCGGCGAAAGTGCTGCCGATGACGATCTTGGCGAAGCCGTCGGCCAGGTAGGCCAGCTCGTCGTAGCCCAGGTGCAGGGCCGGCGTGGTGGGCGCCGGGCCGCCGATCAGGATCGGCACGTTGGTGCGCGGCGTGATCGTCAGCGTGGCGCCGGCGCTGCGCAGCCAGCCTTCGATGGCGACGTCGTTGGCGCGGATCAGGATGTCCTGGCCCGCCCGGTCGATGTCGCCCGTGATCAGCACGCGGCCGTTGATGGCGTCGATGGTCGCCGGGCCGGTGGTCTGCAACGCGCCCGGCACCACGTCGTTGCCGGCGAGCACGGCGATGGCGCCGCTGCCGCTGGCCAGCACGCTGCCCGGGTCCATCGTGACGTCGCCGTTGGTGGCGGTGACGTGGATGGTGCCCGTGCCGGTGGTCGTGATGTCCGACGGATTCGGGAAGGTCACGCTGTCGTCGGCCAGCACGGTGACGTTGCCGCCGCCGGTACTGACGTTGGCGCCGACGATGACGTCGCTGCCCGTGCCGCCGACCGTGAGGCTGATGTTGCCCGGGCCTTGGGCGTTGACGCCGCTGCCGGTGAGCGTGATCGAGCCGTCCACGGTGGCCAGCTCGATGGCGCCGCCGCCGGTGGTCTGCAGGCTGGTGACGGTGACGTCGTCCTGCTCCACCAGGTGCACGCCGCCCGCGCCGGCGCTGGCCGCCAGCGTGTCGACCGCCAGCTCCAGCGGGGTACCGCTGGTGCCGACGCCGTTGCCGGCGACGAGCTGCAGGCCGTTGGCGCTGATGTTGGTGCCGTTCACGCCGGCATCGGTGATGCTGCCGGTGAGGGCCGTCACGCTGGCGTCGCCGCCGCTGGTGATGGTGCCCACAGCTACGTTGCCGTTGGCCGTCAGCGTGACGTCGCCAGGCGCCGTCACGGTGCTGGCCGCGTCCATCGTCAGCGACCCCGCCGTCGCTTGCAGGTCCACGGTGCCGGTGGACGACAGCTGCGCGCCCGCGCCCAGGTCCAGGTTGCCCGCGGCGCTGACGCTCAGGTTGCCGTTGCCGGTGCTGGTCGTGCCTTGCAGCGACAGGTCGCCGCCGGATTGCAGGTTGACGTCGCCGCCGCCGGTGGTGGCCGGGCCGGTGACGGCCATGCTGCCGCCCGCAGTAACGAGGATAGCGCCGGTGCCGGTGACCGTGAGGCCGCCGACCGTGACCGCGTCGGTTTCGGCGATGACGATGCCGCCGCTGCCGGCCGCGACCGTCAGCGTGGTGGCGGAGGTTTCGATGGCATCGGTGGTCGAACCCACTGCGCCGCCGGCCGTCACGCTGACCGTGGCGCCGGCGATGTCCACCGCCGCGTCGCCGTTGTCGCTGACCGTGCCGCCCGCCGCCAGGGTGACGTTGCCGGCCGTCGTGATCCCGCCATCCAGCGTGACGTTGTTGCCGACGTTCAGCGTGATGTTGCCGTTGCTACCGCTCGCGATGCCGGTGACCGTGAGGTCGCCGGTGTCGGCCAGCTGCACGCCGCCTTGCTGCGAATTCGCGCTGGCGCTGTCGACCGCGAGCTCGATCGCCGAGCCGCCGCCGATGTCGCCCTGCGCCTGCAGCGAGACGCTGCCCGCGCTGATGTCGACGTGGACGTCGCCCGCGTCGATGATCGCGCCGCCCGTCGTGGTGACGGTGACCGTGGTCGCCGTCAGGCCGCTCAGGGTGATGTCGCCGGTCGCATCGAGTTGCAGCGTGCCGCCGGCCGTGGCCGTGGCGTTCGCGTCCATCGTGATCGCGCCGGCGGCATCGACGGTGACGTCGCCCGTGGTCGCGGTGGCCGAGCCGGCCGCGCCGACAGTGATGTCGCCGCCGGAAGCGAGTTGCAGGTCGCCGGTGCTCGCCGTCACGGCGTCCGTCACCGCGATGCTGCCGCCCGCGTCGACCACCACGTTGCCCGCGGTGACCGTGCCCAAGGTGACGCCGTCGGTTTCCTGCACGACCAGGTTGGCCGCCGTGCCGCTGATGCTGGCGACCGAGGTCTCGATGGCGTTGGCGCCGGTGCCGGCGTCGCCGCCCACCGTCAAGGTCAGCGCGCCGCCGGTGATGTCGACTTCGGTATCGCCGGCCGCATCGCCATCGACCAGGGCACCGCCCAAGTCCAGGGTGACGTTGCCGCTGCCCGCGTCGATTGTCTCCAGCGTCAGCGTGCCGGTGGCCGCCAGGCTGACGTCGCCGCCGCTGCTGGCGATGCCGGCATCGGTGGCCTGGGTCCAGTCGCCGCCCGCCGACAGCGTGACGTCGCCGCCGTTGCTGGCGATGTCGCCGGCCTGCGTGACCGCGCCGCCCACCGCCAGCTGCAGGTCGCCCTGGCTCGTGGCGGTGGTGACCACGAGGGCCGTGGCGTCGCGCAGGTAGACCGCGCCGCCCGCGTGCACGTCGACGCTGGTCGATTCGATCACCAGCGGGTCGGCGCTGGCGCCGATGTCGCCACCGGCGCGCAGCACCAGGGCCGCGCTGTCGATGTCGGTCCCCGTGTCGCCCGCCTGCGTGGCGATCGCGCCGCCCGCATCGACGGAGACCGCGCCCCAGCCGGCCTGGCCGGTGAGCGTGCCGCCCGTGCGGTCGGCGGCGCTGCGCGCATCCAGCACGCCCAGCGTGACGCTGCCGCCTGCCTGGTAGCTGATCGCGCCCGCGTCGGTCTGCGCCAGCGTGCCGGCCGCCATGGCGATGTCGCCGGTGGTGGTGTGGACGCCGATGCTGCCCGCGGTCGTCGTGACGTTCGCGGACTGCGTGATGCCGGTGCTGGCGTCCACGGTGACCGTGCCGCCGGCGCTCGCCGCCGACTGCAGCTTGATGCTGCCGCCGGCCTGCAGGCCCAGCGTGCCGCCGACGGTGATGGCACCGGTGCCGGCCGCGGTGGTCAGCGAGCCGCCGGTCACCAGCAGCGTGTCGCCGCTGGTGACGCCGAGGCCCTGCTGCGCGCCGCCGATGCTGGTCGCGCCGACCGTCAGGCTGCTTTCGTCCTGGACGAAGAAGCCGGTCGCCGCGCTCGCGCTCAGCACGCTCGCTTCGGTCTCCAGCGCCTGGCCCGTGGCGCCGACGCTGCCGTCGGCTTGCAGGTTCAGTTCGTTGGCATAGACGTCCGCGGCGGTCTCGCCGGTGTTGTCCAGGATCGAGCCGCCCGCCACGATGTTGACGGAGCCCCAGCCGGCCTGGCCGGTAAGGGTGCCGGCGCTGCGGTCGGCCGCTGTGCGTGCATCGAGCAGGCCCACGGTGATCGCGCCGGTGGCGGTGTAGACGATGCTGCCGCCGTCGGCTTGGGCCACGGCGCCGTCGTCCATCTGGATCGCGCCGGTACTGGCCGTGACCGTGATCGCGCCGCCGATGGTGACGAAGTCGCCCGCCGCCGTTTGCGTGATCGCCGTGCCGCTGACCGCGATGCCGTTGCCCGCCGTGACGCCGGCCTGCGCGGAGACCGCGCCGCCGGCCTGCAGCGTGGCCGCGCCACCCGCGTCGACCGCCGCCGTGAGCGTGATCGCGCCGGCTGCCGCCAGCGTGGCGGAACCGCCTGCGCCGACCGAGCCCTGCACCACGAGGGCGCCACCGGTGCTGAACACCAGGTCGCCGCCCGCGGCCAGGCCGCCCAGCGTGACGCCGTCGGTTTCGCTCAGGAACAGGCCGCCGCTGCCGGCGTCGGCGCCCAGCGTGGTCGCCGTGACTTCCAGCGCGTCGCCCGCGGCGCCGATGCCGTTGCCCGCGGTCAGCTGCACGCCGCCGCCGACGACGTCGAGGTCGGTGTCGCCATCGAGGATGGCGCCGCCGGCCGTGAGGGTCACGTTCGCCGTGCCCGCGTCCACGTATTCGAGCGCCAGGTTGCCCGTCGTCGCCGTCAGCGTGATGGCGCCTTGAGTGCTCGCCACCTGCGTGCCGTCGGCCATGGTCAGGTCGCGCTGCGCCCTCACCGTGATGCTGCTGCCGCTGCCGCTGCTGGTGACGCTCGCGTCCAGCGTGGCATCGCGGCCGGCCGTGAGGGCCACCGTTCCGCCGGCCGTGACCGCGCCGCCCACCGCCAGGTCGCTGCTCGCGCCGCCCGCGGACAGCGTGACGCCGCCGCCGGCCTGCACACCGCCGCCCTGCACCGTGAGGCTGCCCGCATCGGTCGTGATGACGATGGCGCCTGCGCCGCTCGCCGTCACTTGCAGGTCCGTCGCTTCGCTGATCGACACGCCGCCCGTGCCGCCGGTGGCGGCCAGCGTGGCCGCTTCCGTCTGCAGCAGGACTATGCCTTGCGCGCTGTTCAAGGTCAGCTGGTTCGCATACAGGTCGACGCCGGTCTCGGCCGCGCTGTCGGCGATGCTGCCCGCGCTGCTGGTAACCGTGACGTTGCCCCAGCCGGCCTGGCCGGTCAGCGTGCCGCCAGTGCGGTCGGTTGCCGTGCGCGCGTCGAGCACGCCCACGGTGATGGCGCCGGCCGCCGTGTAGGCGATGGAACCGCCGTTGGTCTGCGCGATCGCGCCGTCGGCCATGGTGATGCCGCCGGTGCTGGCGTCGACCGTGATGCCGCCCAGCGCGGTGACGAAGTCGCCAGCCGCTGCCTGCGCGACGCTCGCGCCGGCTACGGCGATGCCGGTGCCGGCCGTGACGCCCGCCTGCACCGAGACCGCGCCGCTGGCTTGCAGCGCGGCAGAGCCGCCGGCGCCCAGCGCAGCCTGCAGCGTGAGGTCGCCGCTGGCTTGCAGCGAAGCGGAACCGCCTGCACTGACCGTGCCCAGCACCGTGAGCGCGCCGCCGGTGGAGAACGCCAGGTCGCCGCCCGCGGCCAGGCCGCCCAGCAGGACGCCGTCGCTTTCGCTGAGGAACAGGCCGCCGCTGCCGGCGTCCGCGCCCAGCGTGGTCGCCGTGACTTCCAGCGCGTCGCCCGCGGCGCCGATGCCGTTGCCGGCGGTCAGCTGCACGCCGGCGCCGGTGATGTCGAGATCGGTGTCGCCATCGGTGATGGCGCCGCCGGCCGTGATCGTCACGTTGGCCGTGCCCGCGTTGACTTCTTCCACTGCGATGTCGCCGGTGGTCGCCGTCAGGGTGACCGCGCCGTTGCTGCTGGTGATCACCGCGCCGTCGGCCATGGCGATGCCGCCCTGCGCCAGCAGCGTGATGGTGCTGCCCGCGCCGGTGCTGGTCGCGCTGGCGTCCAGCGCCAGGTCGCCGCCCGCCGTCAGCGCGATCGCGCCGGCGGTGGTCACGCCGCTCTGCGCCGCGTCGGTCTTGCTGCCCAGGCTGACGCCGTCGGCGCCGACGCGGTTGACCGTGATGGCGCTCGTCGCACCGAAGTGCAGGCTGCTGGCTTCGTCGACGAACAGGCCGCCGGCGCCGAGCGTCGCGCTCAGCGCGGCGACTTCGGTCTCCAGGTGGTCGGTGCTCGTGCCGATGGTGCCGCCGGCCTGCAGGCGCAGCTGGTTGGCGTAGACGTCGGTGGCGGTTTCGCCGGCGACGTCGAGGATGGAACCGCCCGCCACGACGCTGGCCGAGCCCCAGCCGGCCTGGCCGGTGAGGGTGCCGGCCAGGCGGTCGGCGTCGGTGCGCGCATCCAGCAGGCCCAGCGTGACGTCGCCGGCCGCCTGCACGCGGATGTTGCCGCCGTTGGTCTGCAGCGTGGCAGCGCCGGCCATCGTCACTGCGCCGGTGGTGGACTGCACGTCCACCGTGCCGCCGGTGCTGGTCAGCGCGCCGCCGGCGCCGAAGCGCACGTCGCCCACGCCGATCAGCGTGATGCTGCCGTAGCCGGTGCTGACGATGGCGTTGACGTCCACCGTGCCGCGCGACTGCAGCAGCAGCGAGCCGCCGCCCGGCACCACGAAGGGCTCGGCGATGACCAGGTTGCTGCCGGTGCTGAAGCTGGCGATGCCGTTGATGCCGGCGGAGAAGCCGGACAGCGCCGCGGCATCGGCCAGCGGGCTGGTCGTGCCGTCGGTGCCGACGTGGTTGACCGTCACCGGGTCCACCGTGCCGATCGTGGCGGAGTTCAGCTCCCACACGAAGGTGCCGGCGCCGTTGCCGGTGGCGCTGGCCGCCAGCGTGTCGACGTTGGTCTCGATCACGCGGCCGGCGGTGCCGATGCCGGTAACGGCTTGCATGCGCAGCTTGGCGGCGGTGACGTTGATCGTCGGGACGGCGAGCAGGTCGTCGTCCTGGGCGTCCTTGATCGCGCCGCCGGAAGTGATGCTGACGCTGGCGGTGCCCGCGCCCAGCACGCCCAGGGTGATGTCGCCACCCGCCTGCAGCCGCATGTTGCTGTTGCCGGTGGCCAGCGTGGCCGCGGCTTCCATCGTGATGGCGCCGTCGGCCTGCAGGTCCAGCGTCTTGCCCGGCGCCACGGTGCTGACGTCGACGCCGGAGGCGGCCACGCCGTCGTCCAGCACGAGATCGTCGGCCGAGGCCAGGGTCACGCTGCCCCAGTTGGACAGCACGTCGCCCGCGATCACCAGGTTGGCGGAGGTCGCCTCGCTGGTTTCGCCGGAGCGCAGCAGCAGGTTGCCGATGAGGCCGGTGGAGCGCAGGCCGTCGACGATGCGCAGTTCGCCGTTGGCGGTGCTGAGGCTCATGGAGCCGTCGCTGCCGCCCAGGTCGATCGCGTAGCTGGCGCCGCCGGCCACGCGCAGGTCGGTCGCTTCGTCGACGTACAGGCCGCCGCTGGTGAGCACGCGCGCGGCCAGGGCCGCGATGCGGGTCTGCAGGTGGGCCGACGCGGTACCGACGCCGCTGGCGGCGGTCAGGCTGACCGTCGCCGTGTCGCCGTCCAGGTTGAAGCCGTTGCCGGTGAGGCCGTCGAGGATGCCGCCCACGCCGGCGGTGCCGGCCGTGATCTGGATGGCGCCGTCGGCGACGATGCGCGAGATGGTGGCGTTGCCGCCCGCCGCCAGGATGACGGCGCCGGTGTCGTTCAGCGGATTCACCGAGCTGGCCAGCATGCCGTCGGCCATGACGATGGCGCCGGCCGCGGACAGGTTGACCAGGCCGCCGCCGGAGACGATGTCGCCCGCCAGCTGCAGGTCGGCGCCGCTGGAAGCGACGTCGATCCGGGAAGCCGCGGTGGCCGTCAGCGTGCCGGTGAGGGTGCTGGACACCTGGCCGGTCGCGTTCAGCGCGATCGAGCCGGTGGCCGCCGTCACGGCCTGCTGCACCACGATGCCGCCGCCGCTGGCGTTGAGGGCGATCGTGCCGTGGCCCAGGTTGGACACGCCGGTGCCGGCCACCGTCAGGGTGCCGGCGGCCGTGGCGAGCTCGATGCTGCCGGCGCCGCCCGCGTTGGTCTGCACCACCGACAGCACCGTGAGGTCGCCGCCCGTGGCCGTCTCGTGGATCACGATGGCGTTGGAGCCGCCGCCGCTGTTGTCGGCGCTGACCGTGTTCAGCTCGGTGTACAGCAGCGAGATGCCGGTGGCCGCGTGCGCGTCCACGTGGTCGGCGCGCAGCGCTTCCCCGATGAGGCCGTCGCCAGAGACGTTGGCCTGGGTGATGGCGCCCTGCGAGGCGTACAGCACCACGTCCTGCAGGCCGGAGGCGTCGCGCGCCTCGACCTCGTTGCGCAGGGTGATGTCGTTGACCGCATCCAGCTTCAGGTCGCCCGCCACCCGGAAGGTGTAGTTCGGGTTGGCGTAGTCCTCCACCGTGATGCTGCCGCCGTAGACCTCCAGCGCCGTGCGGATGGTGGGCTGCTGCGCCGCGTTGATCGCGCCGATGCGCACCACGCCGGCCAGGGCGGCCGCATGGGTGCCGTCCTGGTGGCCGATCACGATCTTGCTGAAGCCGTCGGCCAGCGCTTGCAGGTCCGAGTTCTCGAGGTTCAGCGTGGCGGTGGTCTGCGAGTTCGGCGGCGTGGCCACCTCGATCGCCTCGCCCACCGTCGTCGGGCGCAGCGTCAGCACGCCCTGCCCCGCGACCGAGCCGCTGCCGCCCTGGAAGTCGATCTCGTCGCCTTCCAGGAAGATGTCGCCGGCCTGGCCCAGCGCGTTGACGCCGTCCAGGACCAGGCCCTTCTTGAACACGACCTGGGTCGCGCCGTTGATGACCAGGCTGCCGCCGAAGTGCAGCGTCACCTGGTCTTCGAACACCACGACGCCGGAGGCGTTGATGCGCAGGTCGCCGTCGAGGTTGACCGAGCCGTGGAAGGTGACGTTGTCCGGCAGGTTGGTGCTGCCGGCGACGCTGACGCCGGCGATGGTCAGGCTGTCCAGCGCGTCCTGGGCGCCGATGTCGCCCTCGATGCTGATGTTGCCCGGGGCCAGCAGGGTCAGGTTGTCGGCGCCGGCCAGGCCGTCGCCGTCCAGGAAGTGCGACGCGATCCCGCCGATCTGCATGTTGCCGGTGCCGTCGGTACCGGCCGTCAGTACGCGGTTGCCGGTGACCAGCACCGAGTCGATCAGGTCGATGTCGTCGCCGACGGTGATGTCGGAGGCCAGCGAAGTCGTGTTGCCCGAGCCTTCGACGATCAGCGAGGAGCTGCCGGTCAGCACGAGGTCGCTGTTGAAGTAGACGTGGCCGCCCAGCAGCGGGGTCTCGATGTGCAGCGTGTCCTGCAGCGTGACCGTGTCCGTGCTGCCGGCGCCGCCGATCATCACGTGGCCGCTGGTGGTGTCGCTGCCCACGACGATCTCGCGGAAGCCGTCCTGCAGGTGCGACAGGTCCTGGTTGTCCAGGATCATCATCGTGCCGTCGTTGGTCACGCCGTTGCCCAGCACGATGGTCGCGCCCGGGTTGAGGGTGGCCAGGTTCAGCACGCCGCCGGCGCTGCGCACGGTCTCCTGGATGTCGAGGTCGTTGGCGCGCACCGAGATGTCGTTGCCGCTCGCGTCCACCGGGTTGGTGATGACCTGGTTGCCCGACAGGCTGCCCACCTGCGTGGTGCCGCCGCGCGAGCCGCTGGTGCCGCTGTCGCCCTGCACCGCGATGGAGCCGGTGGCCAGGATGGCTACTTCCTGCCGCTCGCTGCTGGAGACGCGCAGCTGCTTGGCATCGACCACGATCGCCAGCGGGCTGTACAGGAAGTTGTCGACGTTGTGGCCGATGGCGTCGCGCGCCAGGATGGCCAGGTTGCCGCCGGTGGTCTGCAGGAAGGCCCCGCCCGCCTGGCGCAGCACCGTGCCGTTGTACAGGTGCGAAGCCTGCAGGTAGCTCGGCACGCCCGAGACCACGATCTTGCCGGTGGCCTGGTCCATCGTGAAGTAGCCCAGGCGCATCGCCCAGTCCACTTCGGCGTCGAAGCTGCCGCCCGACTGCAGCCAGCCGGAGGCCGCCGGGGCTACGTAGACGCCGCCCTTGGGCACCGTCAGCGTGACGTTGCCGTTGCCGGCCACGCGCACGCCCGCTGCGAGCGTGAGGTCGCCGTCTTCGGCCGTCAGCGCCACGCTGCCGCCGGTGGTGCGGATGTCCTCGTACAGCGCCAGGCTGCTGCCCGTGCCGGCCGCGTAGACCGTGACGTTGCCGGTGGTGGCCGTGATGCCGGTGCCGCCGTCGGCCAGCTGGATCGCGCCCTTGATGGTGGAGAGGCTCACTTCGCCCGCGCCCTGCTGGCTCACGCCGTCGACCACCAGGCTGTCGGTGTCCTGCAGCACGATGTCGCCGGTGCCGCTGTTGCTGGCGGACAGGTGCGCGACCTGGGTCTCGATCGGGCTGGCCACGGTGCCGATGCCGTCGACGGCCTGGACCTGCAGCGTGCTGGTGGCCGCGACGATGTCCGTCTCGCCACCGGTGCCGTGGATCCAGCCGCCGCTGGTGATGCTGACCGTGCCGTTCACGTGTTCGCTGCGCAGCTTGCCCAGCGTGATGTCGCCACCCGCGGTCAGCGTGACCTGGCCGATGCCGGCCTCGACGAAGGTGTCGCCGGTCATCGTCATCGCGCCGGTGCGGGCCTTCAGCGTGATGTCGCCGCTGACCGAGCTCAGGTCGGCCGCTTCGCCCAGGGTCAGCGCCGCGCCGGCATCGATGCTGATGCTGCCGCTGGCGCTGGTGATGGCCTGGTTCAGGAGGATGTCACCGGAAGCCTGCAGCGACACCGCGCTGCCGAAGCTGGCGACGATCGCGGCGTCGACCTGCAGCGTGGCGTTGGCCACTGCCGCCTGCGTGCCGACCGCGTCGCCCGTCGTGATGGTCACGGCGCCGCCGCCAGTGTCCATGCGCTCCAGGATGAAGCCGTCGTGCTCGTGGATCACCACGTCGCCGTTGGCGACCACGTCCAGCACATCGGCCTCCAGCGTGGCCGTCACGCCGTGGGCGGCCTGCAGGCTCACGTGGGCGGCGCTATCGAGTTCGTCGATGCTGATGCTGCCGGTCTTCGACTGGATCGTGACGTCGCCGGCGGTGCCGGTGATGGCGCCGATCTGGATGTTGCCGTCGGCGATGACGGTGATGTTGCCGCCCTTCATGTCGATCGACTCGATCGTCAGGTCGCCGGTCTGGAACACCGTCAGGTTGCCGTTGCTGGTCATGTGCACGACCAGGCTGCCGACCTTCGAGGTGATCGTCAGGTCCTTGCCGGCCGTCACCGTCAGGTGGCCGGCCGTGACCGTGCCGCCCAGCGTGATGGCGGCGCCCGCCTCGATGGTCACGCTGCCGTTGGTGCCGACGTTCAGCGGGCTCACGACCACCAGGTCCTTGCCCGCGCCGGCCTTCAGCGTGATGGACTCGTCGGCGGCCGTCGGCAGGTTCACCACCGTCAGGTTGCCGGCGGCGTCGAGGTAGAAGTTGCCGGTCGCGCGCTGCTGCAGGATCAGCACGTAGTCGCCGGGCATGTGCAGCTGGAAGTCGCCGCTCTCGTCGTTGGCCGAGCCGCTGGCCGAGAAGCGGGTGTTGGCGGCATCGGCCGTCAGCACCAGCTTGTGGTTGGCCGCGTCCACCGTCGCCGTCACCACGCCGTCGGCGTCGATCCGCGACTTGAAGGCGCCGAGCAGGGTCGCCCAGGTCTCGCCCGGGGTCGTGACCTTGATCGTGTACGAGCTCGTGTTGACCAGCACCGTGTAGCTGACGTTCAGCTGCGGCGTGGAATCGTCCGCGCCATTGGGGAAGCCCAACTCCTGCACCTGCGTGGCGGTGGCGCCGGGCAGGCGCGCGTGGTCGATCTGGCTGACGTCGGGGACGTCGCTGGTGCGGTTGTACTGCACCGTGACGCCGTTGACGGTGAACGGCGTGTTCTTCACGTTGGCCGTCAGCGTCAACGTGCGGGTCGTCGCGTCCTGGGTCGCGGTGATGCCGATGCCGGCGTCGTTGACCGCCTTGGCGAGGCCCGTCAGCACGGAGTCCAAGGTCGCGGTGACGCCGTTCTGGCCCACCTTGACGCTGTAGTCCACGCCGCCGATCGTCACCGTGTAGACGCTGCCGCTCTCCGGCGTCTGGTCGGCCAGCACCACGTTGGAGATCTGCGCGCGCTTCTGGCCGGCGCGCGTGGTGGGCGTGGCGCCGTCGCTGGCGACGTCCGGGCCGGTGGTCTTGACCTTGGCCGACACCGTCTGCGCCGTGCCGTTGGCCTTGTTGGTGATCGTCAGCGTCTGGTTGGACGTGTCGTAGGTGGCGGTGACGCTGGACTGCGGCGTCGCCTTGGCGCTGGCCACCGCGTTGGCGCCGGAGCCGGTCAGCGAGATGTCCGCGCCGCCCGCGCCGGTCGTGAAGGTCAGCGTGGAGCCGCTCACCTGGACGCCGAAGTCGGTGCCCATCTTGGTCTTCAGCGCCAGCGCCAGGTCGGCGCTGGTGTACGAGCTGCCGCCGCTGGTGACCTGGTAGGTCCGGCCGGCCACCACCAGCGTGTAGGTGCTGTGGTTCGCGGGATCGAAGCCGATCGTCAGCGTGCGGTCCGCGTCCTGGTCCACGAGGCCGGTGTTGATCGCGCTGGCCAGGCCGGCCAGCACGCCGGTCCAGGTGGCGTCGACGGTGCCGTTCTGCAGGTTCGCATTGCCGGCGGTCACGCGGTAGTCCGTGCCGTTGACCGTGACCGTGTAGGTGTAGCCCTGCGCCACGGTGGACGGCAGGAAGGTGACCTTGTCCACGGCCGCCGTACCGGACGTCGCCGCGGTGGAAGCGACCGCCTCCACCACCTCGGTGGCCGTCGACGAACGCGTCACCAGGCTCACCGTGAACGGCGTGTTGTTGGCGTTCGCCGTCAGCACCAGGCGCTGGTTGGCGGCATCCACGGTGACCGTGATGCTCTCGCCCTTCTGGATCTGCGTCTGGAAGTCGCTGAGGATCGCCGACCAGCTGGTCGTGTCGCGCGTCACGCTGTACGCGTGGCCGTTGACGACGATCGTGTAGGCCACGTTGGACGGCAGCGCGTTCGCGAAACGGATCTCGCTTTGCTGCTGGACGCCGGTGGCCGCATAGACCAGCGGCGTGCTGCCGTTGGCCAGCACGGCGCTGTCGGCCCGCACCGCAACCTTGTCCACGGTGAACACCGTGTTGATGTACTGCTCGGTCAGCTTCAGCGAAGCGGTGCTGCCGTCGGCCGTGGCCGTGATGCCGGCGGTGCCGGAGACGGTCTCGCCCGCCTGGATGCGGCCGGCCAGCTCGCCCAGCAGGCTGGACCAGCTGCCCGAAGCCACCGTGGTGGCGCGCAGGTCGACGGTGTAGCCGCCGTTGGTGAGCTGCGTCTTCAGGTTGCCGGCAATGGTCGCCAGGCTGGTGCCCGCGGCCACCGGGCCGGTGCTGAAGGTGTTGTTGCCGATCCGGATCGTGTAGATCGCGTTGGTGGTCGGCGCCAGCCCCGCCAGCGCGATCGTGCTCTTGCCGTCAGCGGTGCCGCTGACGACCACCTGCGCCACGCTCGCCAGCCGCTGCTGGTACTGCGACTTGGCGAAGCTGATGCTCGCCGTGCCCGCACCGGTGCTGATGGTGATGGTGGTGGAGTTGCCGCTCGCGCTGGCGGTGTAGGTGGAGCCGTTGATCTTGGCCGCCAGGTCGTCCGCCAGGTCCGCCAGCGTGTAGCTGCCGAGGGACGGGCCGGTCGTGACCTTGTAGTCGGTCGTGCCGATCGTCACCACGTATTCCGCGTTGGCCCGCAGCGTCACGCCGGACAGGTCGATGGTGCGGTCGTAGTTGACGTCCGGGACGTCCTTGGCGCTGATGGTGGAGATGCCGCCGTTCAGCGTGATGTCGACGTCGCCGGCGCCGCTGGTGACGGTGATCGTGCTGCCGCTCAGGGACGACGCGTAGCCGGAGATGCCGGCCTGCAGCTTGTTCGCCAGGGTCGCGGCGCTGTCGCCGCTGGCCGCCGTGTAGCTGCTGACCTGGGTGCCGTTGATGGTCAGGACGTACTTGGTGCCGGCCGTGGGCGCGGAGTTGATCGAGATCGTCCGCGGCAGGCTCGGGTCGCTCGTGTCGGCCGCGTTGATCGCCGCGCCCGTCACCGCCTGCCAGGTGTAGGCATCGACCGTGATCTGCTTGCCGTTGACGTCCAGCGTCAGCGTCTCGTTGTCGCCGCTGCGCGCCGTGTACACGTGGCCGTTGACCACCACTTCGTAGCTGGCGCTGTCGCTCAGCGCGCCGTTGCGGAAGGAGATATCCGACACCTGGGTGGCGTCGGCGCCCGCGGACTGCGTGGGCGCGGTGCCATCGGAGTCGACCGCGCCGAACAGCGTGCCGGTGGACACCGCCTGCACCAGCACGTTGGACAGGGTGAAGGCCGTGTTCGCCGCCACCGCCGTGAAGGTCAGGCTGTGGGCATTGCTGTCCACGTCCACCACCACCACGTTGCCCTGCGTGATCTTGTAGTCCAGCGCGGCGAGGATGGAGGCCCAGGTCGCCGTCACCGTGACGTTGTTGACCTTGTCGCCGACCGCCACCACGTAGGTGGTGGTGTTGACCTGCACCGAGATGCTCGTGCCGGCAGCCAGCGCGAACTCGCCGAAGGTCAGCACGTCGATCTGCTTCACCGAGGTGCCTGCCGCGGTCACCGTGGTGCTGCTGACCGGGCGCAGCTGGCCGCCCTGCGAGGACACCGTGTTCTGGGTCACCGTGGTCGCGCCCGTCACCAGGCCGGTGCCGGCCGGCGCGCTGTAGCGCACTTCCAGCTCGTAGCCGGTGCCGGCGATCGTCGGGTTGGCCAGGAACAGCGGGCCGACCGGGTCGATCGCACTGTTTTCATCGGCATTCGAAGTGACGCCGTTGACGACGACCATCCAGCCGTACAGGTCGGGCGAGCTCTGGTCCAGCGCCGTGCCGGTGATGTTGCCGGACGCCGTGCGCACCAGGCCGGCCCATTCGCGGATGACGCCGCTGGCGTCGACCGTGACGGTGCCGCCGGTCTTCTCCGCGCCGACCGCGGTGCCGCTCTCGATGCTGTCCACCCACAGGTCGCCCGCGGCCAGGACCGTGATGTCCTTGTTGTCCGCGACGTTGCGGATGTCGCGCACCCAGGTGCTGCCGCCCGCGGAGACCTTGATGGTGCCGTTGTTCGCCAGCACGTGGTCGACGACCAGGCCGTCGGCCTCGTTGACGTAGATGTCGCCGGTGTCGGTGGAGTCGACGCTGATGTGGTCCACCAGCGTGTTCAGCTGCACCGCGTTGGTGGCGTTCACCACCAGGTCGTAGGCGATGAAGACCGAGGCGCCGTCGCTGCTGATCGAGGTGGCGTTGATCGTCACGCGGCCCGGCAGGGTGTTCGCCGCGATCACGTCCGAGGGCAGCAGCGGGGTCAGCGCCTGCGCCGCTGCGGCGGCGGCGTTGCCCGCTTCCGAATCGGCGGACACGATGCCGCTGGTCACCGTGAGCTTGCCGGTGATGTTGAAGGTGACGCTGCGGGCCGATTCGTAGCCGTTGACGCCGCCGACGAAGCCGGTCAGCGCCAGGTCGGTCTTGAGCGCGACGTAGATGTCCTTGGACGCCCGCAGCTGGAACTCCGCCGCCGGCAGCCCGTCGACCTGGACGTTCAGGAAGCCGCTGTCCACCAGCACGGCGTTCTCGGAGATCACGTCGTTGGTGTCGCCGTCGCCGTTCAGGTCGATCGGCGCGCGCACCATCTCGGTGACGATGCCCTCGATCTTGCCGTCGCCGTTGTAGTCGACGTTGTCCTTGACCTCGTCCAGGATGTCGTTGGTGTCGCCGTCGTGGTTGTAGTCGACGTAGATGCCGGCTTCGCTGACGGTGTCGTTCGTGTCGTGGTCGCCGGTGAGGTCGATCGCCTTCTGCACCTTGTGCAGGCCCTTGGCCACCAGCACCAGGTTGTCGATCAGGCCGTCGGCGTCGCTGGGCAGCGCCTTCACGGTGCCGGTCAGGATCAGGTCTTCGCCCGCGATCAGCTCCAGGTCCTTGCTGGCCTGCAGGTTGCCGTTCAGGCTCAGCGTGCCGCCCGACTCGATGATCAGGGTCTCGGACGCCATGTCGCCCGGGAACAGGCGGCTGGCGTCGTCGAACAGGAAGTAGCCGCCCGCGCGGTACTCCATCAGGACCGGCGCGTTGAAGAAGCGGTACAGCGAGACCACGTCGTGCGCCACGAAGGCGACGCCGCTGTCGTAGTCCAGCGAATCCACCGGATTGGTGTCCGTCCGGCCGACCGGCGTGGCCACGCTGACGCTGTTGGCCGTGCTGGTGAAGCGGATGGTGTTGGCGCGCACCGCGCCCACCGCCGCCGGGTGGGCGTTGTCGCCCACGCGCAGCTCGTTGACGGTGGTGATGTTGACCTGGCTGGTGCCGCCGGCGACCTTGGTGGTCTGGGCGCGGACGACGTCCAGGCCCTGCGACTTCTCGTACAGGCCGTCGCGCTCGGACAGCACGATGTCGCCGCTGGCGGTGATGGCGTCCAGGCTGTTGGCCGCGATCTCCAGGCCGTCGATGCCGAGGGCGGCATCGAGCACCAGGCGGTCGGCCACCAGGTCGACGGCGTCGTCCGGGAAGCTCTCGGTGATGCGGCCGGTGGTGGACGTCAGCTTGATGTCGCCCGACGAACTCACGTTCGGCAGCGTCACCTGGCCCGCGATGCCGCGGACCACGCTGTCGCGGCCGGTCAGCGTCAGCTGGCGGGCGGCGGCGTCGAAGCTGACGGTGAACACGCCGCTGGATTCGATCTTCGTCTTCAGCGCGTCCAGGATCACGTTCCAGTCCGCGGCCACCTCGCCGGCGCCGGTGCCGACGGCGACGCTGAAGAGCGTGCCGTCCACGTTGACGGCGTAGGCATAGCCCGCCGCCGGCACGTGGTCGTGGAACTGCACCAGCGTCACTTGCGGCCTGCTGGTCGCTGCGTCGGCGGCCTGCGTGATCGTGGTCTTGGCGGCCACGGTCGGCTGGCTGGCGCCGGTGTCCAGGTAGATGCCGGCGGAGGCGTAGCGCACCAGGATGTCGCCCTGGGCGCTGACCTCGATGTTGTTCTCGTCGCGGTTGGACGCCAGCACCACCGACGCCAGTTCGACGATGCCGTCGGTGTCCAGCGTGAAGGAGCCGTCGGCCACCGTCACGTCCTTCACCAGCAGGCGGCGCGAGGTGTTCTGCGACATCGCGACGCTGCCCGCGGCGGTGGTCCGCAAGGTCAGCGTGTTCACGTCGGTGTTGATCAGGCCGACCATGCCGGCTGCCAGCACCGTCAGTTCGTCGGCATGGATGGTGCCGCCGGACTGCGTCACGCTGCTGGCCGAGCGGACTTCCACGTCGCCGCGGTCGCCGGTCTTCACGTCCACCAGGGTCACCGCGCCCTGCACGGTCACCAGCAGCACGTCGTTGCGGTCGCTGGCGCCCAGGGTCTTGACCAGGGTCGCGAGCAGGTTGCCCGTGTTGCGCACGTCGATCGCGCCGTTGGCGGCGACGACGTTGGCGAGGTCCAGGTCACCGTAGTTGGTGAGCTCGATGTTGCCCGCCTCGCCCAGCTGCAGGTCGGCCGAAGCGACCTGCGTGTTCAGCGTGATGGCGGTGTCGGCGCGCGCCTGGACGGCGTGCGCTTCGATCAGGCCGCTGCCGCGGCCGGTGTCGGCATCCTGCGTCTGCACGATGGCGCCGCCCTTGGCCGACAGCTTGACGCTGGCGGTGTGGGTGGCGTTGTCCGCGCTCAGGTGCGACGAGGTCAGCGTGATGTTGCCGCCCAGGTCGCCGGCCGCCAGCGACAGGTCGCCGCTGGTGGCCTTCAGCACCGTCTCGGCGTCGCCGGTGATGCTGCCGTCCTGGGTCGTGCCCGCGCCGGCGGCGATGCTGAGCGTGCCGCCGCTGATGCTGCCGGACAGCGCGACGTTGCGCATCGCGGCCACCGTGACGGCGCCGGAGGCGCTCGTCTGGCCGCCCAGCGTCATGTCGATGTCCGACGTCAGGCTGACGGTGCCGGCCGCGCCGGTCGCCTGCACGATGGCGTTGTCCGCCAGCACCAGGTTCTTGCCGGCGTGCAGCTCGATGCTGTCGCCCGCCGTCAGGGTGGTGCGCATCAGGCTGCCGTCGTCGTTGCTCCGCAGGCCCTGCAGCTGCAGCGTCGTGCCGCTGTCGACCGACAGGTCGCCGTTGGCCTTGATGCGGCCGCTGATGTTGGTGGCGCCCGCCGCCTCGATGTGGACGTTGTTGCCGAAGACCGATTCGCCGTCGTAGCCGGGCACCGAAGTCTCGGAGGTGCTGGTCGTCGTCGCCACCGTGCGCAGCACGGTCTGCTGCTCGATGATCGGCACGCTGGACCAGACCGTCACGTCCTTCATGTTGACGGTGATGACGTCCTTGGTCGTGGTCTGGTAGATCGGCCGGTAGTCGTAGATGGCCTGGTCCTGCGAGACCTCCTGGTACGACAGCTTGATGCGCGTGTCGTACACGTTGTGGACGCCCGACAGCCACTGGTTGGAGTAGTCGGTGCGGTCCTCGTAGCCGTAGCCGGTCAGCTCCTGGCGGCCGTTGGCCCAGATGTACAGGTCGTCACCGCCGCCGCCGTTGGCTTCGCTGCCGGAGCGGTAATCGTTCTCGGCCACGATCTGCTGGTAGACGCCCTTCCAGTAGTTGTAGTTGCCCGAGGTCCAGAGCGGGAAGCCCGCCACCCAGGAGTCGTAGGCATCCTCGGCGCCGCCCACTTCGTTGAGCACGCCGATCTTGAAGTTGTCCTCGACCTGCGGCGAGCCGGGCGTGTTGAAGCTCCACACCATCCCGTTGGAGCTGAGCACGGCGCTGCTGTACTTCTCGTACACGGTGGCGGCGAACCACTCGGGCACGTCCTCTTCCTCGCCGTAGTCGGGCCAGCCGCTGCCGTCGTCGTTGTCGACCCAGTGGCCGGTGAGCTGCTGCCAGGCGCCCCAGTACTTGTACATGTAGGCGACCACGTTCTGGCGGACGCTGGAGCTGAGCGTCGTCACCGAGGTGGTGTCGTGCAGCAGCGCGTCCTGGAAGGTCGCCCAGCTGCGCAGCAGGTTGGTGCTGTCGCTGGCCTGGCCGGTCGTGTTGGCGAAGTTCTGCATCCCGGCGTAGGTCTTGTACGCCGCGTACAGGTAGCCATAGTCCACCTGGGTCTGGTCACCCGTGCGCTGCCAGTACCAGTTCGGGTCGCGCACCAGCGTGCCGTTGTCGGAGCGGCCGGCGATGTCGAAGGTGCGGCGGCCGCTGAACGCGGTGTAGTCCACCTGCCAGGTCGCGGAGCCGTCTTCCAGCAGCGCGAAGCTGCCGTCCGGGCCGGTGCCGGTGTAGCTGGACGCGATCTGCGTGTACTTGGTGAGGGCGCTGTCCTGGTAGCTGCCCACCCATTCGCCGACCGCCGTGACGCCCTGCAGTGCCGCGACCACGGCGCGCTGGTCGGCGCTCAGGTCGGCCAGCGTGGCGCCCGTCGTCGGCGCCGTCACGCCGGCGGCGGCCCAGTCGATCGTGCTGTAGTCGGTGACGCCGGTCAGCGTCGACCAGCTGCCGCCGGTGTTGGTGCCGTCGGCCGAGGCGTCGTTCACCAGGTATTGCGCCTGGCCCTGCGAGACCACCCGCAGGATGTCCACCTGCGCGCCGCTGGGCATCTTGATGTACTTGTCGCGCCAGCCGGCGACGTCGACGAAGTAGACCTTCTGGTCGTTGGTCGTCGTGTCCCAGGTCGGCTTCTGCGTCGCGTCGTCGGTGGTGACGCCGTTGATCGTCGTGTGCACGACGTAGTTGCTGTACGAGAACTGGTACAGCGGCATGTAGCCCAGCGCGTTCAGCACGGCCTGCTTCTGGGCCGCGCTGAGCTGGCTGAAGGTCCGGTATTCCGCCTTCGTGTAGTCGCTGGTCGTGACCTTGTCGGCGTGGACGACCGCGCCGCCGGTGCCGGCGTTGTCCCAGTCGATCGAGGTGTTGAGGTAGTCGATGCCCTCGATGAAGTACTCGCGGTACTGCTGGCCGGCCGGAGCGTTCGGGTTGTAGTACCCGATCTGCTCCAGCGTCACGTCCATCGTCGTGTACTTCGAGCCGACCTTCACCAGCTCGGTGCCGACCTGTTCGGTGATGTCCGTGGTCGTGTGCGTGACCTCCGGCACCTGCACGGTGCCGGTGGCTTCCTGCCGGTAGCCCGTCACCACGTCGACGATGTCGGCTTCGGTGGTGTAGGTGGTCGTGGTGGTCGTGCGCGTGCCCTTCACGGACGCATCGGCGTCCACAGTCACGCTGCCACCCGAGCGCAGGCCGATGGTGCCCGTCGCCTGCAGCGTGCCCTGGCCGCGGATGACCATCGTGCCGCCCTGCAGCTGTTCGCGCACGATGGCCTGTTCCATGCGGGCCCGCGTCCAGCTCATGTCGACGCCGACGTTCATGTCGATCGCGTTGCCGGACTTCAGGAAGCCGGCGCCGTCCACCGTCAGCGTGCGGCCGGCGTTCACCAGGATGTGGCCGCTGGTGGCGCTGAACGCGCCGACGATGCCGTCGATGGTGACGTCGGCGCCCACCAGGTGCACCAGGCCGTCGGCCTTGACGATGGCCGCATCGGCCTGGTCGGTCGCCGGGTCGTAGGTGCCCTGCACCACCAGGCTGTTGCGTGCCGCCAGGTAGATCTGGGAGCCGGTGCCCGTGGCCCACACCCGCGCGTCGGTGCGCGCGTAGATGTTGCCCGAGTAGATCTCCACGTTGTCCAGCACGTGGATGTTCCGCTGCAGCGTGATGTCGCCGCCGGTGGAACGCATCACCAGCGAGCCGACCTTGCCCTGGCCCAGCGAGGTGTCGCCCAGCGCGCCGAGCGGCTCGTTCGGGTCGGCCTGGCCGACCACGCCTTGCACCAGGATGCTGTCGGTGGAGACGATCGTGATGGTGCCGCCCACGTTGGTGTCCAGCGTGCCGCCGGACACGTTCGGCACCAGCAGGTCGACCAGCACGCCGATGCGGCTGTCGTCGGTGCCGCCGGTGACGCTGATCGCCTTGTCGGCGCTCACCAGGCCGTCGATCCAGACCTGCGAGCGTGACAGCACGCTGATGGTGGAGCCGGCGTCGGCCGCTTCCACGTTGCCGCGCAGTTGCACGTCGCCTTCGGCCCGCAGGTCGATGGCGCCGTCCATGCCGGCGTCGGCTTCGCTCCAGGCCGCCGTGCCGCCGAAGGCGCCGGTGGCGTCCACGCGCACCGAGCTGGCGCGCGACATCGCGAAGCCCAGGCCCGCGCTGTCGATGCCGGCCTGGATGGACAGGCGGCCGGTAGCCGCCAGGTTGCCGGCGTCGGCGCCGTCGCCCAGCACCACCGAGCTGGTGGTGCGGATGTCGATGCCGGAGCGCTTGCCGGTCCACGTGAAGGCGCTGCCCGCCGGGTCCACCAGCTGCGCACCCGCGCGGATGCCGCCCGCCAGCACCATGCTGTCGGCGCGGATCACGATGTTGCTGTCGTCGCCCGAGGCGAACAGCTGGCCGTCGGCGCCGACGGCGAAGCGGCCGCCCGCGGTGACGTCCAGTTCGGCCGCGGCTTCGACCACCGCGCCGCCGCTGTAGCCCAGCGTGCTGCCGATGGCGATGGAGTCGCCCGCGATCAGCGCCAGCTTCTGGCCCGCGCCCTGCACCAGCAGCGTGGTGCCGTGGATGGCGATGTCGTCGCCGGCCTGCACCTGCAGCGAACCGGCCAGCTCCAGGCTCCCGTGGATGTCCACGTCGCCGGTGCTGGTCACGCTGACTTCGTAGTCGTAGCTGGCGGCCGTGGCGGAATGGCTGCGGATGGTGCCGCCCAGGTCCACGCTCTGGCCGGACAGCGCCATCAGCGCGCCGGTTTCCAGCCAGCCGTTGGCGGCCAGGGTCAGCTTGCCGGCGGTGGAGCCGATCTGCAGCAGGCCCAGGTCGGGGTTCTCGGTGCCGATCTGGCTGTCGATCACCACGTCGTTCAGGCCGGTCAGGATGATCCGGCCGTGCGCGTCGGTGGTGTTCAGGCGGCCGGTGCCGTAGGTATGGATGCTCACCTCGCCGGTGTGCACGTCGGTGCCGGCGGTGACGATGATGTCGCGCTGCGCCGTCAGGCTGCCGCGCAGTTCGATCGTGTTGGTGGCATTGATGATGATGTCGCTGCCGCGGCCGCGGGCGATCAGGTCGCCTTCCAGCACGGCGTCGCCGGCCGGGTTCAGGAACATGCCGCCGGACAAGGTCTCCAGCACGCCGGTCGCCGTCAGGTTCAGCTTCTGGTCGCCGTTGGCCGCGGTGCCCGCGTACATGTTGATGCCGCTGTAGGCACGGACCCAGCCGGAGATGGTGATCTCGCCGGCGGGCGCGTCGGCCTTGCCCAGATTCACCACCGAGCCGCGCTGGGAGGCGTCGATGGCGTAGCCGCGGGCGGATTGCGTGGCGCCGCCGGTCGCGGCGCTGGCCGCGATCTGCGTGAAGCCCAGGCGCTCGGCGTTGCCGCCGGCCACCGCCGCGATGCCCATCGCGTAGTTGCCGGTCAGCATCAGGCGGCTGTCGTTCAGGCGCACGGTGACGGCGTCGGTGTCGCCGATGCCATCGGCGTCCGAGTCCATCAGCGGCAGGCCGGTGCGCGTGGTGCCCACGTCGGCCGGCGTCGCCGGCGAGGACACCACCGTGAAGGTGGCGTTCGCGATGGCGGCCTGCAGGTCGTCGCGCAGGTCGCCCACGCCGTTGTTGCCCACCGTGCTGGCGGCCGTCACCGTGACGATGCCGCGCAGCACCTGCGTTCCGGTGTCCACCGTCAGCTCGAAGCTGGTGTCGGCGCTCAGGTGGCCGTCGGCGAATTCGGCGAAGCGGTCGCCGGTGAGTTCCTGCGTCCAGGCCGGGGCCAGGATGCTCATGTCGCCGCCCGCAGACAGCGTGATGGAGCTGAACTCGCTCCAGGTCGTGAAGTGGACGTTGCCGCCCACCACGATGCCCTGGTCGGCCCACGGGTTCGCCGCCGTCGGCGTGCCGGTGCCGACGCCGCCGCGCACGTCGATGGTCTTGCCGGCCATCAGGTCGTGGCCCAGGCGCACCTGGCCCTCGACGTCGATCTTGATGACCGACTCGCCGCCGAAGGTGTTGCGCAGGCTGCCCAGGTAGTGGCCGGTGGTGTCGTAGTAGTCGACGATTTCGCCGCCCGCCACGACGATGCCCTGGAGGTCGGCATCGTCCTCGGACGTGATGGTGATGACGCCGTTCGGGTCGGCCACCGTGACGCGGGCGCCGCCCGGCATCTTGACGCCGACGTGGTCGGGGCTCGCGCCGCCCACCAGGTCGACGCGGGTCTTGGCGCGGATGGTGCTGCCGATCTCGACGGCGCCGCCGGACGCGGTCGGCGCCAGGCCGCCCAGGTACAGCTGGCCGCCGGAGCTGAGGAGCACGGTGCCGGATTCGTCGGACCAGTTGACGGTCTCGGACTGCAGCAGGCCGTTGTCGAACACCTGGACGACATCGCCGCCGGAGGTGACGTTGCCGACGATCTGCACCTTGCCGACCGCATCGACCACCACGCTGCCGCCGGAACCGTCGGAGGTGTGGCCGCCGACGATCAGGCCGCCGGCGCTGGCGACGATGACGCCGTAGCCGTCGTCGTTGGAGCCCGGCGCGTTGGTCGTGCGCACCGTGATGCTCTTGGCAGCCGCCAGGCCGCCGTCGGCGACGATGCGCTCGCCCGCCGTGACGCTGATGGTGGAGTCGCCCTGGCCCAGCCAGGTGACGCCGGTGGCGCCGATCGTGCCGCCGGCCACCACGCGGCCTTCGATGATGACGTCCTTGCCGCCCATCACATTGATGGAGCTGCCGGCCTGCAGGCTGTTCAGCGTGGAGGTCGCGTGGATGTAGACGCTGACGCCTTCCGCGTTGGCGCCGCCCAGGTTGACGCCGGTGGCGGACACGCCGCCGCGGATGTCGATGTTGCCGTGGACGTTGGCCGCGGTCTCCAGGTAGACCCACTTGTCGGACTGCAGGCTCAGGTCGGAGTTGGCGCCCAGCAGGTTGATGTTGCCGCGGATGATGACGTCGTCCGCGCTCGCCACCACCAGGTCGTGGTTGTCGGCCAGGTTGGTGATCGTGCCGGTCAGCAGGAAGCCGAAGCCGCGCTGGCCCAGCAGCGGGTGCGCCTCGGTGACGCGCAGCGCGTCGGGCGTGCCGTCGCCGTTCTCGTCGGCAGCGACGACCACGACCTTCTGCGTGCCGTCGTCCAGCACCCAGCGGTTGCCCGCCACTTCGCTGCCGGAGCTGCCCCAGCTCATGTCGGCGTTGCGGTAGTCGACGCCCTCGACGAAGCTGGTCATCAGCTCCTTGGCGCCGGCGCCGGCCTTGTAGTACACGGTGCCGTCGTACTCGGTCCAGCCGGTCTGGTCCTTGATGCGGAACTGCTGTTCCGGCGTCATGTCGGCGAAGGCGGTGCCCGCCGCCGGGATGGCGACGCTGCTCCACTCGATGCCGGCGTTGGTGTAGTCGGTGCCTTCCTTGAAGGTCAGCACGTAGGCGCGGGCCGGGTCGGAGGCCTCGGCGTCGTGGTAGACGACGCCGTCGAAGCGGCGGTAGCCGGTCTTCTGCAGCACCAGCTCCTGCTGCTGCACCGACAGCTTGTCGAAGGTGGTGCCGGTGCCCGGGTCCTTGAGGCCCGCGCCCACCCAGTCGATGTCGGCGTTCTTGTAGGTCGTGCCCTCGACCGGCATGGTCAGCAACTGCTGGCCCGCGGCGGCGTTCGGGTTGTAGAACATCTGCTGGTCGACGATCGCGTAGCCCAGCTTCTTCGCCACCACGGCGCGCTGCGCCGGCGTGAGCTGTTCGAAAGTGGCGTTGGCGGCCGGCGCGGCGATGCCGCCCCAGTCGATGCCTTCGATCGAGAACTGCGCAGGCCCGGTCGCCAGCTTCTGCACCACCTGCAGGCCAGCGGCCGCATCCAGCTTGACGTAGTTCGTGCCGCTGTAGGCCGTGTAGCCCAGCGCGGAGGCCACCACCTGCTTCTGCGCATCCGTGAGGCTGGCGAAGGAGGCGCCGGCCGCCGGCGTGCCGGCGTTGCCCCAATAGATATCGGCGTTGTTGTAGTCGACCACCGAGCCTTGCTGGAACGTGGTGACCAGCTTCTTGCCCAGCGGCGCGTTGTAGTTGTAGAAGCGGATGCCGCTGCCGACGTCGTAGCCCAGCGCCTGGTTGGCGGCGGACTTCTGGTCGGCGCTCAGTTCGTCGTAGCTGGCGGTGGCGGACGGAGCCGCGACGCCATAGGACGCCCAGTCGATGTCGGCCGGGTTGAACTGCGACTCGTAGCCGAGCGAATGCGCCACGGCCAGCTTCTGCAGCCAGGTGAGCTGCTCGAAGGTGGCATTGGGATCGGACGGCGCCGTGGCGCCGTACTTCGCCCAGTCGACCAGGCTGTTGCTGTAGTCCGGCTTGGTGCCCTGCACGAAGCCGGTCAGCACCTGGCGGCCCCCCGCGGCGTCGACCTTCACATAGATCGTGCCGTCGTAGCGGGTGTAGCCGGTGTCCTGCACGCCCTCGGCCAGCGTGGTCACGAAGTGGGCACCGCTGGCGTCGGCGTTGTAGAAGCCGCCGCCGGTGTAGACGGTGTAGCCCAGGGCCTGCGCCACCAGCGCCTTGGCGCTGTCGGACAGGTTGTTGAAGGGCAGGTAGTTGGCCAGCGAGCTCACGCCGGTGCCCGCGCCCATCGTCACGTTGCCGGCCGCCAGCAGCGCCTGCAGGTCGGCGGTGACCGTGCCCGCGTTCAGCGCGGTGATCAGCGCCGCGATCGCCGCCGGGTCCGTGGTCTCGGACAGCGTCTTGCCGGTGATGGTGTCGAAGTAGTCGGCGCGGTCATTGACCGTCTGGCCTGCATCCAGCACCAGGTCGCCATTGGCGGTGATGGAGCCGTCCAGCGTCATCTCGCCGTCGGTGCGCAGGGTCAGCGTCGCGCCCGTGCCGGTGGCGACTGGCACCGGCGTGGAGCCGACGTAGTTGAACTTCGCGCCGGCCAGCACGGCGCTGCCCGAGTTCAGGTGCATGTAGCCGTGCGACTCGAGGTCGACGCTGGCGTTGTCGCCTTCCACCGAGACCGTGGCGCCCTGCGTCAAGGTCAGGCCGGTGCCGGCGTTCATGCTCACGCGCGAGCCCGCGCCCGCGGCGAAGATCGCCGTGCCGCTCATGATGGACGCGGAGGTCGTCACCTCGACGCGGCTGCCCGCGGCTTCGGTGTAGATCTGGCTGCCCGGGTCGGCGGTGAAGCTGTTGACCTCGGCGCCGTAGCTGACCAGCGCGTGCGCGCCGGTGGAGCCCAGCACGCTGATGCTCACCAGGTTGGCCGCGCGGATCCAGCCGGAGACGAGCAGCTGCTCGCTCAGGTTGATGTGCACGTCGGGCGCGTAGATGCCCGAACGCGGCGTGCCCATCGGGTCGGCCACGTTCTGCTTCTGCACTTCCATCGTCCGGCCCTGGAAGGACAGGGACTGCGTGGACTCGATCTCGCCCACGATCTTGTAGTCGTCGGCGTAGAAGGTGGCCGGGTCGCGCAGGCGGGCGGACATCAGGAAGCTGCCCACCGTCTCGTCCTGCACGTCGCCGATCCACACGACGGTGTTGCCGCCGCTGCTGCCGATGTTGATCTGGCTGAAGCCGTCCTGCAGCGCCGACAGGTCGGTCATCGACAGTTCGAAGTAGCCGGTCTGGCCGGCCGTGGAGTAGTCGCGGCCGAAGTCGGACTGCGCCGCGCCGCCGATGCGGTAGTTCTGGAGGGCGCTCTTCGCGTGCAGGGTCAGCACGCCGGTGCCGCGCACCTGGTCGGCGCCGGAGGCGAAGTCCACGTCGTCGGCGACGATGCTGATCGCGCCGCCGCTCGCGTTGGTGGAGATCACGCCCTGCGACAGCGTCAGCAGCGACTCGCGCGCCGCCAGCTGCACGTCGATGGCGCCGTTGCTCGTGTTCAGGCCGCTGCCGACCAGCACCAGGCTGTCGGCTTCGCGCACCGTGATGTTGGCGTTGGCGCCGGTGCCGGTGTTCAGCACCGACAGTTCGGCCAGCTGCGTGTTCAGCGTGCCGCTGATGCCTGCCGCCGTGATCGACAGCATGGCGTTGGCCGCATTGAAGCGCGCGGCGTTGACGTTCAGCACGCCGGCCGCGTTGATCACCAGGTCGGTGCTGCCCCAGTCCTGGTTCGCCAGCGAGACCACCTTGGTCGTCGCGCCCAGGTCCTTGAACTCGACGCGGTCCAGGCTGTCGTCGAAGTTGATCGTGCGGGCGCCGTAGACCAGCTGGTGCGCGCCCAGCGTCAGCGTGTCGGCCGCCGTGGAGGTCACCGTGTCCAGAACGACGCGGTCGTTGCCCGCGCCGGCCGTGAGGTTCAGGATGCCGACCGTGCCGACCAGGAGCGTGTCGTCGCCGTCGCCGGCGTCGACCGTGTTGGTGCCCTGGTCGATGCGGATCGTGTCGTTGCCGCCGGCCGCGAAGATGGTGTTCGTGCCGCTGCCCATGTCGATGTATTCATCGCCCTGGCCGCCCACGAACTTGTCGTCGCCCTCGTCGCCGTAGTAGCTGATGCCGCTGACGCCGCCGCCGGTGATGGTGTCCTTGCCCTTGCCGCCGTGGATGACGGAGCCCGCCAGGCCGCCGCCGATGACGAAGTTGTCGTTGCCGTCGCCGCCGTCGAAGTCGAGGATGGCGTCGACGCCCGGCGAGACCATGATCGAGTCGTTGCCGCTGCCGCCGTTGGCGACGATGTGCTTGACGGTGCTGGCGTCGTAGGACAGCTTCTGCCCCAGCGCCCGCACGACGATCTGGTCGCCTTCCTTGTTGATGGTGTACGACTCGTTGACCGTGTCGTCGTACAGGTCCCCGCTGCCGTAGCGGCCCGAGGTGTCGCCCATGTTCAGGTACAGGGTGTCGCCGACCTGGTGCGAGATGACCGGCGGGGCGCCCCAGCTCCAGAGGTAGGAGCCCGACACCGAGATGCCGACGATGGTGACGCGCGCCGACAGGTAGGCGCTGACCGGCGTGAGCTCGATCGTGCCGCTGAAGCCGGCCAGGGTCTCGTCGATGCTGAACAGGCCCAGGTCGATGTGGATGTCCAGCGAGCCGTAGACCGTCGCGGCCAGCAGGTGGTCGGAGATGGTCAGCGACATGCCCGCATTCAGCTGCAGCGGGCCCATGTCGATGCCCAGGTGGGCCGAGCCGGTGATGCTGAAGTGGCCATCGCTGCGGACGTAGCCGCTGACGTCCACCTGGAACACGCCGAAGAAGTCGAGGCCGGCGTGGTCGATGCGCAGCTCGAACACGTCGTCGACGACGCTCATGCTGCCGGCGAAGTCGACGTCGAAGGCCAGCACGTGGATCTTGCCGTCCAGCGACAGCTTGAACAGCGTGTTGGCGGCGACGCCCGCGTATTCCTGCTCCTGGCTGGTGTTGATCTCCAGCGTGGCGCCGGCGGAGATGCCCAGCACCCCCACGCCCAGGTTCACCGAGGTCGCGACCTTCATCGCGAACACCGCGCCCTCGGTCGGGGTGTCGAGGATCGTGATGGCGCCGTTCACCTTCACCGAGCCCAGCACGTCCAGGTCCAGGATCATGCCGATGCTGGCCTGCAGGCCCTGCTCGCTGATGTCGATGTCCATCGACCCCTTCAGCGACACCGGTCCCACCGCGATGCCGGCGCTGCCGGCCATGTGCAGGCTGTGGCCGGCCAGCGTCACCAGCTTGGTGTTGCCGGTCGGCTCGCCGTCGGCGTCCAGCTCCAGCGAGCGCACCTGTTGCGCGCTGCTGGTGGTGTTGATCTGCAGCAGGAAGCCGCCGCGCACCTCGAACAGGCCGGCGTCGATCAGCAGCGAGCCGCCGCTGTCGGAGGGGTTGCCCACCTGCAGCGAGCCGTAGACGCCGCCGGCGACGATGCCCAGCGTGCCGGTCACCGACAGCGGTTCGAACACCGGCAGGTCCAGCGTGGCCGTGGCGCCCAGCTCCAGGCCGCTTTGCGACACGATGATGCTGAAGTCGCCCTTCAGGTCCAGCGCGTCGTCCAGCAGCTGGAGGTGGCCGTTGCCCACCAGCGCCACGTACATGCCGGTCCAGTCCGGCTTGCCGGGCGGCGTGGCCGGGATCGTGTAGGTGTCGAAGCCCACCTTGTCGCGGAATTCCGCGGGCACGTCGTAGGTCACTTCCTGGCCGAAGCTGTTCAGCGTCAGGTCCAGGTGCGCGTCCAGCTTGGCGAAGTCGCCCAGGTCGACGCCGGTGTCCAGCTCCATGCGCATCGCGACGCCGTCGCGGATGGCCAGCAGGCCGGTCGCATGCGAGGTGAGGCCCAGGCCGGCGGCGCCGATCGTGACCTGCACGTCGGCGAAGGCGGTGATGCCCGTGTGTTCGTCGGCGGTGAAGTCCAGGACGCCCGTCATCGTGACGATGTCGAAGACATCCAGTTCCACCGCGCCTCGGATGCGCAGGAACTGGCCGCTGTAGTCCAGCACCACCGGCACCTCGGGGTTGCCGGTGGGAATGGCGTAGCCGGGCTGCTGCACGTCCGGCGCGCTCGGCTTCGTCCAGGTGCTCTTGGAGAAGTCGATCGTCGTGAAGGACGCGCTGACCGACAGGTTGCTGTCGTAGCTGACCGCGCCGCTGGCGTCGGTGGTGAACTGGCCGACACCCAGCGAGAAGCGCAGGCCGGTGTTGATCTCCAGGTCCATGTTGTCGGCCTGGAGGGTGACGTCGGGCACGCCGACGAGGCCGACCTTGGTGACCGAGGCCTTGGCGGCCAGGTACACGCCCACGTCCACGCCCTCGGCGCTGATCACCAGCTCCTTGGCGACGATGATGCCGACGTCCAGGTCCTGGATCGCGAGGCCGACTGCGCTGGTGTCCGGCGTGTCGGCGCTGGTGATGCGGCCGTCGTGGTTGCTGTCCTGCCAGTAGCCGCCCACGCCGACGAAGCCGAAGGCGTCGTTGATGCCGATGGCCAGCGTGGTGACGGTGGTCTCGGTGCCGTCCGACAGCGTGACGTGCTCGGAGCCCTTCTTGGTGAAGGCCATCGAGGCGGACAGCTGCACGAAGCCGGCCAGGTTGATCTGCGCGTAGCCGACCTTGGCCTGCACGATCTCCTGGTCGAAGTCGACCAGGATGCTGTTGTTGCCGCCGGCCGGGATCTCCAGGCCGGTGTCGATGATGCCGTTGTGGTTCTTGTCCTCGTCGGCGTCCAGCACGCCGTTGCCGTTGGTGTCCTCGGTGAAGCTCGCCTTGTAGTCGATCGAGGGCGGCCCGAACAGCTGCAGGATGCCGTTGCCCACGGCGCCCAGCGCCGGGACGTAGAAGGTGTTGATGTTCACCTCGACGTCCTGCGCCTGCACCGTCAGCAGGTTGGGGTCGACGCCCACCAGGGCGGCGGTGCCGACCGAGGCCTTGGCGGTGATGAACTTCGGCGCGTACTGCTCCATGCCCGGGATCGCCGTGGCGAGCGTCGGCGTCATGATCGCCAGGCCGAAGTTGACGTGGTCGATGACCAGGCCCACGGCGCCCTGGTTGATCTGGTCCAGGTAGCCGTCGTGGTCGGCGTCCTCGCCGTAGCGGTAGGGGCCGCCGACACCGGCGAAGCCGCTCAGGTTCGCGCCGGCCAAGGTCAGCGCCGTGACCTGCATGGACAGCGGGTCGGGGATGCTGATGTTGGCGCCTTCGTTGAGGCTGTTCACCAGCGGCTCCAGGCCGCCCAGGTTGACCTTGACGTCGTAGACCTCGCCCTTGCGGAAGGCCAGCGAGCCGCGCAGGAACAGGAAGTCGGCCACGGCGATGTCCGCCATGCCGATGTCGATGCCAATGAGTTCGTTGCCGCTGAAGTCCAGGTAGACCGGGTCGCCGCCGGTTTCCACCTTCAGGCCCGCCGGGTGGGTGGCGTCGCCGGTGAAGCTGGAGGCGAAGTCCGCGGTCGCGCGCATCAGGCCGCCGGCCGCCTTGCCGCCGGAGTTGACCTCGATCGTGATGTCCTGGGCCTGCATCTTCAGGATGTCGCCCATGCCGTAAGTGCCCAGGCTGTCGGCGTGCGCCTTCAGCGAGAAGAACTTCTCGGCGTGGATGGCGTCGGCCAGCGAGCCCTGCGCCTGGAACACCGACAGCGCGATGTCCAGGTTCTGCATGCCGAAGCCGAACAGGTCGCTCTGGTCCTGCAGCGGCTTGCTGAAGTCCGGGCCGCCGGTGCCGACGAACACGTCGACGTCGGAAGCGCCGAAGGTCATGCCCGAGAAGCGGACGTTGTCGATGCGCGAGAAGTCGCTCGACACGCCGGCTGCCGACTTGAGCGCGTCGACCATGGTCTGCCCCGTGGACCCGAGCAGGTTCTCCACCGCCGACAGGTCCGACGGCAGGCCGGTGTACATGGTGCCGGTGAAGCTCTGGCCGAAACTGAGCTTGAAGTTGCCGTTCAGGTAGACGAAGTCGCCCAGGTCCAGCGTCAGGTTCGGCAGCTCGATGGAGCCGAGCAGCGACAGGTTGAAGTTCGCGTCGAAGCCGATGGACAGGTCCAGGTTCTTCGCGAAGTCCAGCGCGCCCTTCAGGAAGTCCAGGCCCGGGAAGTCGATGTCGGGGATGTCGCCCAGCGACTTGAGGCTCAGGCGCGGCAGGAAGCTGGAGACGTTGAACGAAGGCAGGTTCAGCGTCGGCAGTCCGGGCAGGCCGGTGCTCAGGTCCGGCAGGCTCAGGCTCAGGTCCGGCAGGCCCGGGATGTCCGGCATCACGAAGGTGAAGTCGAAGGCCGGCAGCGACAGCGTGAACAGGTCGAAGATGCCGATGTCGGCCTGCATGCCGACCCGCAGCATGGCGTCGCTCTGGTCGAACGTGTAGCTCATGCCCGAGGTGCCCACGGGAATCGTCAGGCCGCCGTCCGGCTGCGTGCTCCAGTCGATGTTGATCGGCAGCGGGTAGCTGTCGATGATGCCCGCGTTCAGCTCCAGCACGACGTCGTGCGCGTCGAGCGTGAGGAAGGGGTCGGTGCCCACGAGGCCCGCGTAGTCCGCGGTGGCCTCCAGGGTGAAGAAGCGGATGGCGTCGACGTTGACGCCGGGCGCGACCGCCGGCGTCACCAGGGCCAGTGCGAAGTCGAGGTTGTCGATCTCCAGGCCGACCTTGTGGTCGCCGATGTGGATGCCGGCGAACGCGTTGACGTCCAGGCCCACGATCACCAGCGCTTCGCCCGGCATGCTGGCTTCGATGCCGAGCAGGTTGTAGCTGACGCTGGGCAGGTAGCGGCGTTCGAAGGCGAAGCTGCCTTCCAGTTCCACCAGGCCGGCGATCTTGGCGGTGGCGTGGCCGACGGAGGCCTGGATGATTTCGTTGTCGAAGTCCAGGTAGACCGGCGTGCCGCCGGTTTCCACCTGGTAGCCGTCCGGGTGCGCGGCGTCCTTGAAGTCGACGCTGATGCCGGCCTGGCTGCTGTGGTTGATGCCGACGCTGATGTCATCGAGCTGCAGGTCGATGACGTCGCCGAAGCCGACGAAGCCGACGTTCTCGCCGTGCGCCTTCAGCGCCGTGAACTTGGTGCCCTGCGGGATCAGCGGGTTGGTGATGTCGTACACCGGCTGGAAGATCGCCAGGCCGAAGTCGAAGTCCTGCACCACCAGGCCCACGGCGTCGGGGTTGATCACCCAGTTGCCGCTCGCGTCCTTCTTGCGGTACGGGCCGCCGACGCCGACGAAGGCCTCGACGTCGTTGCCGCCGAACTCCACGCTGGACGCCTTGACGTTCTCGAACCTGGTGCCCAGCGGGCCGTTGACGGTGAGCTCCGCGGACGCGCCGCGGCGGAAGGCGAAGTCGCCGCTCAGGTAGACGAACTGCGAGACCGCCAGCACGGCGTCGGTGACGCGCGCCTCGATCACGCCTTCGGTGAAGGTCAGCGCCACCGGCGTGCCGCCGGTCTGGATGGCCAGGCCGGACGGGCCGAAGCTGTCCTTGAAGTTCACGACCGGGGTGGCGTTGGGCACGCCCTGCCAGCCGGTGCTCCAGTTGACGTTGACGGCGATGTCGTTGCCTTCCAGCTGGAAGTCGTCGCCGCCGCCCGCCACCAGGAACTGGTGCGCGGAGGCGCTGAGCGCGGTGAAGCGCGGCAGCTTCACCGTCTTCAGCGTGGGCGTCATCACGGCCAGGCCGAGGTCCACGTGGTCCAGCACCAGGCCGAACACGTTGCTCTGGTCCTTGATGGCCGTCGTGGAGTTGAAGTCCGGCACGCCGTAGCCGACGAACACGTCGACGTCGCTCATGCCGAAGGTGAAGGTCTCGACCTCCAGGCCGCTGATCTTCGACCAGTCGGAGGCGACGGTCACGCCCGAAGTGGCTTCCAGCACCGCCATGGTGCCGGCCAGGCTGGCGCCGCTGGTCAGCGTGACGCCCGTGTCCACGGAGACCTGTTGCTTCGCGCCCTTCTCGAAGGAGAAGGCGCCGTGCACGTAGACGAATTCGTCGATCTGCAGCGTGGCTTCGGTCACCGTGGCGCCGATGACGCTGCTGGTGAAGGCCAGCGTGACCGGCAGGTTGCCGGTGGCCACCTGCAGGCCGCCCGCGCCGAAGCTGGAGACGAAGTCGACGTAGGGCTTGATGGTGCTGCCGCCCCAGGCGCTGCCGCCGTTGGCATGCACTTCGGCACCGCGCGCTTCCAGCGTCAGGAAGTCCAGGCCCACGAAGCCCACGAGGTCACTCGTGGCTTCCAGCGCGTAGAGCTTCGGAACCTTGCCGGTCGGGTCGGTGAAGAGTGCCAGGCCCAGGTCGAGGTTGTCGATCACCAGGCCGACGGCATCCGGGTCGGGGTCCTGCCCGTCGCGGAAGTAGGGGCCGGCGCCGATGAACAGCTTGACGTCGGACAGGCCGATCGTCACCGCGTTCATCGCGTAGTCGTTGAGCGTCGTGTAGTCGGTGAGCGGGCCGAACTTGGACGTCAGCATCGCCTTGTCGGCGAGCGAGGCGCTCGCGCCCAGGCCGGTCTTGATATCCAGCTGGACCGAGTCGCTCTTCTCCAGGGCGAAACCGCCCTCGATGTAGATGAAATCGTCGATGCGGATCAGCGCGTGGCCGACCGACACGCCGATGGTGGCGCGCGCGAAGTCCAGGCCTATCGGGTCGGCGCCGGTCTGCACCTGGTAGCCGTCCGCGCCGAAGCTGGAGACGAAGTCCACGTGCGGGGCGACGGTGGTGCCGGACCACACGGCGCCCTTGTTCAGGTTGAAGTCCAGGTCCTGCACCTGGAGCTGCATGAAGCCCCAGTCGACATCCAGCGGGTTCGCCCAGTGCGCCTTCATGGCGTACATGCGCGGGATCTGCGCGGCGAACGAGAGGTTCGTGCTGGCGCGGAAGATCGCGAAGCCGATGTCGATGTCGTCCAGCGAGAACAGCGGGTCGCTGGTGTCGCCGACCTTGATGCTGACGTCCTTGGCGCCGAAGCTGATGACGTCCATCGGCAGGTCGTCCAGCATCGTGCCGTCGGCCGACAGGTAGCCGGCGGCGACGCTGCGCAGCTGCGTCAGTTTCGACGCGGCCGGCGAGCCGAGCGGCGCGGAGGTCGACAGGCCCGTCGCCACGTCCACGGGCACGGCCGTGGACTTGGTGAACGCGAAGCTGCCTTCGATCTGGAAGAAGTCGCCGACGTTCAGCAGTGCGTGGCCGATGGACACGCCCAGCATCTGGGTGTCGAAGTCCAGGTTGATGGAGCTGGTACCGGCCGGGATCGCCAGGCCGGTGGGGCCGAAGCTGGACTGGAAGTCGACGTAGGGCTTGGCCAGCTGCGTCGCGCCGGCCCAGGCGCCGCCCATGTTGGCGTTGACCTCGATGTGGTCGGCCTGGAACTTGAAGAAGTCCCAGTCGATGTTGAGGCCGCTGTCCCACTTCACCTGCAGCGCGGTGAACTTGGGGATCACGTGGTTCGGGTCGGCCGCGGCGGTGGCGCTGAACATCGCCATGCCGAAGTCGATGTCGTTCAGCGTGATGCCGAAGGCGTCGGGGTTCAGCGACTCGCCCGGGTCGAACAGGCCGTTGCCGTTGACGTCGATGAAGTACGGGCCCAGGCCGACGAAGATGTCGATGTCCGAGCCGCTCAGCAGCATCGTGTCGACGGCGAGGTTGGCGATGTGGCTGTGGTCCGCCGACAGGCCGGCCACCTTGGCCAGGCCCGCCTGCAGGCTGGGCGGCAGCGTGGACAGGTTGTCCGGCAGGCCGGTCACCACGTCCACCGTCTGGCCGGCGCCCTGCTCGAAGTAGAAGCCGCCGCTGACGTAGATGTAGTCGGAGATGGCCAGCGTCGCGCGGCCGATCGAGACGGCCGTCAGTGCGCCGCGGTTGCCCGCGAAGTCGATGTCCACCGAGGTGCCGCCGCCGGTGGCGACGGTGATGGGCATCGCGCCATAGTCGATGACCGGGTCGCCGACGCGGCCGGCGCGCGTCACCTGCACCGCGATGTCGGCGGCGTGGATGGTGAGGAAGTCGAAGCCCACCAGGCCGGCGCTGGCCACGTCGGCCTTCAGCGCGGTCCAGGTGCGGGCCGGGTTGGCCTGGTCGCTGATCAGCGCCAGGGCGAAGTTGCCGTCGGTGATGTCGAAGCCGACTTCGCTGTCGGTGCCGCCGTTGATGCCGGCGAAGGCATGGGCGTGCGAGGCGCCGATGGTCAGCACGTCGACCGTCACCACGCTGTGGCCGGTGTCGGCCAGCGTGACGGTGCGCGTGTCCTTCTGCACCGCGAAGTCGGATTCGATCTGGACGAAGCCGAAGACGTCGATCTTCAGGTGGCCGGAGGCTTCCAGCAGCGCGCCGCGGGAGCCGTCCAGGTCGAACGTGAAGTCGCTGCTGCTGCCGGTGGCGACGGTCAGCGCCGTCTTGCCGGCGCTGTAGTCGACGACCACCTGGTGGGCGCCGACGGCATCGTGGTGCACGGTGGCGCCGTGCTGCTTGACCTGCAGGTCCGCCGTGCCGGCATCGGCCGTCACGTTGACCGTCATCGTCGGCACGTTGACGCCCGCCAGGCTGCCGCCGAAGCTGACCGTCATGCGCTTGCCGGCGAAGGACGTGATCTGCACGTCGGCGCCGGTGAGGCCGGCGAAGGCGGCGTCCAGCGCGGCCTGGGCTTCGGCCTGCGTGCCGGTGATGGAGATCGCGCCGGTGGTGTAGGTGTGGCCGGCGTAGGTGAAGGAGAGCGTGTAGCTCGCTTCGCGCGCGGTGGTGGTGATCGCCACCTGCTGCTGCTCGGCGACGGCCGCGTGGCCCTTGGTGATCTCGTAAGGCGTGGCCGTCGCGTTGACCAGGCCGGCGAAGTGCGTCGTGAAGTCCGCGACGTCCTGCTGCGCCAGCGCACCGCCGAAAGTGATCTTGTAGCTGTCGTGCGTGCTGTCGGACGCGGTGGCATTGAAGCTCACCGTGACGTTGCCGGCGCCGATGCCGGCCATCGCTGCCAGCGCCGCCTGGATATTGGCGGCCATGACGGCGTGGTCGGCGCTGTAGGCGATCGCGGCACTCGTGTGGCCGTCGTATTCCACCGTGAAGCTGCCGCTCGGCGCGTTGGCGTTCACGTTCAGCGCGACCTGCAGGTTCTTCAGGTCGCGGCCGGCGAAGCCGCCGCCGAAAGCCACGTCGTAGCTGTCGCCCGTCTTGGTGACGGCGATCGTGCCCTGGCTGGAGAGAGTCTGGCTGCCGTTCGTGGCTGCCAGCAGCGCCGCCTGCACCTGCGCCGCCGTGGCGCCGATGGCGATGTCCGCCGTCGTGAAGGTGCCCAGCGTCAGGTAGTTCAGGCTCAGCTTGAAGGTGCCGCTGGCCGTGCCCGCGGCGATGGTGACGCGCTGCGTCTCACCGGTGGCCGCCGAACCCTGCTTCAGGTTCACCGGCGTGATGTCGCCCGACAGGCTCTCGGTGATGCTGATGTCGGCAATGTCCTGCTGCGCCAGCGTGCCACCGAAGGCGATCGTGTAGCGGTGGCCGACGCCGGTGTAAGTGCTGTCGAAGGCGACCGTGATGCCCGACGACACCCCGAACAGCGCGTTCAGCGCGTTGCGGATGTTCGTCTTGTTGTTCTCGATGTCGTTCTGGGTGAAGCGCACCGTCTGGGTGCCGCCACCGGCCAGCGAGATCTGGTAGGTGCCCGAGGTGACGTAGGGCGAGCTGAAGACGATGGCCTTCAGTTCGTTGACGCCCACCGCCGCCGCGATCAGCTGCGTGACGCTGGTGTCCACGTTCGGGACGTCGCCACGCTCCTTCTCGATGGTGATCTGCTTGACCTCGTCGACGCCCGCCGACGCGTTCTGCGTCGTCGTCACCGTGCCGCTGGCGCTGGCGGTGCCGACGGCGGCCGCAATGCCGGCCACGTCCGTGCCGGCCAGCGTGCCGACGAACTCGATCGTGTAACCCGTGACGCGGTTGCCGGTGACCAGCACGTTGGCCGCGCCCACGCCGGCCAGCTGGCCGATGGCGGCTTTGAGGTTGGCCAGCACCTGCGCGTTGGAGAGCGAAGCGCTGACGTTCGCCGTGGCCGTGCTCGCGCCCTTGGTGAACTGGACCGAGCCCGCCGCGCTGGCGACGTCCAGCTGCAGCTTGGTGTTGGTGGTGACGTCGGTGGCCGGCGTGGCCGCGACCTGCACGCCGCGGTTGATGTTGACCGCGATGTCGCGCGCTTCCACCGTCAGGTCGTCCACGCCCAGGAAGGTGGCGAGGCCGGCCGTGGCCTGCACGCTGGTGTACTTGTGGGCCGGGACGTTGACGTCGCTCATGAGCGCGACCGCGAAGTCCACCTGGCCCAGGCTCAGGCCCAGCGCGTCGCTGGTGCCGCCGTTGATGCCGGCGAAGGCGTCGATGTCATGCCCGCCGATGGACAGCAGGTTGACCTGGACTTCGGTGCCGTCGGACAGCGTCACCAGCTGGGTGCGCTTTTCCAGGCCGAAGTCGCCGGACACGCTGAAGAAGCCGGCCACGCCGATGTCCAGGTGGCCCGTGGCGCGCAGCAGCGCGCCCTGGCTGCCGTCCATCTTCAGGTCCATCGTGGTCGTGGCACTGGTGCTCACGGCCAGCGGCTCGGCCAGGAAGTCGACGACGGTGCCGTCGGCGGCCGCCTGGTTCACCTGCACCTTGAGGCCGGTGGCGGCCAGCGTGAACTGGTCGATACCGACGAAGGAGGCGCCGCCCACGTCGGCTTGCAGGGCCGTCCACTTGCGGGTGGGGTTGGCCTGGTCGCTCAGCATCGCCAGGCCGAAGTCCACGTGCGTCAGGCTCAGGCCCAGCGCGTCCGCGGTGCCGCCGTTGACGCCGGCGAACAGGCTGGTGTCGTGTGCGCCCAGCGTGAGCAGGTCCACCTGCACTTCGGTGGCGTCGGACAGCGTGACCTGCGTCGACGACTTCTCGAAGGCGAAGTCGCCGTGCGCCTGCACGAAGCCGAACACGTCCAGGTCCAGCGTGCCGCCGGCGCGCAGCAGCGCGCCGCGCGAGCCGGCCATGTCCAGGTCCATGGGCGTTCCGCCCGTGGCCACCTGCAGCGGCGCGGCCGCGAGGTCCACCACGGGCGTGAGGGCCGTGCCGGCCTGGTTGATCTCGACGAACAGGTCGGTGGCGGAAACACCGATCCCGTCGATGCCGACGAAGGCGACGCTGCCGGCTTCCGCCTTCAGGCTGGTCCAGTTGCGGCCGGCGGGCGCGCCCGCGGCCACGTGTTCGTGCATCAGCGCCAGGCCGAAGTCGACGTCGTTCAGGGCCAGGCCCAGCGCGTTGTCGGTGCCGCCGTGGATGCCGGCGAAGGCGTCGAGGTTGCTCGCACCCACCGTCAGCAGGTCGACGTCGACGACGCTGTGCGCGGCATCGGCCAGCGTGACCTGCGCCGTCTTCTTCTCGACGGCGAAGTCGCCCTCGGCCTGGAAGAAGCCGAAGATGTCCAGGTTCAGGTGGCCGCTGGCGCGCACCAGCGCGCCCAGGCTGCCGTCCATGTCCAGCGTCATCGCGCTGGAGGTGCCGGTGGGCACGTCCAGCGTGCGCGCGGCGAAGTCGACCAGGCTGCCGTCGCTGGCGGCCTGGTTCACCTGCACGGCGAGGTTCTCGCCGCCGATGGTGAGGCCGTCGACGCCGATGAAGCCGGCGGAAGCGGCGCTGGCCTGCAGCGCGGTCCACTTGCGGGTCGGCGTGGCGTGGTCGCTCATGAGCGCCAGGCCGAATTCGACGCCGGCCAGTTGCAGGCCCAGCGCGCTGTCGGTGCCGCCGCCGACACCGGCGAAGGCATCGAGGTTGCTCGCGCCGACCGTCAGCAGGTCGACGTTGACCGGCGTCGCGGATTCGTCGACGGTCGTCGTGGCCGGGTTGTCGGCCAGCGTCACCTGCGCGGTCTTGCTCTCGAAGGCGAAGTCGCCGTCGACCTGGAAGAAGCCCAGGACGTCCAGCGTGGCGTGCGTGGTGGCGCGCAGCAGCGCGCCGTCGGCGCTGTCCATGTCCAGGTCCATGGACTGGCCGGGACCGGTCTTGACATTGAGCGGGGCCGCGCCGAAGTCGACCACCGTGCCGCCGGGCGCGTTCGGCTGGTTGACCACCACTTCGAGGTCGGTGGCCTGGATCGTGACGCCGGCCACGCCGGTGAAGGCGACCGAACCGGCGGTGGCGCGCAGGCCCATCCAGCTGCGGGCCGGCGTGGTGACGCCGGTGCCCAGGTGTTCGCGCAGCATCGCCAGCGCGAAGTTCGTGTCGGTCAGCTGCAGGCCCATCGCATTGGCCGTGCCGCCGTTGATGCCGGCGAAGGCGCTGACCTTGGAGGCGCCGATGGTCAGCGCGTCGACGTCGACCTGGCTGCCGTCGCTGAGCGTGACGTGGTCCGTGCCCTTGGTCAGGGCAAAGCCGCCCTGCACCTGGAAGAAGCCGAACGCGTCGATCTTCAGGTTGCCGCTGGCTTCCAGCAGGTCGCCGCGCTGGCCGTCCATGCCCAGGGTGACAGTGTTGCCGCCGCCGGCCGCGACTTCCAGGTTCTGCTGCGCGTAGTCGATGACGGAGCCGTCCGCCGCCGCCCTGTTGATGTTGACGTTCAGCTCGGTGGCGCTGATCTCCAGGCCGTCGATGCCGACGAAGTCCACGTTGCCCGCGTTCGCCTGCAGGCTCATCCAGCTGCGGGCGGTGTCGTTGCGGTCGCTGACCAGGGCCAGGCCGAAGTCGACGTCGCCCAGTTGCAGGCCCACGGCGTCGGCGCTGCCGCCGCCGACACCGGCGAAGGCGGAGATGCCGCTGCCGCCCAGCGTCAGCAGCTGCGCGTCCACCACCTGGCCGCTCGCCAGGGTCACGCTGCCGTAGCTGCTCTCGAAGGCGAAGAAGCCATCCAGCTGGAAGAAGCCGAAGGCGTCGAGGGTGAGGTGGCCGCTGGCTTCGGTGATGTCGCCGCGGCTGCCGTCCATGGTGAACGTGAAGGTCGTAGCCGGACCGGTGGCGACGCTCAGGCTGGTCTTGCCGGTGGCGTAGTCCACCACCACCGCATGGGCGGCGGTGGCGGCGATGTTCTCGGTGGCGCCGTGCTGCGTGACGGCCAGCGTGGCGCTGCCCGCCGTGGTCGTTGCGGCAGCCGTCATCAGGGCGACGTCGGTGCCCGCCAGCGCGCCGGCGAATTCCACGGTCAGGCGCTTGCCGCTGAAGGAGACGACCTGCACGTCGGCGCCGAAAGCCGCGGTGAGCGCGGCCTGCACGTCGTCGGCCGTAGCCGTGGTGCTGATGGCGGCGGTGGTGTGGCCGTTGAAAGTGAGCGTGAAGTTCGCTTGCGTGGCCGTGCTCGTGATGGCAACGGTCTGCTGCTCGGCGACGGCCGCGTGGCCCTTGGTGATCTCGTAAGGCGTGGCCGTGGCGTTGACCAAGCCCGCGAAGTGCGTCGTGAAGTCCGCGACGTCCTGCTGCGCCAGCGCACCGCCGAAAGTAATCTTGTAGCTGTCGTGCGTGCTGTCGGACGCGGTGGCATTGAAGCTCACCGTGACGTTGCCGGCGCCGATGCCGGCCAGCGCTGCCAGCGCCGCCTGGATGTTGGCGGCCATGACGGCGTGGTCGGCGCTGTAGGCGATGGCGGCACTCGTGTGGCCGTCGTATTCCACCGTGAAGCTGCCGCTCGGCGCGTTGGCGTTCACGTTCAGCGCGACCTGCAGGTTCTTCAGGTCGCGGCCGGCAAAGCCGCCGCCGAAAGCCACGTCGTAGCTGTCGCCCGTCTTGGTGACGGCGATCGTGCCCTGGCTGGAGAGAGTCTGCGTGCCGTTCGTGGCGGCCAGCAGCGCCGCCTGCACCTGCGCCGCCGTGGCGCCGATGGCGATGTCCGCCGTCGTGAAGGTGCCCAGCGTCAGGTAGTTCAGGCTCAGCTTGAAGGTGCCGCTGGCCGTGCCCGCGGCGATGGTGACGCGCTGCGTCTCACCGGTGGCCGCCGAGCCCTGCTTCAGGTTCACCGGCGTGATGTCGCCCGACAGGCTCTCGGTGATGCTGATGTCGGCAATGTCCTGCTGCGCCAGCGTGCCGCCGAAGGCGATGGTGTAGCGGTGGCCGACGCCGGTGTAAGTGCTGTCGAAGGCGACCGTGATGCCCGACGACACCCCGAACAGCGCGTTCAGCGCGTTGCGGATGTTCGTCTTGTTGTTCTCGATGTCGTTCTGGGTGAAGCGCACCGTCTGGGTGCCGCCACCGGCCAGCGAGATCTGGTAGGTGCCCGAGGTGACGTACGGCGAGCTGAAGACGATGGCCTTCAGTTCGTTGACGCCCACGGCCGCCGCGATCAGCTGCGTGACGCTGGTGTCCACGTTCGGGACGTCGCCGCGCTCCTTCTCGAGGGTGATCTGCTTGACTTCATTCACGCCCGCAGAGGAGTTCTGCGTGGTCGTGACGGAGGTGCTGGCGCTCGCCGCGCCCACGGTCGCCGCGATGCCGGCGACGTCCGTGCCGGCCAGCGTGCCGATGAATTCGATGGTGTAGCCCGAGAGGCGCGTGCCGCTCACGCGCACGTTGCCCGCGCCCACGCCGTCCAGCGACTCCAGCGCAGAGGTCAGGTTGGCGATGAACTGCGCGTTGGACAGCGTCGGGCTCAGCGCCACGTCGGCGCTGTCCGTGCCCTGGGCCAGGTGCAGGTTGCCGGCGGTGGCCGCCAGGTCCAGGTGCAGCAGCGTGTTGGTGGTGGTGCTGGAAGCCGGCACCGCCGCCACCTGCACGCCGCGGTTGATGTTGACCTTGATGTCGTTGGACGAGATCACCAGCCCGTCGACGCCGACGAACTCCGCCAGGCCGGCGGAGGCCTGCACGCTGGTGTACTTGTTCGCCGGGTTCGCCGTGTCCGCCATCAGCGCGATGGCGAAGTCGACGTGGCCCAGGCTCAGGCCCAGCGCGTCGCTGGTGTTGCCATTGACGCCGGCAAAGGCGTCGACGTTGTCGGCGCCGATCGAGAGCAGGTTGACGTGCGCCGTGCTCCCATCGGACAGCGTGACGTCGGTCGTGCGCTTCTCGACGCCGAAGTTGCCGTCGACGGCAAAGAAGCCAGCCACGTCCACTTTCAGGTGGCCGGTGGCGCGCAGCAGCTCGCCGTCGCTGGCCTTCATGTCCAGCTTGACCGGGTCGCCGCCGGTGGCGATGTTCATCGGTGCGGCGCTGAAGTCCACCAGGCTCGCATCGGCGGCAGCCTGGTTCACGATCACGTCCAGGGTATCGGCCTGCACCGTCACGCTGGGGATGCCCACCAGCGCGACGCTGCCGGCATGCGCCGACAGGGCCGTCCAGCTGCGGGTCGGATCGTTCTTGTCGCTGATCAGCGCCAGGCCGAGGTCGACGTCATCGAGCTGCAGGCCCATGGCGTCGTCGGTGCCGCCGTTGACGCCGGCGAAGGCGCTCAGGTTGTCGGCGCCGATGGTCAGCAGGTTGGCCTGCACCGTGCTGCCGTCACCCAGCGTCACCTGGCCGGAGGACTTCTCCAGCGCCAGGTCGCCCTCGGCTTGCACGAAGCCGAACACATCGAGCTTCAGGTGGCCGGAAGCGCGCAGCAGCGAACCCAGCGAGCCGTCGGCGTCCAGCGTGGTGTGGCTGTCGGGGCCGGTCGCGATGTCGAGATTCTGCTTCGCGAAGTCGATCACCGGGCCGGCCGGGTCGGAAGCGCTGTTCACTTCGACCTGCAGGCTCTCGCCGGAGAGCGTCAGGCCGGCTATGCCGACCAGCGCGGCGGAGCCGGCGCTGGCCTTCAGGCCGGTCCAGCTGCGCGGCGTGGCGGCGCCGTGTTCCTGCATCAGCGCCAGGGCGACGTCGACGTCGTTCAGCGCCAGGCCGATCGCATCGGCGGTGCCGCCGTTGACGCCGGCGAAGGCGTCGACGCCGGAAGCGCCGATGGCCAGCAGGTCCACGTTGACCTGGGTCGCGCCGGCGTCGGCCAGCGTCAGGGTCGTGGTCTTCTTCTCGATGGCGAAGTTGCCATCGGCCTGGAAGAAGCCCAGCACGTCGAGCGTCAGGTGGCCGGAGGCGCGCATCACGGCGCCTTCGCTGCCGTCCATGTCCAGCGCCAGCGTGTCGCTGGGGCCGGTCTTCACGGCGAGGCCCTGCGTCGCGTAGTCGATGACCGTGCCGTCGATGGCGGACCGGTTCACCTGCACGGACAGCGTGTCGGCGGCGATGGTCACGCCTTCGATGCCGACCAGCGCCACGGACTGCGCCGTGGCCTCCAGGCTGTTCCAGCTGCGCGGCGTCACGCCCGCGGCCAGGCCGGCTTCGCTGGCCATGACCAGCGCGAAGTCCACGCCGCCGATCTGCAGGCCCATCGCGTCGGCGGTGCCGCCGCCCACGCCGACGAAGGCGTTGAGGCCGGAGCCGCCCAGGGTCAGCAGGTCCACGTTGACGGTGGCCGCTTCATCGACTGTCGTCGTCAGCGGGTTGTCGGCGATCGCGACCGAGCTCGTGCGCTTTTCCAGCGCCAGGTTGCCCGAGGCCTGGAAGAAGCCGAAGGCGTCGATCTCGAAGGCGCCCCTCGCGCGCAGCAGCGCGCCGTCGGCAGCGGCGAAGTCCAGGCTCTCGCTCTGGCCCGGGCCGACCGCCACATCGACCGGAGCCGCGGCCAGGTCGACGACCTTGCCGTTCACGTCCGGCTGGTTGATCTCGACGTCGACCGAGGACACGGTGACGGTGAGGCCGTTGACGCCGACGAAGCTGGCGCTGCCGGCCTGCGCATGCAGCGCGGTCCAGGAGCGCGCGGTGGCGGTGGCGAGCGGGTCGGTGTGCTCGCGCATCATGGCCAGCGCGAAGCTCACGTTCTCCAGCTTCAGGCCGATCTGGTTCGTCGTGCCACCGTCAACGCCGGCGAAGGCGTTGACGTTGGAAGCGCCGATGGTCAGCAGGTCGACGTCCACGTCGCTGCCGTCGCCCAGCTTCACCGTCTCGCTGCGCTTGCCGATGGCGAAGCCGCCGTCGGCCTGGAAGAAGCCGTAGGCGTCAATGTGCAGGTTGCCGCTGGCTTCCAGCAGGTCGCCGCGCTTGCCGTCCATGTCCAGCGTCACGCTGGTGGTGGCGCCGGTGGCGACTTCCAGGTTCTGCTGCTTGTAGTCGATGACCGAGCCGTCCTTGGCGGAGGCGCGGTTGATGGTGACCGACAGCGTGTCGGCCGAGAGTTCCAGCTCGCCCAGGCCCACCGTGGCGATGGTGTCGGCGCTGGCCTGCAGGCTCATCCAGCTGCGGGCCGTGTCGTTGCGGTCGCCGATCAGCGCCAGCGCGAAGTCCACGCCGGTGAGGTCCAGGCCCACGCGGTCGGCCTTGCCGCCGCCGACGCCGACGAAGGCACTGATGTTGTCGCCGCCGAGGGTCAGCACCTGCGCGTCGACGACGGCGCCGCTGGCCAGGGTCACGCTGCCGTAGCCGCTGTCGAGGGCGAAGTTGCCATCCAGCTGGAAGAAGCCGAAGGCGTCGATGACCAGGTGGCCGCTGACGCGCGTCAGCGCCCCCTTGGCGCCGTCCATGCTGAAGTCAAAGCTGCTGCCGGTGCCCGTGGGCACGGTCAGCGCCGTCTTGCCGGCCGCGTAATCGACGACGACGCTGTGCGCCGGCGTGGCCGCGATGTCGGTCGTGGAGCCGTGCGTGACGACGTCCAGCGTGGCGGTACCGGCGGTGGTGGCAACCGTCGCCGTCATCAGGGCGACGTTGGCGCCGGCCAGCGCGCCGCCGAAACGCACCGTCAGCTGCTTGCCGCTGAAGGAGACCAGTTCGACGTCGGTGAAGGCGGCGTCCAGCGCGGCCTGCACGTCGGCAGCCGTGGCGCCGGTGCTGATGGAGGCCGTGGTGTGGCCGCCGAAAGTGAGGGTGAAGGTGGCTGCCGGCGCGGACGTCGTGATGGCGAGCGTCTGTTGCTCGGCGACGGCGGCGTGGCCCTTGGTGATCTCGTAAGGCGTGGCCGTGGCGTTGGTCAGGCCGGCGAAGTGCGTCGTGAAGTCGGCGACGTCCTGGTTCGCCAGCGCGCCCTGGAAGGAGACGCTGAAGCTCGCGTGCAGCGTGTCGGAAGCAGCGGCGTCGTACGTGACAAGCACGTTGCCGGCGCCGATACCGGCCAGGCCTTCCAGCGCCGCCTGGATGTTGGCAGCCATCGTCGCCGAGTCGCTGCTGTAGGCGATGGCGGTGCTGGTGTGGCCGTCGTATTCGACGGTGAAGCTGCCGCTGGGCGCGGTGCTGTCCACGGCCAGCGCCACCTGCAGGTTCTTCAGGTCGCGGCCGGAGAAGCCGCCGCCGAAAGCGACGTCGTAGTTGTTGCCGTTCTTGGTAACGGTGACGGCGCCCTGGCTGGAGAGCTGCAGCGTGCCGTTGCTGGCCGCCAGCAGCGCCGCCTGGACGGTGGCGGCGTCGGCACCGAAGGCGATGTCGCCCGTGGTGAAGGTGCCGAAGGTCAGGTAGTTCAGGCTCAGCTTGAAGGTGCCGGTGGCCGTGCCCGCGTCGACGGTGACGCGCTGCGTCTCGCCCTGCGGCTGCGAGCCTTCCTGCAGCGTGTAGGGCAGGATGGCGCCCTTCAGGCTCTCGGTGATCGTGATGTCGCCGATGTTCCGTTGCGCCGTCGTGCCGCGGAACTCGATCTTGTACAGGTGGCCGGCGCTGTAGGTGCCGTCGAACGTGACGTCGATGTTGCTCTCGGCCACGCCCAGCAGGGCGGCGAAAGCGGTGCGCAGGCGCGCCTTGTTGTTGTCGACGTCGTTCTGGACGTAGCGCACCGTCTGCGTCAGCGCGCCCAGCGAGATCTGGAAGTTGCCCGAGGTGCTGTAGGGCGTGGTGAAGACGATGCCCTTGATCTCGTTGATGCCCAGGGCCATCGCGGCCAGCTGGGTCACGCTGGTCGTGACGTCCGGCACCGCGCCACGCTGGCGCTCCAGCGTGATCTGCTTCAGCTCGTTGACACCCGCCACCGCATCGGTGGTGGTGGTGACGGCTGCGGTGGCATCCGGGGCCAGCAGGTTCACCGCCAGGCCGCTCACGTCCTGGCCGCTCAGCGCGCCGGTGAAGACGATGTCGTAGCCGCCGACGCGGGTGCCGGAGACGAGGACGTTGCCGGCGCCCACCAGCGATTCGAGGGCGCCCAGCAGGCCGGTCAGCACCTGCGCGTTGGTCTCGCCGGGCGCCACCACCACGTCGGCGCTGTTGCCGCCTTGGGTGAAATGCAGGGTGCCGGCGCTGCCGCCGACGGTGAGGTGCAGCTGCGTGTTCTCGGTGAGGTGCTGCGCCGCCTGCGCGGCGATCTGCACGCCGCGGTTGATCTGCACCGACAGCGTGTCGGCCTTGACGGTGAGGCCGTCGACGCCGATGAAGCTGGCCAGGCCGGCCGAAGCCTGCAGGCTGGTGTAGTGCAGCGCCGGGTTGGCGACGTCGGACATCAGCGCCAGCGCGAAGTCCACGCTGCCCAGCGACAGGCCCAGGGCGTCGGTGGTGCCGCCGTTGATGCCGGCGAAGGCGTTGACGTTGTGCGCGCCGATCGACAGCAGGCGCACGCGGGTCGCGGTGCCGTCCGACAGCGTCACGTCGGTGGTGCGGCTTTCGATGCCGAAGCTGCCCTGCACGTGGAAGTAGTCGGCGACGCCGATCTCCAGGTCGCCGGTGGCGCGCAGCAGGTCGCCTTGCGCGCCGTCCATGTCCAGCTTGAGGCCGCCCAGGGTCAGCGAGGTCGCGCCGGCCGCGTAGTCGACGACATCGTCGCCGGCCAGCTTGGCCTGGTTGACGTAGACCTCGAGGTTGCTGGCGCTCAGCGTGACCGCGTCCAGGCCCACCAGGCCGGCGCTGGTGGCGCTGGCCTGCAGGCTCACCCACGTGCGCGCGGCGTTGTCCTGCGCGGTCAGCAGCGCCAGCGCCACGTTCACGTGTTGCAGCGCCAGGCCCATGGCGTCGTCGCTGCCGCCGTTGACGCCGACGAAGGCATCCAGGTTGCTGGCCGACATGGCCAGCATGTCCACCGCCACGGTGGTGTGGGCCGCGTCGGCCAGGGTGACGTTGCGGGCGGACTTCTCGAAGGAGAGGTCGCCTTCCATCTGCACGAAGCCGAACAGGTCCAGCTTCAGGTGGCCGGAGGCGCGCAGCAGCGCGCCGAGGCTGCCGTCGGTATCGAGCTGGATGCTGCTGTCCGGGCCGCTGGCCACGGTCAGCGGCGCGGCCGACAGGTCGACGACCTTGTCGCCCACCGTGCCGGCCTGGTTGACCAGCACTTCCAGCGATTCGCCGGTGACGGTGACGCCGTCCACGCCCACCAGGCCGGCGGAACCGGCCTGCGCGTAGGCGGAAGTCCAGGTGCGCGTGCCACCGTGCTGGCGCATCAGCGCCAGGGCCACGTTGACGTCGTTCAGCGCGAAGCCCATGGCATCGGCCGTGCCGCCGTTGATGCCGGCAAAGGCGTCGACGCCATCGGCGCCGATGGTCAGCAGGTCGACGGCGACCGAGCTGCCGTCGGCCAGGGTCACGGTGGTGCTGCGGCTTTCCAGCGCGAAGCCGCCTTCGGCCTGCAGGAAGCCGAACATATCGACGGCCAGGTGGCCGGAGGCGCGGCGCACCGCGCCAACGCTGCCGTCCATGTCCAGCGTCAGGCTGCTGCTGGTGCCGGTGGCGACCGGCAGGTTGTGCTTGGCGTAGTCGACGACGCTGCCGTCGGCGGCGGCTTCGTTCACCTGCACGGCCAGGTCGCTGCCGGACAAGGTGAGGCCGGAGATGCCGACCAGCGCCACGGAACCGGCGCTGGCCTGCAGCGTGTTCCAGCTGCGGGTGCCGGCGCTTTCCTTGGCCAGCACCAGCGCGAAGTCGACGTCGCCAATGGCCAGGCCCAGGGCCGAGGCCGTGCCGCCGTTGACGCCGACAAAGGCGTTCAGGCCCGCGCCGCCGATGGTCAGCAGGTCCACGTCGACCGGCGTCGCGGATTCGTCGACGGCGGTGGTGGCCGGGTCGTCGGCCAGGGTCAGCTTGTCCTGGCGGCGCTCGATGGCGAGGCTGCCGGAGGCCTGGAAGAAGCCATCGACATCCAGGTCGAAGTTGCCGGACGCCGCCAGCGTGGCGCCTGCGGCGCCGTCCATGTCGAAGGTGACGGCGAGGCCGGGGCCGGTGGCCACGTCCAGCGGCGTCGCCGCGAAATCGACCACGTGGCCGGCGGTGTCGGCATTGTTGATGCGGACCGACACGTTGGAAGCCGTGGCGGTGATGCCGCTCACGCCGTCCAGCGCAGCCTTGCCGGCGCTCGCCTGCAGCGCGCTCCACTGGCGCGCCACCGAGGGGCTGGCCGCGGGCAGCTGCTCGCGCATCAGCGCCAGCGCGAAGCCCACGTCATTCAGTTCGAAGCCCACGGCATCGGGCGTGCCGCCGTCAATGCCGACGAAGGCGTCCACGCCTTCCGCGCCGAGGGTCAGCGTGTCCACGGCAACGGCGTCGCCGTTATCCAGCTTGACGTTCTCGCTGGACTTGGTCAGCGCGAAGCTGCCCGAAGCCTGGAAGAAGCCGAACGCATCGACGTCCAGCGTGCCGCGCGCTTCCAGCAGCTGGCCGCGCTTGCCGTCCATGTCCAGCTTGACGCTGGTGCCGGGGCCGGTGGACACCAGCAGCGGCGAAGCGGCGTAGTCCACCACCGGGGCGCCGATGCTGCTGCTGTTGACGGCGACCATCAGGTCGGAGGACGAAAGCGTGAGGCCTTCGACGCCGACGACGGCGATGCTGCCGACCTTGGCGCTCAGGCTGGTCCAGCTGCGCGAAGGATCCGCCTGGTCGCTGGCCAGCGCCAGGCCGAAGTCCACGTGGTGCAGGTCCAGGCCCACGCGGTCGGCGCGGTCGCCACCGGTGCCCGCGAAGGCGTCGGCATTGGCCGCGCCCAGGGTGAACAGCTGCGCGTCGACCACTTCGCCATCGGCGAGCGTCAGCGACTCGGTGCTGCGCTGGAAGGCGAAGCCGCCGGACACCTGGAAGAAGCCGAACAGCGACACGTTCACCGTGCCCGAGGCTTCCAGCAGCGCGCCGCGCGCGCCGGCCATGTCCAGCGTCAGCGAAGTGGTTGCGCCGGTGGCCACCAGCACCGGGCTGGCGGCGAAGTCGATCACCGGGTCGAGCGGATTGCTCTTGAAGTTGCCGACGACGTCCAGGTCGTTGGCCTTCATCGTCACGCCGTCGATGCCTTCGAAGGACACCGCGCCGGTGTGCACCTTGACGGCCTGCCAGCCGCGCGCGTCGTTGGCGGCGTCGCTGAAGAGGCCCAGCGCCAGCTGCACGTCGTTGGCGTCGAAGCCGATGAAGTCGGACGTGCCGCCGTTCAGGCCCACCTGGCCCGTGAGGCCGGTGCCGCCGATCAAGAGCTGCTTCACGTCCACGGTGCCGCCGCCGGCGAGGTCCAGCGTGGTCTCGTCGCCCCAGTGCACGGCCAGGCTGCCGCTCGCATGCACGAAGTCGCCGATGGCGACATCGGCGCCGGTCAGCGCCAGGTCGTGCGCGCCGGCCTTCATGCTGCTGGAGAAGGTGTGGCTGAGGGACCCGGCGTTCATCGCCGTGCCGGCCAGGTCCGTGGTCGTCTCGTTGAAGCGCAGGTCCACCTGGGTCGCGGACAGGCTCACCTGGTCGCCCAGGCTGGCGGCCAGGCCGCCGCTCGCCTCGAGGGCGACGCCGTCGGTGCGCACCAGCAGCGCCAGGTCGCCGTCGCTCACGCCCAGCGTGAAGTCGCCGGCGGCGACCTTGGCATCGACGTGCTGGCCGATGACGGCCATGCTGTCGCCAGTGCCGCTGCGCTGGAAGGCGAAGTCGCCGCTCAGCGTGACGCCGTCGCCCACGGTGGCCGTGACGCCGACGGCCGACACGGCCAGCGAGCCCGGGCCCGCCGGCAGGTCGCCGAAGGTGTAGCTGTAGTCGCCGGCGAAGCTCAGCTCGCGCCCGCTGACGTCGTCGCTGGTGCTGTTGTAGGCGATGCGCACCGCCTGCGCGCCCATGCTGAAGCCGCTGGTGGCGAAGCTGGCCGCGCCGCGCGCTTCCAGTGAGACGCCGGCGTCGCTGGCGACCAGGCCGAATTCGCCGTCGGTGATGCCCACCGACATGCCGCCGCCGGAGACCGTGGCGGACACGTCGCTCGCGGCCATCTCGAAGGCGTTGTTGTCGATGGAGATGCCGATGGTGGCGGACAACGCCATGCTGTCCAGGCTGCCGCTGAAGCCGCCGGAGAGCAGCAGGTACTCGCCCTTGGAGCCATCGGCGTCGAACACGTGGCCGCCGCCGACGTCGACCGGCTGGCCCGACAGGTCCAGCGTCTGCGTCGCCGCGTCGCCGGTGACCCAGCTGAGGTTGAAATCCAGCGGCGTGCCGTTGTCATGCAGCGACAGGCCGCCCAGAACCGCGGACGCGCCGCCGATGGAGCCTTCGGCCATCAGCCAGCCATGCGTGGCGCTGGCGGACGTGGGCATGACGTACAGCAGGCCCAGGTCGACGTCCGACAGCGAGATGCCCAGCGCCGACGGGTCGCTCAGGTCCAGGCCCAGGCTGCCGGTGGCATTGGAGATGCTCAGCTTCCAGAAGTCCGCCTCGACGGCGCCGCCGGTGTTGGGGTCGGTGAGCGTCTCGCCCGAATCGAAGCCGAAGGTGAAGGTGCCGTCCACGGTCAGCTGGTTGCCCAGGCTGATGGCGCCGGTGAAGGTCTGCGGCGTGACGTCGGCGAAGTAGTCGTGGTTCAGCCACTGGCCCATCGCGTCGTTCGTCGCGTCGGGCAGCGCCTGCAGCAGGTAGCCGAGGGTGGGGTCGATCTCGTGCGCGGTCAGGCGCAGGCCGTTGGACAGCTGGTCGATCGAGAACCACAGCCCGGCGTCTTCCTGGATGAAGCCGGCGCCCACATCGAACTTGCCGATGGCGGAGCCGAAGGTGAGGATGTCGAAGGTCTCGCCGTCGGTGGGCTTGTAGCCGTTCCACAGCTCCAGCGACAGCGTGCCGTCCAGGGTGGCCTGGCCGCTGACGTTCAACTGGTCGTAGCCGGTGCCGGGGTCCGTGCCTCCCAGCTGGATGGTCAGCGTGCTGCCGGCGGCCTGCGTGTAGTTGCCGGCGACGTCGATCTTGCCGGGCGAGTGGCCGGGCGAGATGTTGCCGTCGTTGTACAGGTCCATCATGACCGTGCCGGTGCCCCCCATCGTCTGGCCGGCCTGCACGTCGAACGCCCCCTCCAGCATCCCCAGCTGGTCCTGCACGCTCGCGATGTCGAAGGTCGCGCTGTCCACCGCGAACTCCGTCATGCCGCGCGAGCTGCTGGTCTGCCGCAGGATCTGCGCCACCACCGCGCTGGATGCCTGCGTGGTCTGCTGCGCCATCGCGCTGGAGTAGGCCTCCTGCGCAAGTTGGTCCTCGCTCGTCTGCGGAGCGAGCACTGCCTGGGCCGCGCCCAGCACCGGGTCCGCCGAGAGCAGGACGCGTGGCTCCAGCGGCTCGAGCCGGAAGGCTTCGCGCAGGCGGGTGGCAATGCTGGTTTTTCTTGCTTTCATGGGCAGGACCTTGTGAGGCGAGAGAGGGACAAGGGGGAACGGCGGCGCGCGCATGCGAGCGCCCACACGCGTGCGAACGCACGCGCGTGGGCGACGGACAGGGGGCGAGCAGCGCGGACGGGGGGCCCGTTCGTTCTTGTCATTGGGGGTGCGTCGGTTGCGTGAGTGAAAGGGACAACAACCGACGCGATGGCGCGGTCCCCTCCTACTCTTGCGAGCGGCGACTATAGCTGCGCTTTGTTACGCTTGAAAGAGGGTAGTCGCACCCTTGACGCGCATTTCCAGCGCACTGCGGACATCGTTCCGTTTCCTGGGACAAAGAGTGCGGCGCCCCCTTGCGCCTGGGCGATACTGTTGCCCCTCATGGAGGTGGTGGACGAATTCCTGCAGCCGCTCCAGCTGAAGACGCTGGTGACCGCGGTGCTGGCCGGCTCCTTCCCCTGGGAAGCGAGCGAGATCCTTGCGGGTCGTGCGTTGCCCGCGTCACACAACCGCCAATTCGTTCACGGTTTCTACCTGGAGAAGCCGGGCTTCTCCCACCGTTCGCCCTGCCTGCCGTTGCTGGACCCGGTGCTGGCGCGGCTGCAGCCGCAGGCCTTGATCAAGGCCAAGCTGAACCTCACGCCCCGCCAGGACAGCCACATCGAGTACGGAATGCACGTGGACACGCGCCACCCGGGCGCCACCACGGCCATCCTGTATCTCAACACCAACAACGGCTATACGGTGTTCGAGGACGGCACCCGCGTGCCCAGCGTCGCCAACCGGCTGGTGCTTTTCGATGCGTCCTTGCGACACACCGGGGCATCGTGCACGGATGCGGACTTTCGTTTGGTGTTGAACGTGAACATGCTGCGGATACCGGCCGCCCCGTAAGGGCCCCGCGTCATTTCAAGTAAGCCTGATCACCTACAACGAGCGCCTGCAGCGGGCTGCCGCGGAACAGCTCCAGCGCATCTTCCGGTGACGCCGCGATCGGCCGCCCTGCCACGTTGAGGCTGGTGTTGGCCAGCACCGGGCAGCCCGTGAGCTGCTGGAAGCGCGCCAGCAGCGCCTGGAAAGCGCCCTGCTCCGGGCCCACCGACTGCACCCGCGAACTGCCATCGACGTGCGTGATGGCCGGCAGCCCCGCGCCGCGCACGCGCGAGGCCTGCAGCATGAAGGCGTCCGGCACGCCGTCGAAATAGCGTTCGTGGTGTTCCGCCAGCACCGAGGCGCCGAAAGGCCGGTAGGGCTCGCGCTGCTTCATCCGGTTCAGGAGTGCATGGCCCTGCGGCAGGCGCGGATCCATCAGGATCGAGCGGTTGCCCAGCGCGCGCGGCCCCACCTCGCCCTGTCCCTGGTACCAGCCCACCAGCCCGCCCTGCGCCAGCACCTGCGCCGCGACGTTGATGGTGCGGCCCGTAGGCGGCTCCACGCCGGTGTCGGACTGCGCAAAGGGAAAACCGGGCCACTCGAGCGGCGGCAGGCCGTGGCGCCGCCGCAGCCATTCGATGCCGCCCAGCGCCAGGCCTTCGTCGGAGGCATGCGGCGGAATCACGAGCTGCGGGAAGGCCTGCTTCAGCATCGCGTTCCACAGCACGTTCTGGGCGACGCCGCCGGAATAGGAGACCACGTCGTCCAGCTGCGCGTGCTGGCGGAAGAATTCCACCAGCAGCTCGCCGGTGCGGGCATGCACGGTCGCCGCCCAATCGAGCAGCGCGAGACGCGCCACCAGCGGGTCGCCGCGGTGCGCCTCCCAATGCTGCGGCGACCACAGCTCGCGCAGGTCGCCGATGCCGAAAGCGCGCAGCCGCTGCAGGAAGGCCGCGTCCACCCGCCCGTGGGCCTGCAGGCCCATCAGCTTGCCGGCGATGTCGTTGTAGTGGCCGGCGCGGATCCCGAGCAATTTTCCTGCTTCTCGCATCCCCCAGCCGATGGACCCGCGCCGGATGTCGCCGATCGCCACCGGCCGGTCGCCCCGGTAGACGCTCCAGGCGCGGCCATCGCCGACGCCATCGATGACGATGCGCACGTCGGCCAGCCGCGGCTCCAGCATCCAGGTGCTGAGCGCATGCAGCCAGTGATGGCTGACCAGCCAGCCGCGCGGCACGCCCAGGTATTCGCAGACAGCGGGCGCGAGCGGCTCGGCCTCGGACGCGCCCGACATGAGTCGCATCATCGCTTCGGGTGGGACTTGCCCGCGTAGCGCGGGCGGCAGCGAAGCCGGATCGAAGCTGAAGACGAAGTCGTCGATGGCTTCGCAGTCGATTCCCCACAACTCCTCAGCTGCGGGCTTCCAGTCGGCCAACGATCCGAAGTGGAATCGCTTCTCCTGCTGGAGGCGCTCCAGCTTGATGTAGCGAATCGCCTGCCCGTCGAAGTACGCGAAGTTGGCGTCGTGGTGCGGGAGGGCGACGGCGAGGAGTTTCATCACGAGATGATGTACGCCCCCGCCCCCGTCGCCAGCAGCTTGCCTTCGGCACCGCGGAACTCCATGCGGGTGCTCGCCACGCGCGAACCCAGGCGCAGGACCTCGGCTTCGAGCTGGAAGTGTTCGCCGATGCCGGGCCGCAGGTAGTCGATGCGCAGGTCGATGGTGCCCAGCTTGCCGAAGCGGTGCAGGCGCTGCTCGGGCGATTCGTCCATATGGCGCGCGCCGATCGCGGCCATCACCGCCAGCCCGCCCATGGCGTCCAGGCCGGCGCTGATCACGCCGCCATGCAGGCGGTTGTGGAGGTAGTGGCCGACCAGCTCGTTCTTCATGGCGATGCGGCCCACCACTTTCTCCGGCCGCAGGCTCTCGATCTGCAGCCCCAGCACCTGGTTGAACAGGATCCGGTGCTCGAAGATCTCCTTGAGCCCGCGGATGAACTCATCCTCGAATTCTTCCGGCACGGCCTTCATGGCGCAGCCTCGAAAATGAGCAGCACGCGCGCGGGCGCCACCTGCTGCCCCGCCTCCACGTGCACCGCCCGCACCAGCGCATCGCGCGGCGCGGCCACGGCGTGCTCCAGCTTCATCGATTCGATCACCAACAGCGTCTCCCCCTTCTTCACCGCGCGGCCGGCTTCGGCCCGCACCTCGATCACCTTGCCGTTGAAGGGCGCACGCAATTCGCTCGCGCCCGTGCCCGCACCTGCGCCGGCCGGCGGCGCGAAGGACGCATCCTCGATGAACAGGTCCACCGACCCCACCTGCACGTGCCAGCCGCCCTGCGGCAGCGCCACGACGACGGCCTGCGCGGGGCTCACGCCTTCGGCTTCGCGCAGCGGCACGTCGAGCACCACGCCGCGATGGCGCACGCGCAGCGGCCGCTCGAAGGGGCTGGCCAGCGCCGGCGCCGAGCCTTGCGGCAGCAGCGCGGAGAAGGCCGCTTCGGGCGCCAGCACGAACTCCTCTTCTTCCAGCTGGCGGCGGATTTCGTCGCCATGTTCGGCCAGGAAGGGAATCAGCGCCTCGCCCGCCTGGAACACCGGGTGCCGCAGGCAGGCCGCGAGCAGCCGGCGATTGGTGGGCAGGCCCAGCAGCTGCAAGTCGTCCAGGGCGTCCGCCAGCCGCTCGATCGCCTGCTCGCGCGTATCGGCATGGACGACCAGCTTGCCCAGCAGCGAGTCGTACCAGGGCGTGACCTGCAGGCCTTCGTGGATCGCATGGTCGAAGCGCAGCCGCTCGCCATGCAGCGGCGGCGGCAGGAAGCGGCGCACCGTCCCGGGCTGCGGATGGAAGTGGTCGTCCTCCGCGCACAGCCGCACCTCGATGGCATGCCCTTGCGGCTCCAGGTCGCCCTGGCGCAGCAGCAGGCGTTCGCCACCGGCGATGCGCAGCTGCCATTCGACCAGGTCGAAGCCGGTGAGCATCTCGGTGACCGGGTGCTCCACCTGCAGCCGCGTGTTCATCTCCATCAGGTAGAACTGGTCGCTGTCCACCAGGAATTCGACCGTGCCCGCGCCTTCGTAGCCCGCGGCCTGCGCCAGTTCCACCGCGCACGCGCCCATGCGCTCGCGCAGCGCCTCGCCCACCGCGGGGCTGGGGCTTTCCTCGATGATCTTCTGGTGGCGCCGCTGCACCGAGCAGTCGCGCTCGCCCAGGTGGACGCCGCCGCCATGGCGATCGCAGAACACCTGGATCTCCACGTGGCGCGGCGCGAGCAGCGCGCGTTCCAGCAGCAGCTCGCCGGAACCGAAGGCGGCCTGCGCTTCCGAGCGCGCGCTGCGCAAGGCCTGCGGCAGTTCCGCGGCGGCGTGCACGAGCCGCATGCCGCGGCCGCCGCCGCCGGCCGCGGCCTTCACCATCAGCGGAAAGCCGATGCCTTCGGCCTCCAGCAGCAGCCGGGCCTCGGACTGGTCCTCGCCCCAGTAGCCAGGCAACACCGGGACGCCGCGCGCCTGCGCCAGTTCCTTCGCGCGCGACTTGCTGCCCAGCGCGCGCATCGCGCCCACCGGCGGCCCGACCCAGGTGAGGCCGGCGTCTTCCACCGCCTGCGCGAAATCGGGGTTCTCGCTGAGGAAACCATAGCCCGGATGCACTGCGTCGCAACCGGTGACCAGCGCCGCCGCCACCAGCTTGTCGATGCGCAGGTAGCTGTCCGACGAAGCCTGGCCGCCCAGCGCATGGGCGCGCCCGGCTTCGCGCACGTGCAGCGCCTGCGCGTCCGGCTCCGAATACACGGCGACCGTCGCGATGTCCAGGCGATGCGCGGTGCGGAGGACGCGGCGGGCGATCTCGCCGCGATTCGCAATCAGCAGGCGGCGGATCTTCATCCCTGCGCGGGCGGACGCTTGGCCACGCCCATGGTCTTGGCCAGGATGCCCAGCATCACTTCGTCGGCGCCGCCGCCGATGGAAGCGAGCCGGCCGTCGCGGAACATGCGCGCCACCTTGTTCTCCCAGGTGTAGCCCATGCCGCCCCAGAACTGCAGGCAGGTGTCCGGCACCAGGCGGTTCAGGCGCCCGGCCTTCAGCTTGGCCATCGACGCGAGCTGCAGCACGTCCTGCCCCTGCACGTAGAGGTCGCAGGCGCGATAGGTCAGCGCGCGCAGCGCCTCCACCTCGGTCTGCAGTTCGGCCAGCTTGAACTGCACCCATTGCTGGTCGGCCAGCGTGGCGCCGAACAGCTTGCGCTCCTGCGCCCATTCGACGGTCCAGTGGATGCAGTTGGACAGCGACAGCAGGCAGTTCGCGGCGGCCCACAGGCGCTCCTCCTGGAACTGCTGCATCTGGTAGATGAAGCCCTGGCCTTCCTCGCCGATGCGGTAACGCTGCGGCACGCGCACCTCGTCGAAGTAGATCAGCCCGGTGTCGCTGCTCATCATGCCGATCTTGCGGATCTTGCGCGCCACCTCGATGCCGGGCCGCAAGTTGCCCTTGTCGTCGCGCATCGGCACGATCACCAGGCTCTTGTTTCGGTGCACGGGGCCTTCGCCCGTGTTCACCAGCATGCACATCCAGTCGGCCTGCAGGCTGTTGGTGATCCACATCTTCTGGCCGGTGATGACGTAGTCGTCGCCGTCCTTGCGCGCGCGGCTCTTGATGCCGGACACGTCGCTGCCGGCCGCCGGCTCGCTGACGCCGACACAGGCCACCATGTCGCCGGCGATCGCCGGCGCCAGGAACTCGCGCCGCAGCTCGTCGCTGCCGAAGCGCGCCAGCGCCGGCGTGGCCATGTCGGTTTGCACGCCGATCGCCATCGGCACGCCGCCGCACTCGATGTCGCCCAGCGCTTCGGCCATCGCCATCGAGTACGAGTAGTCGAGGGCGGCGCCGCCGTATTCTTCCGGCTTGGTCAGGCCCAGCAGCCCGAGCTGGCCCAGGCGCTTGAAGACCTGGTGGGCGGGAAAGATCTCCGCCGCCTCCCATTCGTCCACGTGCGGGTTGATCTCCTCGGCGATGAAGCGCTTCAGCGTCTTCTGCAGCTCGAGGTGTTCATGCGTGTACTGCATGGCGGTCTCCTTGGCTTACATGCGCGCGACGCCGAACTGCAGGGGCCGCAGGGTCGTGGCATCCGCTTCCGCAATGGTATCCAGGCAGAAGGCCAGCACGGCGCGGGTGTCGCGGGGGTCGATGACGCCGTCGTCCAGCAGCAGGCCGGACGTGTAGAACGCGTCAGCCTGCGCTTCGAACATGGCGACGATCTGGTCGAACTGGGCCTGCGATCGCGCGGGGTCAGGTTGGATGCCTTTGCGCGCCAGTGCGGCTTCGCTGACGATCTGCATGGTGCGCGCCGCCTGCTCGCCGCCCATCACCGCGGTCTTCGCGCTGGGCCAGCTGAAAAGGAAGCGCGGCGCGTAGCCGCGCCCGCACATGCCGTAGTTGCCGGCGCCGAAGGAGGCGCCGCACTGGATGGTGAGCTGCGGCACCGTGGCGTTGGTCACGGCCTGGATCATCTTGCTGCCATGCTTGATCATGCCGCCCTGCTCGCTGTCCTTGCCCACCATGTAGCCGGTGGTGTTCTGCAGGTAGACGATGGGGTGGCCCAGCTGGCACATCCACTGGATGAAGTGCGTGGCCTTGTTGGCGCCGGCAACGTCGATGGGGCCGTTGTTGCTGATGATGCCGACGGCGTGGCCGGCTATGCTGCCTTGGGCGCAGACCGTCGCCGAGCCGTACGCTGCCTTGAACTCGAGGAGCTCGTCGTCGACGAGGCGGACCATGACCTCGCGCATGTCGACCGGTTCCCGCAGGTTCGCCGGCATCAGCGAGAGCAAATCCTCGGCCGTCTCCTTGTCATTGCGGGCTTGACCCGCCATCCATGCCTTGGATTGCGGCTTGCGCCGGAATGACGCGACGAGTTGGCGAGCCAGTCCGAGAGCTTCGCGATCATCCTCGGCCAGGAACTCGCCCAAGCCCGTGACCGCCGCATGCATCTCCGCCCCGCCCAGCTCCTCCTCCGTCGCCACTTCGCCCGTCGCCGCCAGCAGCAGCGGCGGGCCGGCCAGGAAGGCGCGCGAGCGCCCGCGCACCAGGATGACGATGTCGCTCAGCCCCGGCATGTAGGCGCCGCCGGCCGTGCCCGAGCCATGCTGCACGGTGACCACCGGCAGGCCCGCCGCCGACAGGCGCGCGAGGTTGCGGAACAGCGCGCCGCCGTGGATGAAGCCTTCCACCCGGTAGCGCATCAGGTTGGCGCCGGCGCTTTCCACCAGGTGCAGGAAGGGCAGCTTGTTCTGCAGCGCCAGTTCCTGCGCGCGCAGGATCTTGTCCAGGCCCATGGGCTGGATGGCGCCGGCGTCGATGCCGGAATCGCTGGCCACCACCATGCAGCGCACGCCGCTGACGAAGCCGATGCCGGCGATGACGCCGCCGCCGGGCACGGAGGCCGCCGCATCCTTGCTGTCCTGCAGGTAGCCCGCCAGCGCAGCGAGCGGGAGGAAGGGCGCGCCCGAGTCGAGCAGCAGCGCGACGCGTTCGCGCGGCAGCAGCTGGCCACGCTTTTCGAACACCGCGCGCGCTTCGGCGGATTTGCCGGCCGCGCGCTGCTCCAGCGCGCGCAGTTGCGAGACGCGCTCGCGCATCGCCTCGGCGCGCTGCTGCGCGGGGGCGGATTGCGGGTTCCAGCTGGAAACGAAGTTCATTCCGCCTGCAGTGCCATTGGGCCGGGACCATAGCAGAGGTAACGAAGTGCGACAAGCACGGACACGACGCCCGTGGCGGCATCGCGTCGGATGCGGGGAGCGTACGGGCTTTGCCTAACGGCTGCCCAGCACCAGCTCGAACTGCACCGCCGGCAAGGTGAAGTCCCCCAGCTCCGGCCCCAGCGCGATCTCGCCCGCGCCATGCAGCACGCATTCGTCGCGCCGCAGGCGCACCACCGCGTCCGCGCCCTGGAACTGCACGCAGCTGCCGTAGCTGCTCAGGTCCACCGCCACGAAGCTGTTGTTGCGCCATTCGATGCGCACGTGCAGCCGCGACACGCGCGGGTCCATCACGATGAATTCGGCTTCGCGCGAACGGCCGATGTGGATCGGCAGGTCCGCCGTGCTGAAGCCCTGCGCCTGGTCCAGGTAGCGCAGCTCGATGCGCCCCGCCGGTGCCGGCCGGGCCATCATGCCGCTGCGGGGGTCGAAGGCCGGCAGCGTCATCATGTCGGTGGAGGTGTCCTCCTGCCACTCGATGCGGAACAGGTTGCGCACCTGCGCCTTGCCGCGGATCGCCACCGGCCCCAGCGCGTGGAAGCGCGCGCCCGGCGGCGGCGTGCCCGCTTGCCGCACGACCTCCTCGGTCGCCCAGATCTGGCGCGCGCCCGACAGGTCCGACAGGCGCGCGGCCACGTTCACCGCATCGCCGTAGCAGTCGCCATCCACTTCGACGATGTCGCCGCAATCCAGGCCCACCTGCAGCTGCATGCGGCCGGCGGCGCCGCCGTCGCTGACGCGGCGCGCATGTTCGCGCTGCATTTCGACGACGGCGAGGACGGCGCTGGCGGGATCGGGGAACAGGCCAAGCACGCCATCGCCCAGCATCTTGATGACGCGGCCGTCGTGGTCGGTCACCACCTGCGCGATCCACTGCGTGAGGCCGGTGATGGCCTGCGTCGCGGCCTCGTTGCCGAGGGCCTCGAACACCGACGTGCTGCCGGTCAGGTCCGCGAACATCACCGTGGTCTTGGCCGTCATCGCTCCCGAGCCTTGTTATGCCGGGCCAGTTTAGCGCGAATGGCTGCGCAGGCAGGCCGCCAGGTAGGGCGCCGTGCGGCTGGCGCGGTTGCGCGCCACGGACTGCGGCGTGCCCGCAACGACGACCCGCCCGCCCTGCCCGCCGGCGCCCGGCCCCATGTCGATCACCCAGTCGGCCTGCGCCACCACGCGCATCTCGTGCTCGACGACGACCACCGTGTTGCCTTCGTCGGCCAAACGCTGCAATTGCGCCAGCAAGCGGTCGGCATCCGCCGCGTGCAGGCCGGTGGTGGGCTCGTCCAGCACGTACAGTGTGTCGCCGCGATGCGTGCGCTGCAGCTCGGTGGCGAGCTTGATGCGCTGCGCCTCGCCGCCGGACAGCTCGGTGGCCGGTTGCCCCAGGCGCAGGTAGCCCAGGCCGATGTCCAGCAAGGTGCGCAGCGGCCGCTGCAGCGCGGGTTCGTCCACGAAGAAGGCCGCAGCCTCCTCCACCGTCATGCCCAGCACTTCCGCGATGTTCCTGTCCTGCCAGCGCACTTCCAGCGTCTGCGGGTTGTAGCGCGCGCCATGGCATTCCGGGCAAGGCGCATACACGCTGGGCATGAACAGCAGCTCCACCGATACGAAGCCTTCGCCCTCGCACTTGGGGCAGCGGCCCTTGGGCACGTTGAAGGAGAAGCGGCCCGGGTCGTAGCGGCGCTTGCGCGCGGCCGGCGTGGCGGCGAACAGCTTGCGCACGCCGTCGAACAGGCCGGTGTAGGTGGCGAGGTTGGAACGCGGCGTGCGGCCGATCGGCTTCTGGTCCACCTGCACCAGCCGGCGGATCGCGCCCGTGTCGCCGGCCAGCCGCCCCGACCAGTTGCCGTCGCTGGCATCGGGTTCCACGGTCTCGTCGGCCTCTTCCTCTTCGCCCGGCAGCTCGCTGCCCAGGTGCTGCGCCACCAACTCCAGCAGCGCGCGGCTCACCAGCGTGGACTTGCCGGAACCGGAGACGCCGGTCACGGCCGTGAGACAGCCGACCGGGATTGCCACGTCCAGGCCCTGCAGGTTGTTGCGGGTGATGCCTTCCAGCCGCAGCGAGCCACGCGGCGAGCGCAGTTCGCGTTCGGGCAAAGCCACTTCGCCGAACAGGTGGCGCCGCGTCTGCGATTCGCCCACCTGTTCCAGTCCGGCCGGCGGGCCGCTGTACAGGACGCGGCCGCCGCGTTCGCCAGCTTCCGGGCCCACGTCCACCAGCCAGTCCGCCGCTCGCATCAGGGACAGGTCGTGTTCGACGACGTAGACCGAATTGCCGGCCGATTTCAGCCGCTGCAGCGCCGCCAGCAGCGCTTCGCCGTCGGCCGGATGCAGGCCGGCCGAGGGTTCGTCCAGCACGTAGATCACGCCGAACAGCTGCGAGCCGAGCTGCGTGGCCAACCGCAGGCGCTGCAGCTCGCCCGGCGACAGGGTCGGCGTGCCGCGATCCATCGAGAGATAGCCCAGGCCCAGCTCCTGCAGGGTCCGCAGGCGCGCCAGCGCGTCGTGCGCCAGGCGCTGCGCGGCCAGCCGCTTCTCCTGCGACATCGCTTCACGCAACTTGCCTTCGGCGGCGGGCTGCAGCACCTGCGCGACCTGCTCGATCGGCAGGTGCGCCAGTTCGCCGATGTCGCGGCCGGCGAAGGTGACGGCCAGCGCTTCCGGCTTCAGCCGCTTGCCCTGGCACGCCGGGCAGTCGGTGCTGACCATGTACTGCGCCACGCGCTTGCGCATCATCGCGCTCTGGCTGGTGGCGAAGGTGTGCATCACGTAGTTGCGCGCGCTGGTGAAGGTGCCCATGTAGGCGGGCTCGGTCTTCGCCCGCAGCGCCTGCCTCGTCTCCTTGGGCGTGAAGCCGGGATACACGGGCACGCTCGGCGCTTCGTCGGTGAAGAGGATCCAGTCGCGGTCCTTCTTCGGCAGCGAACGCCAGGGCTTGTCGACGTCGTAGCCCAGCGTCACCAGGATGTCGCGCAGGTTCTGCCCGTGCCAGGCCGGGGGCCAGGCCGCGATGGCGCGCTCGCGGATGCTGAGCGAATCGTCCGGCACCATCGACGCTTCGGTGGCGCCGTAGATGCGGCCCTGGCCGTGGCAGCGCGGGCAAGCGCCCTGGGGCGTGTTGGGCGAGAAGTCCTCCGCGTACAGCATCGCCTGGCCCGGCGGGTAATGCCCGGCGCGCGAATACAGCATGCGCAGCAGGCTGGACAAGGTCGTCACGCTGCCCACCGAGGACCGCACGCTGGCCACGCCGCGCTGCTGCTGCAAGGCCACCGCGGGCGGCAGGCCTTCGATGGCGTCCACCTCGGGCACGCCCGCCTGCGCGATCAGGCGGCGCGCGTACGGCGACACCGATTCCAGGTAGCGGCGCTGCGCCTCCGCGTAGATGGTGCCGAAGGCCAGCGAGGACTTGCCCGAGCCCGACACGCCGCTGAAGACCACCAGCGCCTCGCGCGGGATCTCGACGTCGACGTCCTTCAGGTTGTGCTCGCGGGCGCCGCGCACCCGCACGAAACCACGCTCACGCGCGGGCGGCTGCTGCGCCGGCGCGCCGTTCGTCGGTCGTTCTTTTCCCATGCTGCCGCAACTGTAGAGGCATGCGCGCGGCAGGGCCGTCGGCGGCCTCCGAAACAGCTGTAGGAGCCGCGGCCTAAGATGCGGGGATGACCGAGCTTCCCGCGGCGGCCCCGCGCCGCCCCATCCATACCCGCCGCATCCAGTTCGAAGGGTTCCTGCGCGACGACGGGCTGTGGGACATCGACTGCGAACTGTCCGACACCAAGGCCATCGAGATCACGCTGAACGAGCGCGGCGTGCTGCCACCGGGCGAACCGATCCACCTGATTCGCGTGCGCCTGACCGTCGACGACGGCTTCACGATCCGCGACGCGCAGGCCGCGATGGCCAAGGTGCCCTGGGGCGAGTGCCACGAGGCGTCCAGCGAACCCCTGCGCAAGCTGGTCGGCCTGACCATGGGCCCGGGTTGGCGCAAGAAGATCGACGGCGCCATCGGCGGCGTCGCTGGTTGCACCCACATCCGCGAGCTGGTGTTCAACGCGGCGACCGCGGCCTTCCAGATGATCCCGCACTATCGGGAGATGGAAAAAGGCAGCGCCGGCCCGCGCGGCGCCGGCAGCGACCAGCCGCCGTTCTACATGGGACAGTGCATGTCCTGGCGCTTCGACGGGCCGGTGGTGCAGCGCGTGGCGCCGCAGTTCTACCGCCAGCCCAAGGCGGACTGATCTTTCCCTCTTCGCCAGACATGCCTGCAGGCCAGGCGACCTGCAGGCCCACCCGTTCCCGATGCATCCGACTCCCGAACAGAATCCATTGACTCCCGGCCTGGTCCGCCTGATGGCGGCCGGCGCGGGCCTGTGCGTGGCAAGCAACTATTTTGCCCAGCCGCTGCTCGCGCTCTTCGCGCAGGCTTTCGGCCTCACCAGCACGCAGGCGGCGCTGCTGGTGACCTTCGCCCAGCTGGGCTACATCTGCGGCCTGCTGTTCGTGGTGCCGCTTGGCGACCTGCTGGAGCGGCGCCGGCTCCTCGTCACCTGCACCGCGCTGTCGACGGTGTTCCTGGCCGCGATGGGCCTGGCGCCCGGCTTCCACGCGCTGCTCGGCGTCTCGGTGCTGCTGGGGTCGACGACGGTGGCGGCGCAGATCCTGGTGCCGCTGGCGGCGCACATGGCGCCCGATGCGACGCGCGGCCGCGTCGTCAGCACCGTGATGAGCGGCCTGTTGATCGGCATCCTGCTGGCCCGCTTTGCCGCCGGCCTGATCGCCGAAGTCGCCGGCTGGCGCGCCGTGTACCTGCTGGCCGCGGTGCTGATGGCGGGCTTCTGCTGGCTGTGCCAGCGCCGCCTGCCGCGCGTGGAGCCCACCGCGAAGGGCAGCTATCCCGCGCTGCTGAAGACCATCGTGCACCTGTTCCTGGACGAACCGGTGCTGCGCCGGCGCGGCTTGATCGGCGGCCTGCTGTTCGGCGCCTTCGCGGCCTTCTGGACCGCGATGGCCTTCATGCTGCGCGAGAGCTGGCACGCCGGCGAAGCGGCTATCGGCGCGGTGGCGCTGGTGGGCGCCATCGGCGCGATGAGCGCGCGCTTCGCCGGGCGGCTGGCCGACTGGGGCTGGGCGCGCGTGTCCACGGGCGTCTTCGTGCTGCTGGTGGTGGCGAGCTGGGCGCTGCTGTTCCTGGGCACGCATTCGCTCGTCGCGCTGATCGCCGGCGTGGTGCTGCTGGACCTGGGGCTGCAGGGCGCGCACATCTCGAACCAGAGCGAGGTCTACCGGCTGGACGCGAAGGCGCGCAGCCGCCTGACGACCGTCTACATGTCGATGTATTTCTCCGGCGGCGCCGTGGGCTCGGCGCTGACCGGGCCGGCGTATGCGCAGTACGGGTGGGCGGGCGCGTGTGCGATCGGGGCGGCGATGGCGGTGGGGGCGCTGCTCGTGTGGGCGATCGGGGAGTTGCGCTTCCCGATCGCGTCGATGCGGCACGGGTGATTCGCGGACGGGACCGGGACTCGTAGGGTGCGCAGCTCCGCTGCGCACCTGTGACCATGCGGCCGTGTCGCGCGGTGCGCAGCAGAGCTGCGCACCCTACAGGGTCCCGCGCAGGGATGCGTCCGCCCGCGCCAGCAGCAGTTCCCGCTCCCGCTCGTTCCCCGCCAGCTCCGCCGCCCGCAAGAACTCTTCCCGCGCCTCGGCGTGCCGACCCAATTTCGAAAGCAGGTCGCCGCGCACGCTGGGCAGCCACTGGTAGTTGCGCAAGGCCTTGTCCGCGCGCAGGCGGTCGATGATCTCCAGGCCCGCGGCCGGCCCCTGCGCCATGCCGACGGCGACGGCGCGATTGAGTTCCACCACCGGCGACGGCACGATGCGCGCCAGCTCGAAATAGATCGCCGCGATGCGCGCCCAGTCGGTGTCGGCAGCCGTCGGCGCGCGTGCATGGCAGGCCGCGATGGCCGCCTGCAAGGTGTAGATGCCGCCGCCCAGCGCTTCCGCCTGTGCCAACGCGGCCAGGCCGCGGCGGATCAGCAGGTGGTCCCAGCGCGCGCGGTCCTGGTCCTGCAGCAGGATGGGCCGGCCCTCGCGGTCCGTGCGCGCGTTCATGCGCGAGGCTTGCAGTTCCAGCAGCGCCGCCAGGCCGTGCGTCTCCGCTTCGCCCGCGGCCAGCTCCGCCAGCATGCGCGCCAGCCGCAGCGCTTCCTGCGCCAGCGCCGGCCGCATCCAGTCGGCGCCGGCGGTGGCGGTATAGCCTTCGTTGAAGACGAGGTAGATCACCTCCAGCACGGAGGCCAGGCGCGGCTGCAGTTCGGCGCCGCGCGGCACTTCGTAGGGCACCTTCGCTTCGGACAGCGTGCGCTTCGCGCGCACGATGCGCTGCGCGATCGTCGGCTCCGGCACCAGGTAGGCGCGGGCGATCTCGTGCGTCGTCAGGCCGCCCAGCAGCTTCAAGGTCAGCGCCGCCCGCGCATCCGGCGACAGCACCGGATGGCAGGCGGTGAAGATCAGCCGCAGCAGGTCGTCGCCGATGTCGTCCTGCCGCGCCGCGTCGAGCGCGTCGACGAAGTCCGGCACCACCAGCGCCTCCTGCGCCTCCAGGTCCAGCCCCAGCTCCTCCAGCTTCTCGCCGTGCAGCTTGTTGCGGCGGATCTGGTCCAGCGCGCGGCGCTTCGCGGTCGTCATCAGCCAGGCTCCGGGCTTGTCCGGGATGCCCTCCGTGGGCCAGTGTTCCAGCGCGGCCACCAGGGCGTCCTGGGCCAGTTCCTCCGCCACGCCGATGTCGCGCACCATGCGCGCCACCGCGGCGACGATCTTCGCGGACTCGATGCGCCAGACGGCGGCGATCGCCTGGTGGGTGGCCGAATGCATCGGGCGGTCAAGCCTGCGGCGGCGCGGCCTTGGGATCCATCCACACCAGCTCCCAGACGTGGCCGTCGAGGTCCTCGAAGCCGTGGCCGTACATGAAGCCGTGGTCCTGCGGCGCGTTGGGCGCGGTGCCGCCTGCGGCCAGCGCCTTCTTCACGAGCGCGTCCACTTCCTCGCGGCTGTCGCACGACAGGCAGACCAGCACTTCGGTGGCCTTCTTCGCGTCGGAGATGGGCTTCTTGATGAAGGTGGCGAAGAAGGGCTCCACCAGCAGCATCACGAAGATGTCCTCGGACACCACCATGCAGGCGCCCTGCTCGTTGGTGAACTGCGGGTTGAAGTCGAAGCCGAGCGCGCGGAAGAAGGCTTGCGAGCGCTTCATGTCCTTTACGGCCAAGTTGACGAAAATCTTGCGGGCCATCGTTTCTTGTCCTTTCCTTCTTACTGCATGCCCATGTCGCGGAAGCGGTCCGCGGTCTGGGGCTGGATCTTGCCTTCGAAATCTTCCAGTTCGTAGAGCTGGCGCACCTCGATGTGGCACTGCACGCCCTCGCCCACCGGGTTGGGGTAGCGGCGCGTCCATTCCATGGCTTCCTCGCGGCTGCGCGCCTGGATCAGCGTGTAGCCGGCGATGAGTTCCTTGGATTCGGTGAAGGGCCCGTCGACGATGCTCCGCTTGCCGCCATCGTATTGGACGCGCCAGCCCGTGCTGCTCGGTTGCAGGCCGGAGGCATCGAGCAGCGCGCCGGCCTTGGCCAGCTCCTCGTGGTAGGCCGCCATGGCGGCGAACAGCGGCTCGGGATTGGGCGGGAAGCGTCCGGCTTCGCTGTCCGCGGTGGCCTTGACGATGATCATGAAGCGCATGGTTCTCTCCTGGTGGACTAAGCGGCGATCCGCGGCTCTTGCTGGCACGACGAACGAGTCGAGGCGAAATCGACAGGCGAGCGCTCCGGACAAACCCTAGGCCGGATGACAGCCCGCCGCGCATGAGCCAGCATCGCGGCAGTTTCATCAAGGAGGAAGTGATGCGCCTTGCCCGCCTGCTGGTGCTCCCGCTGCTGCTGGCCGTGTCCGCGGCCTGGCCCCAGGCGCGGCCCGCCGCGACCGACGGCCTGGACCTGGAGCAGTCCCGCAACCTGGTCGCGGGCGCCGGCCTGCTGAAGGCGGGCCGCCCGCAGCAGGCCCTGCCCGAGCTGGACAAGGTGATCGCCGCCTACGAAGCGAGCTACCGCGGCGCGAAGACTTTCGTGTTCTCGGCGCGCTCGACGCCGGAGACGCTGGCCTACACCATGAAGGTGGCCAGCAACCAGGCCCAGGCGCCGGGCAGCGCCGGCGTCTATTCCAGCAACTGGGCCAATGCCTACCACCTGAAGGCCTATGCCCTGCTGGACCTGGGGCGTCCCAACGAAGCGCTGGCCGCGGAGACCGCGGCGGTGGAACTGGCGCCGCTCAATGCCATGGTCCTGACCGAGCTGGGCCAGGTCCAGCTGGTGCTGCACGACATGGACGCCGCCATGCAGTCCTTCACCCGCGCCGAGCAGGCGGCGCGCGAGTTCTCGCCGCCCGAAGTGCGCAACCAGGAGCTGACGCGCGCCCTGCGTTCGCAGGCCTACGTGCTGGTCGAACGCAGGCAGCTGGACGAAGCCGAGAAGCTGTACCGGCAATGCCTGGAAGTGGATCCGCGCGACCCGCGCGCGGCGGGCGAGCTGCAGTACATCGCCCGCGTGCGCCAGCAGCAGCCGCCGGCGCAGTGAGGCTTCAGAGGTAGCAGGGACCGGATTCGCGGACTTCGACGCTCGCCCATTCGGCGGCGGGACATTCGCGCGCGATGGCCAGCGCCTCTTCGCGCGTCCTGCAATTCAGGAGGAAGAAGCCGCCGACCATTTCCTTGGCTTCGGCGAACGGGCCGTCCAGCAGTTGCGCCTTGCCGGCGCGCACCTGTACGCGCGTGCCCTTGTCGACGTTCTGCAGCGATTCGACGGCCAGCAGCAGGTCGCGCTGCTTCAGGCCTTCCGCAAATTGCCCCATGCGCGCGTACACCGCTTCGCCTTCGGCGCGCGTGCGCGTGGCCCGCTGGCCGATGGGTTCGTGGATGAGGAGCATGTAGGACATGTCCTCATCATACGCACCGGCTTTACGTCAGCCCGAGACCGGCGAAGCTGCTCTGGAAAGCCGTCGGCTTCGGCGGCAGGATGACCGTGGCCTGCACCAGCTCCGCGCCCTCGAACTCCTCGGACACGAGCGCGCCGCCCACTTCCTCGTCCAGCGCATCGCCCAGCGCCTTGCACGTGCCGCCCGAGATGATCACCGTGCCGGCCACCGCCTTGGCGGACACGGCGATGGCTTCGTCGCGCTCAGGGCCGAGGGCCAGCGCCCATTGGCGCCCTTCGGCCTCGAACAGCGCCAGCGTGCAGCGGCCGGTATGGATGCCGACCTTGAACTGCACGTTCTGTTCGCTGTTCTGCAGGGCCAAGGCCATCCGCAACGCCGCCTTCGGATTCTTGAACATGACGAGGTGGTCCGGGCCCGCGCTCGGGTCGGCCTTGCCCTGGTGGCTGCCCGCCAGCCAGCGCATCTCGCGCTGCAGCAGGGCCGCCGCCTGCTCCGGCACCGGCCGCGAAGCCTGCGCGAACAACAGCGTCAAGGTGCAGTCCTCGAAGCGCACGCCGTCTCCATTGCCTTCCACGAAGAGTTCGTGCCACAAGCTGCGCGGCAGGAACCGCAGGACGCGGGCGGAAAGTTCTTCCAGTTGGGGACTCACGGGATCAGGCTGCACGTTCGGACTCCAGGAGCTTGGCAACGAATTGATGCATCGGATTACAACCGCTTTCAATTCGCGCAAGCTAGGGAGTTCGCGTGGCGTGCCTCCGTGATTTGCCTAGCCCTTTCGCATACACGAGCTCGCGGCCCGCGCCGGCGCTGAAGCCGCCGGAGTCAGCGGCGCGCGGAGCGCAGGCCGCCGCTCTTCATCTGGTTGACCGCCGCATCCGTGCTGGCGCTGCGATCGGCATCGTCCTGGGCGCTGTGCTGGTGGAAGCGCACGCCGGCGATCACCATCAGGGCGACGAAGACGGCCATGTAGCGGTGCTCGTTCTTCTTGGTGCCGCTGAACAGGCCCGCCAGCAATGCCAGTGCCCCGCCGACGAGCAACAGCTTCACGTCGGTATGCAGGGTGCTCAGAAAATCCATCGGTACTCCTGATGAGCCTGCGAGCGTAACCGAGCGGCATGGGCCGATTGCAAGCAGCAGTGCCGGCTTCAGGCGGGCGCGCCCAGCGCGCGGCGGCTCGCGGGGCAGACCGCCATGGCGCCGGCCGCGGCGTTCCAGGCCAGCGAGGCCGCGCGCTCGCGTTCCGGCCCGAGCACGACGACCCAGTGGCGGTCCTGGGCTTCGAAGATGCCCAGGTGGCAGGGCGCGGTGTGGATGCCGACGCGAAAGCGCATGTCCTGCACGCGCTGGCGCAAGGCGGTCGCCATCCGCAACGCGCGCTGCGGATGGCGGAACAAGGTCAGCGAGCTGGGGGCAGCGCTGTAATCTGATTTGCCGTGATAGCTGGTGGCCAGCGCGCGCAGCCCTTGCTGCAGCAGCGCGGCTTCGGGGCCGGTGACGGGATCCTCGGGGTCCGCATGCAGCAGCGTCAGGTGATGCTCCTCGAACAGGACATTGCAGCCTCGCTGCCGTTCGAACACTTCCTGCCAGACCGCGAGCGGCAGGCAGCGCCGCACGCGGATGGCAAGGGCCTCGAGCAGCGCCGGGGTGGAGGCCAGGGCCATGGGGTTCTCCTTCGAATGAAAAAAAAGGGCCGGCCCGCCTGCAGGCGTCCGGCCCCCTCACGCAACGCGCCTTACTTGGCGACGAGCTTGTTGACCGCGGTGTTGCCCACGGCTTGCGCCGAGATGCTGTTGCCGGTCACCACCGTGCTGCCGCCGCCGGCCAGGCCGGCGCCCACGCCCACCATCGCGCCGCGGACCATGGCGCTGATCGAGGCGCTGTTGGTCTGCACGTTGCTGATCGCCGCGCCCTGGCCGTAGCCGGACTGCGTGCCCGCCAGGCTCAGGGAGTTGCTGGCCGTGTTGCCGCTGGCCGTGGCCGCCACCGTGTTGCCGGTGACCGCCGCGGAGCTGCCTTGCAGCGAAGCGCCGTTCAGGAACAGGCCGCCATAGGTGACGGTGGCGTTCAGCGCAGCCGCGTTGGCCTGCGTGTTCAGCACCGACCACGCCGGGCCGTAGCTGTAGCCGGTGGCCGCCGGGGCCGCCACGCTCAGCGCGTTGGCCGCGGTGTTGCCGGAGGCGTCGGCGCTGATGGCATTGCCGTTCACGCTGGCCGTGCCGCCGTTGAGGGCGACACCCTGGCTGTAGCCGTTCAGGCCCTGGCTCACGCCGACGATCGTGCCGCGGCCTTCATAGCTGCCGACCGAGGCCGTGCCGTTGCCGGAGTTCGTCGTCTGCACGTTGCTCACCGAGCCGCCGGCCGCGTTGGCGGCGCTGGCTTCGACAGCCAGGTTGTTGGTCGCCGTGTTGAACGCTGCCTTCGCTGCAACCGTGTTGCCGGTCACCGCGAGGCTGCTGCCGGAGGCCGCGCTGGCGGAGACACCCACCAGGCCCGTGTCGGCATGCGCCGAGACGGAGCCCTGGCCCTGCTGCGAGTTCAGCACGCTGAACTGGCCGGCCACGGTGGCGCCGCTGGCGCTGGCGCTGTTGAAGGCCTCGTTCTGGCCGGCGGACGCCAGCACGCTGTTGTTGCTCACCGTCAGCGGCGCGGCGTAGACGCCGCCCGCCTGCACCACGAAGCTGCCGCCGGCCTGGGGCTGCGAAGCCTGCTCCGCGGAGACGTCGGCCGAGGTGAACTGGCTGTTGTTCACGGTGCCGCCGATGCTGCCGATGGTGGTACCGGCCAGGTTCAGCGTGTTGCTGGCGCTGGTGGCCTGCGCCACGGCGGAGATCGCGTTGCCCGACACGGTCGCCGTGCCGCCTTCCAGGCCGGAGCCCGAGAGGTTCATGCGCACCGACGCTTCGGTTCGCGCCGACACCGAGCCCCACTGGGACTGGTTGTTGACGACGGCGTAGCCGGCGGGCGTGGACTCCATGGCCAGCGGAGCGATCACCGACACGACGTCCGGGTAGTACACCGGCGCGGTGCCTTGCAGCGCGGTGGCCTGCACGTCGAGGCTGTTGGTCGCCGATGCGCCCACGGCCAGGGACTTCACCGTGTTGTCCTTCATCGCCAGCTGCGAGCTCTCGACGGAGCTGTCCACGCTGCGGATGCGCAGCTGGGCGCCATCGACGCGGGCATCGACGCTGGATTCGCCGTACTGGCTGTTCGACACCGCGGCGCTGCTGGCCAGCGTGGTGAAGCCGGTGAGCGAGGCCGCGTTCACGGCGCTGTTGGCACGGGCTTCCGCGGCGATGGTGTTGCCGTTGACGGCCAGCGTGGAGCCGCCGACGTAGTCGTTGCGGTTGCCGGCGCGCTCGATGGCGATGCGGACATCGCTGGCCTGCGCCTGCACCGGGCCGTCGGTGCTCTGCTGGTTCGCCAGGTTGAAGTCGGTGGCGTTGGAGTACGGCATGCCGTACATCGCATAGCCGCTGGACTGGCCCAGGCTGCCGCCGGTGACCGCCAGCTTGTTGCTGGCGTCGTTGGCGGTGGCCGTGGCGAGCGCGGTGTTGCCCGTGACGGCGACGTTGGCGCTGTCCATCGCGCCCTGCACGTGGGCGCCGATCGACAGCTGCTGGCCGTAGCCCGCCAGCACCGACTGCGTGGAGCCGTAGTTGTCCTGCGTGCTGCTGATGTCGGCGATGGAAGCGCCGCTGCCGTACTGGCGGCCCATGGAGCCGGCATCGATGGCGATGGCGTTGCGCACCTGGTTGCCGGCGGCCGTGGCCGTGGCCTGGTTGCCCTGCACCGTGACGTTGCTGCCGATGATGCCGCGCGCGCCCGTCACCGTGGCGGTGGCGAAGCCGGACTCGCTGGTGTTGCTGGCGGTCACGTCGGCGCTGTTGCGCTGGGCGCTGCCGATGGCCTGCACGGCACGGTTGCCGTAGAAGCCCGGGCCGTCGATGGAGTCGCCGTAGTAGTAGGGCGAGGACGACACGTCCATGTTGGCGAACTGCGCGGACAACGTGTTGCTCGCCTGGTTCGCCGTGGCGGCGGCGCCGACGGCGTTGCCCTGCACGGTGATGGTGCTGCCGGCGGCCGGGCCGGTCTGCGCGAACACGCCCGTTTCCATGGCGGTGGCGGAGATGCGCACGTCGTTGGACTGCGCGTTGGCGACTGCCGCGTGGACCAGGCCGTCGGTGCCGGCCAGGCTGACGCCGGTGGCGGCGCCGTTGCCGGTGGCTTGCGCGACGATGGTGTTGCCGGTCAGCGCGATGGTGGCGCTGTCGAGGCGGGGACGGCCGGCGGTTTCACCGTAGTAGCTGCCGGTCAGGTCGGCACCGACGACGCCACCGTAGATGGAGGCGTCGATGGATTGCTTGGAGCCCGTGTTGGACTGCAGGTTGCTGGCCGTGACGCCGCCGCGGGCGCCGGCGTAAGTGCCTTCCCAGGTCTGCGCGATGGCCATCGCGCTGCCGGACTCGGAGTCCACGGACTGCAGGCGGGTGGCCTGCACGGACACGCTGGTGGCGGCGATGTTGCCGGCCGCGGTGGCCGCGATGGTGTTGTTGGCCAGGGTGGTCGAACCGCCGACCGTGACCTTGCGGCCGCTGCCGCCGCCTTGCACGGTGACCTGCGATTCTTCCTGCGAGGCGGAGATCGACGTGTCGTCGTTGCTCTGCACGTTGGCCGCGGCGACGGTGGCGCCGAAGTCGGTGGCCTTCACGTCGACCAGGTTGCCGGCCAGGTTGCCGGTGGCGTCGGCCTTCAGGCTGTTGCCGCTGATGGCGACCGCGGCCTGCGACAGCAGGCGATCCACGTTGGCGGCGACGCCGCTGCCGTAGACGCGGGAAGCCAGGGTGGTGGAGCTGTTGGCCTGGGTGTTCAGCAGGCCGAGGTCGGCGTAGAGGCTGGCGTCGGAGTAGCTGCCGTCGGTGTGCAGCTGCGCGCCGGCACCGAGGTAACCGGAGTCGTAGCCGCTGCGGCCCACGGTGGAGGCGTCCAGCACGATGCTGTTGCCGGCCTGCACGGTGCCGTCGGCCAGGCGGGCGCCGGCGGCGTTGCCGGTGGAGGTGGCGGAGATGGAGTTGCCAGTAAGGCGCAGGGCGGCTGCCAGCGCAGTCGGGCCGGCTTCGTCGTAGCCGCCGAGGTCGGCGGTGATGCGGCTGCTTTCCACCTGTGCGGTGGCGTTCGGCACTTCGGCGCCGTAGGCGGCGAAGCTCAGCGGCCCGGGGGTGACGGGCACCAGGGGCTCGTCGCCCACCGGGATGGGCAGGTAGCGGCCTTCACCGTTGGCCTGCACGTTGGTGACCATGGCGCTCGTGGCGAAGGTGGAACCGCCGGTGGCCTGCACGGCGTTGCTGGCGCTGTTGGCCGCGTAGCCGGCGGAGATGCTGTTGTCCTTCAGGCTCAGGCCCTGTTCGGCCGTGCCGCCGCCGCCCAGTTGCAGGGCGACGTCGGTGTAGCGGACGCTGGCGCCGGAGCCGGCGTTCACGCCGGCCTGCTGCGCCGACTGGTAGGTGGCCACGTTCACCGAGCCGGCGGTGCTGGCGATGATGCCGTCGTTGCTGGTCGAGGCCTGGGCGGCGGCGCCGATGGACGGCTCCACGGAGTAGGAGGAAATCGAGGCGACGGCTTGCGATGCGCCGTAGCCGGCCGGGACCACGCCGGAGGCGATGGACGCGGACTGGTTCAGGACCGCGGCGGCGGAAACGGCGTTGCCTTCGATGGCGACGCTGGCGGGCGTCATGCCGTAGCTGTCGACGCCGATGTGCGAGCCGTCGACACGGGCTTCGGTCTGCGTGCCGTAGCCGTAGGGGTAGGAGTTGTTGCCGCGCACTTGCGAGGTGGCGATGCCGATGCCGTCCTGGCCTTCGGCGCCGCTGCGCAGCAGGGCGAGGTCGGCGCTGGAGGAGTTGTCGCTGCCGGTCGCCTTGGCGGCGATGCTGTTGCCGCCGACGGTGACGCCGTTCGCGGAACCGCCCTGGAAGGTGCCGCCGGCCGACGCGGCCTGGATCAGCGCGGAAACCGATTCCGGGTTCTCCTGCGGCGCCGTGATGGCGAGGATGTAGTCACGCAGGCTCAGCTGCTGCGAGGAGGCGGCGCCGAACGACAGGTTGTACGTGCCGGACGGGCCCCAGGGGTAGGACACCTGGGCGGAAGCGGCACCGGCGGCCAGCACGCAGGCCGTGGCCAGGATCGTGCGGCGGAATTGGACGGACTTCTTCTTCACTTGTTGCTTTCGAGGGGGAATCTGCGAGGGGTGGATGGGACGGCTCAAGAGCCGATGACGACGGTGGCGACCGCCACGTAGCCGGCGCCGATGCGCGGCACGCTGGCGTCGATGCGGGTGGCGCGCCAGCTCACGCGGATGCGCCCGGGGGTCACGCCCTTGGCGGCCAGCGCGTCGCTGACGGCGCGCACGCGCTGCTCGATCAGGTCGGCCAGCTGTTGCGGCGGCAGTTGTTCGGTGTCGCGCGCCAGCAGTTGCACGGTGAGGTTGCGGCCGGCGCCGGCTTCCTGCGCCAGCGCGTCCAGCACGCCCTGCGCCCGCGGCGCGATGGTGCTGCTGTTGATGTCGAAGGCCACGAGCTGCTGGCCGGCGGCGTCGGCGCCGGTCGCGTTCTGCGGGGCAAGGCCGCTTTGCGTGCCTTGCGGCGCGGGCGCTGCCGCGGCGGGCACGGTGTTCGCGGCGGCGCGCGGCTTGGCGGGTGCGGGGGCCGGAGCCGGCTGCGCGCCGGTGCAGGGCGACGCGTCGACCTTGGTGACGGCGGCGACCAGCTCGATGACGCCCTGCTCCAGCGTGGCGCGCACGCCCAGCTGCAGCGGCTCCTGCTTCTTGGAACCGGCGTTGAGGTCGACCAGGCGCGAACCGAAGAAGCGGTAGATGCCGGCGCCGACTTCCTCGCCGATCACGTGCTTCTGCAGGCTCACCGTCTTGACCACCGCCAGCGTGCGGGTGTCGACGATGCGCAGGTCCACGCCCACGTTCATGCTGTAGGTGCGGGCCTTGGCGTTGTAGCCGGCGATGTCGGCCTCGATGCCGCCGGAGGCGATGTTGTAGTTCAGCTCGGTGATGCCGCCGACGATGTAGTAGTCGGACTTGAGGATGGAGCCGCCGAAGTACGGCAGCCACGGCACGGCGGGCTTGCCCTGCTCGATGTCATGGCGCTGGCCGTCGCCCAGCTGGCGGCGGTCGGTGTAGGCCAGTTCCAGTTCGGCGATGCGCGTGTCGAAGCGCTCGTGCACCCGCACGGTCTCGCCCAGCTTGCCGAGCGCGGAGTACACCATCAGGGCGCCGCCCTGGGTGATCTCGCTGCCTTCGGTCTGGCTGAACTTGCCGGTGTAGTCCTTGACGTCGCCGACGGCCACGCCCAGCACGGGCGCGTGCCAGCTGCGCAGCGTCTCGGCCAGGCAGGCCAGGGACGGCTCGATGGAGGTCACGTTGGCGCGGGGCGCCGGGCCGACGACGACGGGGGCTTCGTCGGGGGCAAACTGCTGTGAAGGGAGCGTGCTGCAGCCGCCGAGGGCGAGCAGGGCCCCCAACAGCACGGTGGACGTGCTGAAGGTCTTGATCACGGGAATCCTTGGAGAAGAGGGAGGCGGCGCGCTGCGCCGCGGAGAGGCTTAGTAGCGGACGCCGGCGCAGGCAGTGCTGCCGCTGACGCCGGCGGTGAGGACGCCGGAGCTGGTCTGTTGCGAATTGAGCACCTGGCTCGAGGTGCCGCCGCCGGCCGCGACGCTGCCGGTGGTGCCGCTGGTGATCGAGGAGCCGACGCCCGAATAGAGGCTGCCGCTGTTGCTCTGGGTGCTGGTGAGGCCGGTCGCGCCCAGGGTGCTGTTGGTCGCGCCGTTGGCGGTGGAACCGGCCGAGGTGCTGGCGCTGCCGCTCACCGAGGGCGAGGAGGTGTACGAAGACAGGCCGTTGCTGCCCGAGTTGCCGACCGAGGACGCCGACAGGCTGCAGTTGGTCTGGTTCTGGATGTAGGTGTTGTTGGTGGTGTACGTCTGGAAGGAGTCGTAGTACCCACCCTTCTTGCGCTCGGAGAGGTCGAGGTTGGTCTGGCGGGCCGACTTTTCCTGGGTCGTCTCGAAAGACCAGGAGCTGTTTTCGCCGATGTTGTTGGCGCGGGCCGGCAGGGCGGCAAGCAGCAGGGCTGCCAGGCAGGCAGCGGCCGTTTTTACGAGGAAGGGTTGCATGGTTCCGTCCGTGGTGAGCTGTTTTCTCGTTTCGCTGCGTTCATCTTTGCAACGAATCCATGGACTGAATTACAACTTCTTTCAAACCTGAATCGGTAGGTAGATTGAGCCAGGGGTTTGGAGCCGATTTCCTAATAGGTAACCACCATAGGAACATCGCTTATCCCTGTCAGGCATGCCGACTAGTTCGTCGGGAAACGCCCTACAACTTTGATTCAAAGTTTGAAATTGCTGCAGCCTCCCGCCAGCGGCGTGAATACTTTCTGGCACGCCAATTTGCGGGTTGGACAGAGAGAATGCCTACCAGTTTCGGCGCAGAAAATCGTAAGCTTCTGTGCAGAGTCTCGCGGCGTTGCCGGCGCTCAGCCCGCCGGCGCCAGCGTGAAATGGAACGTGGCGCCCTCTCCCGCCGCCGACTCCGCGCTGATCGTGCCGCCGTGGCGCTGGATCACCCGGCGCACGGCGGCCAGCCCGACGCCGGTGCCCGGGAAGTCCTCCTGCGCATGGAAGCGCTGGAATGGCGTGAACAGCTTGTGCGCATAGGCGAGATCGAAGCCCGCGCCGTTGTCGGCGACGCAGAAGGCGCCGTCGCCGGCCAGCCCGAACCTGATTCGCGCGCCGGCCGTCCGCCGGGTGAATTTCCAGGCGTTGCCCAGCAGGTTCTCCAGCACGGTGCGCAGCAGGCGCGGGTCGGCGCTGGCCTGCAGGCCCGGCGTGATCTCCACCTTGATCTGCCGCAGCGGGTCGGCCGCGCGCAGCTGTTCCACCACCTCCGCGGCCAGCGCGCTCAAGTCGATGGGGCGCCGCTCCAGCGGCGTCTGCCCCACGCGGGAAAGCGCCAGCAGCGCGTCGATCATGTCGCCCATGCGTTCCACCCCCGCAGCGGTCCGATCGGCATAGTGCTGCGCCCGGTCGTCGTGCGCCGGCAGCCGCTCCTGCAATGCGCGGCTGAAGCCTTCGATGGCCGCGAGCGGCGCCCGCAGGTCGTGCGCGACGGCCATGGTGAAGGCGGCGAGTTCATCGTTGGCGTTGCGCAGTTCCTGCGTTCGCTCCTGCACCAGCTGCTCCAGGCCGCGCTGGTGGCGCGCCAGTTCCTCCTGCAGCAGCCGCTGCTGCGTGACGTCGGTGAAGTAGACCGCCAGCCCCTGCCCCGTCGGATAGGCGCGCACTTCCAGCCAGATGCCGAGCCCTTCCAGGAAGGACTGGAACACGCGCGGCCGGTTCTCCGCCAGCGCCTGCTCGCACTCATGGTGGAAGACGCCGCCCACCGCGTGGGGAAACACCTGCCACAGCACCTGGCCCGCCATCGGTTCACGGCGGCAGCGCAGGATGCGTTCGGCCGCCGCGTTGACGTAAGTGACGCGCCAGTCGCGGTCCAGGCTCAGCAGGCCGTCGGTGATGCTCTCCACGGTGTTGGCGAGCCGCAGCGCCAGGCCGGTGGCCTCGCGCTCCCGCGCCACCTGTTCGGTGACGTCCTGGCAGGCGCCATGCAGCGCCGCCAGCGCACCCGTAGCGTCGAACTCGGGCTCGGCGATCAGGCGCAGGTGGATGCGCTCGCCGGCGAGGGTGCGGGCAGGCACCACGAGATCGAAGCCGGCGTGGCCGCGCAGTCCGTCGCGCACGTGCGCGAGCAGCGTACGCCGCGCCGGCCGCGGGAACAGGCGCAGCGCGCCGGTCAGCGAGACGGCGCCATCCGTGCCCTGCGCCAGCAGGCGCAGCCATTCCGCCGAAGGCAGGAAGCGCAGGGGCGCCAGCACCACCCGCCACGCGCCCACCGAGGCCAGGCGCGCCGCCATGCGCAGCTGCGTTTCGCGTTCGACCAGCAGTTCGCGCAGGCGGCCCTTGGCGCGCCGGATGCTGTCCAGCAGTTCCTCGACCTCGCCATCGCAGGCGCCCTCGCGGCTGGCCGGCCCGGCGCTCATTGCGCGATCAGCCCCTGGCGCAGGGCGTAGCGCGTCAGGCTGGCGACGTCGCTCACCTGCAGGCGGTCCATGATGCGGGCACGGTGCACGTCCACCGTCTTGCGGCTCAGGCCGAGGCGGAAGGCGATCTCCTTGGCCGACAGGCCGCCGGCGATGCACTTCAGCACTTCGAGCTGGCGGCCGGTCAGGTCGTCGTCGGCCGCGCGCTCGGTAGGCTGCATCAGCAGTCGCGCCACCGGGGCGCTGAAGTAGCTGCCGGTCGCCACGATCGAACGCAGCGCTTCGGCGAGCTCCGCGGGACTCGCCTGCTTCATCAGGTAGCCGCAGGCGCCGGCGCCCACGGCGCGCTGGACGAAGTCCGCGCTGTCGTACATGGACACGGCGAGCACCTTCACGCCCGGGAAGCGCGCGCGGATCTGCGCCGTCGCCTCGATGCCGTCCATGCGGGGCATCGAGATGTCGGTGAGCACCAGGTCGGCCGGCGCGGATTCGAGCAGCGCGAGCAGCTCGATGCCGTCACGCGCTTCGCCGGTGACCTGGACGCCGGGAATGGAGAGGAGCAAGGCCTGGAGGGCCGAGCGGACGAGGTCGTGGTCGTCGGCAAGCACGACCCGCAAGGCAGCGGTGGGCAATCCTGTGTTCCGGCTTCGAAGGGGGCGAGAGTGTCCCATGCGGTTTGCGCGCGGCCGGCCTCGCCGCACGCAAACGAAGGGCAACATGGGCGCGGCGCGGAATATTTACTGCGGCGCCTGCCGGGCCCCCGCATGCCTAGGCAAATTGACTAATACCAGCGAGATGGCAACTGCGTAAGCCAGGCGGCCTACCCTGCCGGGCCCGCCGGCAAGGCCTGGTCAGTCCACGAAGAAATCGGGAATGAAATCCCGCGTGCCCGGCGTCACGGAGTAGCGCTCCAGGTCCGTCACGCCGTGGCGCCCCAGCAGTTCGTCGTCGATGAAGAAGTTGCCGCTGTTGGCGACGTCCTTCGCGTCGGACGTGAGGATGAAGTAAGCCGCGTCGGCCAGGATCTCCGGCTTGCGGCAGCGCGCGAGGTCGACGCCGGGGATCATCTGCAAGGCGGCGGTGGCAATGGCGGTGCGCGGCCACAGGCTGTTGACGGCGATGCCGTACTGGCGGAACTCGCCGGCATGGCCCAGGGTGCACATGCTCATGCCGTACTTGGCCATCGTGTAGGCCGTGTGCGGCGCGAACCACCTGGTCTTCATCGACAGCGGCGGCGACATGGTCAGCACGTGCGGGTTGCGGCCGGCCGCGGCCGACTTCTTCAGCTCCGGCAGGCAGGCCTGCGTGCACAGGAAGGTGCCGCGCGCGTTGATCTGGTTCATCAGGTCGTAGCGCTTGATCGGCGTCTGCTCGGTGCCGGTGAGGCTGATCGCGCTGGCGTTGTTGACCAGGATGTCGATGCCGCCGAAGGCTTCCACGGCCTGCTTCACGGCGGCGAGCACCTGCCCCTCCTCGCGGATGTCCACCTGCAGCGGCAGCGCCTGGCCGCCGGCGGCGCGGATTTCCTCCGCCGCGCTGTGGATGGTGCCGGGCAGCTTGGGATTGGGATCCGAAGTCTTGGCCGCGATCACGACGTTGGCGCCATCGCGCGCCGCGCGCGTCGCGATGGCCAGGCCGATGCCGCGGGAGGCACCGGTGATGAAGAGGGTCTTGCCGTGCAGGTTCATCGGGCGCTCCTCAGACCTTGCTGAAATCGGGACGCCGCTTTTCCATGAAGGCCGTGAAGGCCTCGCGCGCGGCGGGTTCGCGCAGCATGCGGCCGAAGACCGCGCCTTCTTCGTCCATGCGGGCCAGCACGGCTTCCTGCTTGCCGGCCTTCATCAGGCGCTTGGTCTCGATCAGCGCCGACAGCGGCTTGGCCGCCAGCTTCCTCGCCTGCGCCTGCGCATAGCCGTGCGCTTCGGTGGGCGGCAGCACGCGGTTGACCAGGCCCACTTCGAGGGCGGCCTCGGCCATGAAGGGTTCCCCGAGCAGCAGCGCTTCGGCCGCGCGGTGGTAGCCCAGCATCTGCGGCACCAGCAGGCTGGACGCCGCTTCCGGACACAGGCCGAGGTTCACGAAGGGCATGGAGAACGCCGCGTTGTCGCCGGCGTAGACCAGGTCGCAGTGGAACAGCATCGTGGTGCCGATGCCCACCGCGGGCCCGCAGACGCAGGCCAGCAGCGGCTTCGGGAAGGTGGCGATGCCGCGCAGGAAGCGGGACACCGGCGACTCCGCGCCCGCCGGCGGGTTGTTCAGGAAATCGTTGATGTCGTTGCCGGCCGAGAAGATGGTCTCGCTGCCTTGCAGCACCACCACGCGCACGTTGGCATCGGCCTGCGCGGCGGCGAGCGCGTCGGCCAGCATGCCGTACATGGCAGCCGTGATGGAATTCTTGCGCTCCGCGCGGTTGAAGGTGATGGTCATCACGCCGGCTTCGGCGTGGACACGGATGTCGCTCATTGCAATGCTTCCTTGACGAAATCGAGCCGGTCCTGGCCCCAGAACATCTGCTCGCCGACGAAGAAGGTCGGCGCGCCGAATACCCCGCGTTGTACCGCGTCCTGCGTCACCGCCTTCAGCTGCTCCTTCACTTCCGGGTCGCCCGCCAGCGCCAGCAAGCGCTGCGGGTCGAAGCCGGCTTCCTGCAGCACGCGGCCGACGACGGCGGGCTCGCCCATGTTGCGGCCCTCCACCCAGATGGCGCGATAGATCGCATCGACGTAGGCCGGCATGCGATCGGGCTCGCGCATCTGCAGGCCCAGCGCACCGCGCATCAAGGTCAGCGTGTTGATCGGGAAGTGCGGGTTGGAGTCGAAGGGGACGCCGTAGCGGCGAGCGAAGCGGCGCAGGTCGTCCATCATGTAGCGGCCCTTGGCGGGGACTTCCGCCGGCGAACGGTTGCCCGTGGCCTGGAACACGCCGCCCAGCAGGAAGGGGCGATGCACCACGGCGCTGCCGGTTTCGCGTGCCAGCGCCGGCAGTTGCGTCCACGCCAGGTAGGCGGCGGGGCTGCCGAGGTCGAACCAGAACTCCACGGTCTTCGAAGCCATGATCAGAATTTCTCCATCCAGGGGCGCAAGTCGAGTTCGTGGGTCCAGGCATCGCGCGGCTGGCTGTGCAGCATCCAGTAGCTGTCGGCGATGTGTTCGGGCTGGAGGATGCCTTCTTTTTCCTTCAGTGCATAGCGCTCCGGGAAGTTGTCCCGGATGAAGGCCGTGTCGATGGCGCCGTCGATGACGACATGCGCCACGTGGATGCCGCGCGGGCCCAGCTCGCGCGCCATGCTTTGCGCCAGCGCGCGCAAGGCGTGCTTGGCGCCGGCGAAGGCCGCGAAGTTGGCGCCGCCGCGCAGCGACGCCGTCGCGCCGGTGAAGAGGATGGTGCCCTTGCCGCGCGTGACCATGCGCTTCGCTGCTTCGCGCGCCGTCAGGAAGCCGGCGAAGCAGGCCATCTCCCAGACCTTGTAGTACTTGCGCGCCGTCTCTTCGAGGATGCTGGTCGGAACGTTGGCGCCGATGTTGAAGACGAAGACCTCGATGGGCCCGATCTCGTCCTCGATCTTCCGGAACAGCGCGACGACTTCATCCTCTTCGCGCGCGTCGGAGCCGAAGCCATGGGCCTGGCCGCCGTCGGCGCGGATCTGTTCCAGCAAGGGCTGCAGCTTGTCGGCGTTGCGGCGCGTGGCGCAGACGGAGTAGCCGCCGCGGGCGAAGCGGCGCGCGATGGCGCCGCCGGTGGCGTCGCCCGCGCCTATCACCACCGCAACCGGGTTCCGATCGGGCATGTCCTTACTCCTTGAAGTAGACGACCTGGTGCGTGGTGGCGAGCAGTTCGCCCGCCTCGTTCCACAGCTGCCCGCTGTGGTCGAAATAGCCGCCACCGAAGCCCTGGCCCTTGGCCTGCACCAGCAGCCAGCCGTCGCCGGTGGCCTGCAGCTGCTCGGAGGTGGCGTGGAAATAGACGCTCATCGACACGGTGCCGATGGGCGTGAAGGTGGCGCGGCGCAGCCACACGCGCGGGAAGAAGACGTCGGCGGCGGCGGTGAGCGAAGCGAAGTCCAGCGGACGCGGCGGATCGTCGCGCACCCACAGCCGCGTCAGGCTGTCGTCCGTCTCCTGCCCTTTCCAGTCGCGCGGGATGAAGCCGGCGAGGAAGCGCATGTCGTAGCGGTTCAGCCATTCGACGCCGCGGCGCGGGGTGCGCGGCACGTCCAGCGGGCGCGGCACCTCGGGCATCTCGGCTTCGTGGCCGCTCCAGGTCTCGCGGCGCGTCGCCGTTACGGCGGTGGCGGTGGCGACCACGCCGTCGCCTTGCACGATCTCCAGCGTCCAGTGCTGCGTCGAGCGGTTGGTGCGGGCGGCGCGCGGCCGGATCTCGAAAGCGCCGTCGGCCAGCGCCGCGGCGAAGTTGATGGTGAAGGCGATGGGCTCGCCCAGCCGGTCCGGGTGCTGCAGGATGGCCGCGAGCGCCTGGGCCGCCGTGATGCCGCCGTAGGGGCCGATCATGTTGGCGTAGGCGGGGCTGGTGCTGCCGTGGAAGGCGCCGCCTTCGGCTTGCAGCGCGATCGCGGTGTCGAAAGGGTGCGGTGCTTCGCTCATGCTGTTGCGGGGGCTCCGAGGTCTTGCAGCCAGCCGGCCATGCGGGGCCAGAGCCTGGTCTCGTGCTCGCTGCGGAAGGGGCCGAAGTGGCCGATGCGGCGCACGGCCAGGTCGGCCGGCGCGATGCGCTGCACCTGACGCGGCGCGTTTTCGTAGAGGGCCAGCAGGCTGTGCGTGCCGCGCAGCGTCATCAGCTCGTCGTCGTCGATGGACAGCGCGAACACGGGGAAACGAGCGCGGGCATAGGCCAGTCGCGCCAGTTCGCCTTCGGCGCCGACGCTGTACTGCGGGTCCAGGCACCACCGGCGCCACTGCAGCACCACGCCCGTGGGCAGGTCGCCCACCTTGCGCAGCATGCGGCCGGGGAAATAGCCGAAGAGTCGGGTGGCCAGCGGCACCAGCACGAACCAGAACCAGGGCACCACGCGCTTCAGTTGCGGCGCGTTCTCGCGCCAGTAGCCGCTGCCCGCCGCGATGGACAGCAGCCCGTCCACCTTGCCCTGGTTCGCGAGCAGCCCGGGCAGTTGCGCGCCGAGGCTGTGGCCGAGCAGGTAGAGCGGCAGGTCGGGGTGCGCGGCATGCGCATCGTCGATGGCCGCTTCGTAGTCGCGCGTCCAGTCGAACAGGTCGGCCTGGTAGCCGCGCAGGCTGGGCGGCGCTGAGTCGCCGCTGCCGCGGTAGTCGAAGGTGAGGACGCGCCAGCCCTGGCGCGCGAGCCACTGCGCGAAGCGCGCGTAGTAGTCCTGCCGCACGCCCATGGCGCCGCCGATGACGACGTTGCCGTGCAGCGGCGCCTGGGCTTCGTAGATGCGCGCCGCCAGCGGGACGCCGTCGGCGGCGAGAAGCGTCACTTTCTCCATCCGTCCTCCTGCTGGAAGAAGGTCAGACGCGCTCGAAGATCCCGGCCGCGCCCTGCCCCATGCCCACGCACATCGTGACCATGCCGTACTTCAGGTTCTTGCGTTGCAGCGCATGCACCACCGTCGCCGAGCGGATCGCCCCGGTCGCGCCCAGCGGGTGGCCCAGCGCGATGGCGCCGCCCATGGGGTTGACCTTGCTGGGGTCCAGGCCCAGCGTGTTGATCACGGCCAGCGACTGCGCGGCGAAGGCTTCGTTCAGTTCGATCCAGTCGATGTCCTGGTGCTTCAGGCCCGCCGACTTCAGCGCCGCCGGGATCGCCTCGATCGGGCCGATGCCCATGATGTGCGGCGGCACGCCGCGGCTGGCGTAGCTGACGAAGCGCGCCAGCGGCTGCAGGCCGAAGCGCTTGACGGCGGCCTCGCTGGCGAGGATCAGCGCGCCAGCGCCGTCGGAAGTCTGCGAGCTGTTGCCGGCGGTGACGCTGCCGCGCGCGGCGAACACGGGGCGCAGCTTGGCCAGCGCTTCGACGGTGGTGTCGGGGCGCGCGCCTTCGTCCAGGTTCACCTTGCGGGTGGCGATGCTCACGTCGGCCGATTCCAGGTCGAGGCTGCGCTCGTCCACCGCCACTTCGGTGATCTCGCGGGCGAACTCGCCGGCCTGCATGGCGGCCACGGCCTTCATGTGCGACTGGTAAGCGAACTGGTCCTGCGCTTCGCGGCTCACCTTCCACTGCTGCGCCACCTTTTCGGCGGTGAGGCCCATGCCGTAGGCGATGCCGTAGCTTTCGATGTCGTCCGGGTCGGAGAAGATGGTGGGCGACAGCGAAGGCGTGTTGCCCATCATCGGCACCATGCTCATGCTCTCGGTGCCGGCGGCGATCATCACGTCGGCTTCACCGACGCGGATTCGGTCGGCGGCCATCTGCACGGCGGCCAGGCCGGAGGCGCAGAAGCGGTTGACGGTGATGCCGCCCACGCTCTTGGGCAGGCCGGCGAGCACGGCGCCGATGCGCGCCACGTTCAGGCCTTGCGGGCCTTCGGGAATGGCGCAGCCGCAGATGATGTCTTCCACCGCATGCGGGTCCAGCCCCGGCACCTGCGCCATGGCCGCCTTCAGCACGGTGGCCAGCAGGTCATCGGGCCGCGTATTGCGGAAAAAACCCTTGTGCGACCGGCCGATAGGCGTACGGGTCGCGGCGACGATGTAGGCGTCCTGGATCTGTTTGCTCATCGAATCAATCCTCAATTCCGAACGGGCTTCCCCGTGCTCAGCATCCCCAGGATCCGCTCCTGCGTCTTCGGGTGCTGCACCAGTTCGCAGAAGGCGCGGCGTTCCAGGGTCATCAGGTATTCCTCGGTGACCATCGTGTTCGCGTCGACGTCGCCGCCGGTCACCACGCCGGCGATCAGCGAGGCGATGTGGAAGTCGTGGCGGCTGATGAAGCCGCCGTCGCGCATGTTCACCAGCTGGCCCTGGATCGTCGCCTTGGCGCTGCGGCCACCGACCGGGAACATCCGCTTCAGCGGCGCGCGCCAGCCCGAGTCCGCCATGGACTTGGCCTGTTGCACGGCCACGTACAGCAGTTCGTCCTTGTTCGGGACGACGATGTCGCTCTCCAGCAGGTAACCCAGCTTGCGCGACTCCAGCGCGCTGGTGCCCACCTTGGCCATCGCCGCGGCCGTGAAGCCTTCGGTGACGAACTTCAGCAGGTCCTTGTCGGTGCTCGTCGCGGCGTTCTCCGCCGCGCGGCGCGCGATGTAGGTCAGGCCGCCGGCGCCCGGCACCAGGCCCACGCCCACTTCGACCAGGCCGATGTAGCTTTCCATGTGCGCGACGCGCTTGGCCGAATACAGCCCCAGTTCGCAGCCGCCGCCCAGCGCCAGCCCGCGGATCGCGGACACCACCGGCACGCTCGCATAACGCAGGCGCAGCATGGTCTGCTGCATGAAACCTTCCGCGTCTTCGATCGCGGCCACTCCCACGGCGATGAAGGCTGGCAGCGTGGACTCGAGGTCGGCGCCGGCGCTGAAGGGCTCATCGCCCGACCAGATCACCAGCCCCTGGAACTCCTTCTCCGCCGTCTCCACCGCCTGCTGCAGCCCTTCGCAGACCTCGGGGCTGATGACGTGCATCTTGGTCTTCAGGCTGGCGATCAGGACTTCATCGTCCAGGGTCCACAGCCGGATGTTCTTGTCCTCGTGCAAGGTCGTGCCCGCGCTCTGGAAGCGCGGACCGGCTTCGCCCAGCAGCAGTTCGGGGAACAGCTGCCGTTGATACACCGGCAGCACGCGGCGCGGCTCGAACCGGCTCGCGCTCGGATTCCACGAACCCTGCTCGGTGTGCACGCCGCCCGCTTCGGCGACGGGGCCCTTGAAGACCCAGTCCGGCAACGGCGCATTCGACAGCGTCTTGCCCGCGGCGATATCTTCCTGGATCCACTGCGCCACCTGCAGCCAACCCGCCTCTTGCCACAGCTCGAAGGGGCCCTGCTTCATGCCGAAGCCCCAGCGCATGGCCTGGTCGACGTCGCGCGCGGTCTCGGCGATGGACGCCAGGTGCACGGCCGCATAGTGGAAGCTGTTGCGCAGGATCGCCCACAGGAACTGGCCTTGCGGGCCGGTCGCATTGCGCAGCAGTTTCAGGCGCTCGGCCGCCGGCTTCTTCAGCATGCGACCGTAGACCTCGTCGGCCTTCTGGCCGCCCGGCACGTACTGCTTGCTCGCCAGGTCGAAGCGCAGCACGTCGCGGCCGACCTTCTTGTAGAAGCCCGCCTTGGCCTTCTGGCCCAGGTTGCCCATCTCCAGCAGCGTCTTCAACACTTCCGGCGTGCCGAAGCTGCCGTAGAACGGGTCGGTGTCCGCGTTCAGCGTGTCCTGCAGCGTCTTGATGACGTGCGCCATCGTGTCCAGGCCCACCACGTCCGCCGTGCGGAAGGTGCCCGACGATGCGCGGCCCAGCTTCTTGCCGGTGAGGTCGTCGACGACGTCGAAGCTGAGGCCATAGCGCTCCACCTCGCGCATCGTCGCCAGCATGCCGGCGATGCCGACGCGGTTGGCGATGAAGTTCGGCGTGTCCTTGGCGCGCACCACGCCCTTGCCCAGCCCGGAGGTGACGAAGGTCTCGAGGTGGTCCAGGATCTCCGGCTGCGTCGTCGGCGTGGCGATCAACTCCACCAGGTACATGTACCGCGGCGGGTTGAAGAAGTGGATGCCGCAGAAGCGCGGCTTGATGGACTCGGGCAGCGCCTCGGACAGCCTGGTGATCGACAGGCCGGAGGTGTTGGAAGCGACGATGGCGTGCTTCGCCACGTGCGGCGCGATCTTCTTGTACAGATCGAGCTTCCAGTCCATGCGCTCGGCGATCGCCTCGATCACCAGGTCGCATTCGCCCAGCAGCGCCAGGTTCTCCTCGTAGTTCGCCGCCTGGATCAGCGCGGCGTCCTCGGGCACGCCCAACGGCGAGGGCTTGAACTTCTTCAGGTTCTCGACGGCCTTGAGGACGATGCCGTTCTTCGGCCCTTCCTTGGCGGCCAGGTCGAACAGCACCACCGGCACCTTGACGTTGACCAGGTGGGCGGCGATCTGCGCGCCCATCACGCCGGCGCCCAGCACCGCGACCTTCTTCACCTGGAAGCGGCTCGCCTTGGGCGCCTTCGCGGCCACGGCGGCGTTGGCTTCGTGTTCCTTGTACATGTGTCCTCTCCGCGCTTATTGCACCCGCACCCAGACCTGCGTGCGGTAGAACGGCCCCAGGTAGCCGCGCACCTGCAGCTTCTGGCCGCCCTCGACGGGCGTCAAGCGCACCGTGTATTCCTTGCCGTTCTCGGGGTCGAGGATCTTGCCGCCTTCCCAATCCTCACCCGTGCCCTTGCTCACGCCGCGGATGATCTCCAGGCCCGCCATCGGCTGGCCCTTGCGCTCGTCCTTGCATTCGTCGCAGGTGGGCTTGGCGTCCTTCTTCAGCGTCTTCTCGATCTTGCCGGTGAGCTTGCCGCCGTTGTCGGTGATGCGGATCTCGGCCTTCGCCTCGCCCGTCTTGTCGTCGATGTTGCGCCACAGGCCCACGGGGCTGGACTGGGCGAAGGCGGAGCCCGTCACGGCAAGCAAGCAGATGACGCATGCGCGGGCCACCGTGGAACCGGCTTTGCCGGGCCACTGGTGGCGCCCCCTTGAGGGGGAGGCGCCGAAGGCGCTTCGGGGGTGGGCCATGTTCATGCCAGTGCCGCGTCGGTGTCGAGCAGCGAAGCCACGCCGGCGCGCGCCGTGCGCATCAGCGACGCCGTCTCGGGGAACAGGCGCGCGAAGTAGAAGCGCGCCGTCTGCAGCTTGCCCAGGTAGAACGGGTCCTGGTTGCCGGCGTCGATCTCGCGCAGCGCCACTTGCGCCATGCGGGCCCAGAAGTAGCCGAACACCAGGTGGCCCAGCACGCGCAGGTAGTCCACCGCGGCGCCGCCCACTTCGTCGGGGTTCTGGAAGGCCTTGAAGCCGATCTCGGTGGTGAACTTGGTCATCTGGTCGCCGAGGTAGGCAATGGGGTTGATGAACTCCGCCATCTTCTCGTTGACGCCCTCTTCCTCCACCAGCTGCGCCACCAGCTTGCCGAACTTCTTCAGGCTGGCGCCGTTGTTCGCGAGGATCTTGCGCCCCAGCAGGTCCAGGGATTGGACCGTGTTGGTGCCTTCGTAGATCATGTTGATGCGGTTGTCGCGCACGAACTGCTCCATCCCCCATTCCTTGATGTAGCCGTGGCCGCCGAACACCTGCATGCAGGCGTTGGTGGCGGTGTGGCCGTTGTCGGTGAGGAAGGCCTTGACGACGGGCGTCAGCAGCGCGACCAGTTCCTCGCTGTCCTTGCGCACCTTCTCGTCGGGGTGGTACAGCTCCTTGTCCAGGAGCATCGTGCAGTACACGGCCAGCGCGCGGCCGCCTTCGGCATAGGCCTTGGCGGTCAGCAGCATCTTGCGCACGTCGGGGTGCACGATGATCGGGTCGGCCGGCTTGTCCTTGGCTTTCGGGCCGCTGAGGGACCGCATCTGGATGCGGTCCTTGGCGTAGGCCAGCGCGTTCTGGTACGCCACTTCGGTCAGGCCCAGCGACTGGTTGCCCACGCCCAGGCGGGCGGCGTTCATCATCACGAACATCGCGGGCAGGCCCTTGTTCGGCTGGCCCACCAGCGTGCCGACGGCGCCGTCCAGCACCAGCTGCGCGGTGGCGTTGCCGTGGATGCCCATCTTGTGCTCCAGGCCGGCGCAAAAGATGTCGTTGCGCTTGCCCAGCGAACCATCGGCGTTGACATGGAACTTGGGCACCAGGAACAGCGAGATGCCCTTGCTGCCTTGCGGCGCGTCCGGCAGGCGGGCCAGCACCAGGTGGACGATGTTGTCCGCCATGTCGTGCTCGCCGGCGCTGATGAAGATCTTGTTGCCGGTGATCCTGTAGGTGCCGTCCGCCTGCGGTTCGGCCTTGGTGCGCAGCAGGCCCAGGTCGGTGCCGCAATGGGCTTCGGTCAGGCACATCGTGCCGGTCCACTCGCCGCTCACCAGCTTGGGCAGGAACATCTTCTGCTGCTCCGGCGTGCCGTGCGCATGCAGCGCTTCGTAAGCGCCATGCGACAGGCCGGGGTACATCGTCCAGGCCTGGTTGGCGCTATTGAGCATCTCGTACAGGCACTGGTTCAGCGCGAAGGGCAGGCCCTGGCCGCCGAACTCGGGGTCGCAGCTCAGCGCCGGCCAGCCGCCTTCGATGAACTTGGCATAGGCTTGCTTGAAGCCGGGCGGCGTGGTGACCGCGTGCGTTTCCTGGTCCAGCTTGCAGCCGATGGTGTCGCCCTGGATGTTCAGCGGCTGCAGCACCTCGGCGGCGAACTTGCCGGCTTCTTCCAGCACCGCGTTGACGGTGTCGACATCGACGTCGGCGTGCTTGGGGCAGGCCTTCAGTTCGTCGGTGACCTTGACAACTTCGTGCAGCACGAACTGCATGTCGCGCAGGGGCGGGGTGTAGCTGGGCATGTTTCTTTACTCCTTGCGGGCGGAACGGGTGGATCGGGGGCGGGAAGCAAGGGCGGGCGCGGCGCCGTTGCGTTGGAGGATGTGCTCGAAGCCCGCGTTGGCGCGGGCGATGGAACCGGGAGTCTTGAGGAAGCGGGCTTCGTAGTGCAGCGCGAGGATCAGGCCGTGGATCTCGAACAGCATCTGTTCTTCATCGACATCGGCGTCCAGGTGGCCGGCTTCCTTGGCCTGGGTGATGGCGCGCGTCATCGCCGAGTGCCAGGTCTGCACCGACGAAGCCAGTGCGTCGCGCACGGGGCCGGGGCGGTCGTCGAATTCGACGGCGCCGCTGATGTAGATGCAGCCGGAGTCGATTTCCACCGAGGTGCGCTTCATCCACTGGGCGAACATGGAGCGCAGGCGCGGCAGGCCGCGTTCGGCCTGCATCGCGGGGTAGAACACTTCCTGCTCGAAGCGGTTGTGGTACTCGCGGATCACCGAGATCTGCAGTTCCTCGCGCGAGCCGAAATGGGCGAACACGCCCGACTTGCTCATTTGCGTCACTTCGGCCAGCGCGCCGATGGACAGCCCTTCCAGGCCGATCTGGGTGGCCAGGCCGAGGGCCGCGTCGACGATCGCGGCCTTGGTCTGCTGGCCTTTCTGCAAGGCCTTGCCCGGGCGCGCACGGGCCGGCTTCAGCGCGAGTTCGGTGACGGACATGGGGAGGGCCTTGGAGAAAATAAAACGAACGGTCGTTCTATTTTGCACCAAGTCCCCGCGGATTGGGAAGGGGGCCCCAAAGAAAACGGCCCGCCAGAGGCGGGCCATGGTTGGCGTGCTGCCGGGCAGCCGGGCGGACCTACCTGGCCTTGCCCGGGTCCTTCACCGCCTTCTCGGTCTCCAGCTCCACGTTGTAGAGCTTGCCGTCCACGCGTTCGACCTTGCGGATGTAGACGTTCTGGACGATGTCGCGCGTCTGCGGGTCGATCTGCACCGGGCCGCGCGGGCTTTCGAACTGCTGGCCCTTCATCGCGTTGACCAGGGCCTCGCCGCCGGCGCCGCTGGTGGCCTTCAGGCCTTCCATGATGACGCGCATGCCGTCGTAGCCGCCCACGGCCATGAAGCTGGGACGCATGCCCTTGTTGGCCTTGGCGATGCCCTCGACGAACTGCTTGTTCAGCGCCGAAGGATGCGCGGCGGAATAGTGGTGCGACGAGATCGTGCCCAGCGCGACGTCGCCCATCTGCCCGAGCACGTCGTCGTCCACGATGTCGCCGGGGCCCAGCAGCTTGATCCCGGCCTTGCCCATGCCGCGCTCGGCGAACTGCTTCATGAAGAGGGCCGCCGAATCGCCGGCCGGCAGGAACACGAACAGCGCGTCCGGGTTGGCGTCGCGCGCCCGCTGCAGGTAAGGCGAGAAGTCGTTGGTGATCACCGGCATGCGCAGCGCCTCGATGACCTGCCCGCCTTTCGCCGTGAAGCGGTCCCGGAAGGTGTTCTCGGCATCGACGCCCGGCGCGAAGTCGGACACCAGCGACACCACCTTCTTGACCTTGTTGGCGGCCGCCCAGTCGGCGACCGGGAAAGTCACCTGCGGCAAGGTCATGCTGGTGCGCACGATGTAGGGGGACTTCTCGGTGACCGAGGACGTCGCCGCCTGCATCACGACCATCGGCGTCTTGCTCTGCGTCGCGATCGGCGCGACCGCAAAGGCCTGCGGCGTCAGGCCGAAGCCGGCCAGCACCGCGACCTTGTCGTTGATCACCAGCTCCTGCGCCAGCCGCCGCGTGTTGTCCGGCACGCCGGCGTCGTCCTTCAGCACGATCTCCACCTTGCGGCCGGCGACGGTGTCGCCATGCTCCGCCAGGTACAACTGCACGCCGGCGCCGACCTGGCGGCCCATGTAAGCGAACGGGCCCGTGACGGGCAGGATGAGGCCGACCTTGATCGGGTCCGCCGCTGCTGCGGGCGTGGCGGCCAGGGCCGACGCTGCCGCAAGGCTTGCCGCGACGGCGTGGGCCAGCAATTTCCTGGTATTCATGTTCGACTCGGTCCCCGGTTGAAACGCCCGCGACTCTAGGTCGCGGCGCGCTGCGCGTAAAGGCCTGGCCTGGAATTCATATTTTCGGCCGCCGCAACCCGCGGCGGCAGCTTGCCGCGGGTTTCCCCGCATCCTGGGCCGCGGCGGACGCCGTCCACTACGCCGTCAGGAGGAGGAGACAACATGCAAACGACTTCACCCACCCGCCGCACGCTGCTGCGAGCCGCCGGCGCCGCGCTGGCCGCGCCCATGCTGGCCCACGCGCAGGACCAGGTGGCCGGCGGCCGCACCGTCACCTTGATCTGTTCCTACCCCGCCGGCGGCGGCGCCGACCTGATGGCGCGCCTGATCGCGCAGCCCATGGCGCACGCGCTGGGCCAGACCGTGGTGGTGGACAACCGGCCGGGCGGCAGCGGACAGATCGCCGCCGGCATGGTGGCGCGCGCCACGCCGGACGGCAGCCAGCTGCTGCTGGATGCGTCCTCGTTCGCGGTCAATCCCTCGCTGTTCGCCAAGCTGCCCTACGACACCAACACTGCATTCGCGCCGCTCGCGGTCCTCGCCCTCTTCCCCAACGTGCTGGTCTGCACGCCTTCGTACGAAGCGAAGACGGTGCAGGACGTCGTGCGCCTCGCGAAAGCCAGGCCCAACCAGATCGCCTATGCATCCTCGGGCAATGGATCGGCCCAGCACCTGGCGGGCGCGCTGTTCGAAGAGAAGGCGAAGGTCAACCTCGTGCACGTGCCGTACAAGGGCGGCGGCCCCGCGCTGAACGACGTGATGGGCGGCCAGGTGCCGCTGTTCTTCGCCAACGTCGCGTCCTCCTTGGGGCATATCCAGGCCGGCAAGCTGCGGCCGCTGGGCGTCACCAGCGTGCGGCGCGCCCGTGCCCTGCCCGACGTGCCGACGATGGAGGAAGCGGGCGTGCCCGGCTACGAAGTGCTGGAGTGGAACCCGGTGCTGGCGCCCGCCGGCACGCCGCCGGCCATCCGCGCGAAGCTGGCCGCCGCCATCCGCAAGGCGATGGCCGAACCGGAAGTGCTGGGCCGCGTGCGCAGCCTGAGCGGCGAGGTCTTCGAGGGCGGCGAGGCGAAGGCGGCCGAATTCCTGCGGGCGCAGCAGGCGCTGTGGGCGCGCGTCGTGCGCGAACGCAAGATCAGCGCAGGCTGATGGCCGCGCCCGTTCCGGCAGGCTGGGACTGCCACGTCCACGTGTTCGACGCCAGCGCGCCCGCTGCGGGCGCGCATTACCGGCCGGTGGCGCGTCCGCTCGCGGAGATCGAGGCGCTCGCGGCCGCCAACGGTTGCGGCCATCTCGTGCTGGTGCAGCCGAGCGTGTACGGGACCGACAACGCGCTGCTGCTGTCCGCGTTGCGGCAGTCGCCGGGGCGGCATCGGGGAGTCGTCGTGCTTGCGGGCGACGAAGACGCGGCGCAGCTGGATGCGACGCACGCAGCGGGGGTGCGTGGCGTGCGCTTCAACCTCGTGTCGCCGGTGGGCAGTGCGCGCGAGGATGCGAAGCGTCTCCTGATGCAGCTCGCACCTTTGTTGCGCGAGCGCGGCTGGCATGTGCAGTGGTACGTGGCGGCGGGCGAACTGCCGCTGTTGGCGCAATTGCAGGCGGAGTGCGGCTTGGTGTTCGTGCTCGATCACCTCGCGGGGTTGACGCCCTCTTCCGCGGACGATCGCGCCTGGACCGCGCTGGCGCAGCTCGCGCAAGCCGGGGCGTGGATCAAGCTTTCAGGCTGGTACCGGCTGCAGGCCGAGCGGCCCTATGGCGCGCTGCATCCGCTGATCCGCCGCGCGGCGACGCTGTTCGGCGAACACATGGTGTGGGGCTCGGACTGGCCGCACACCAGCTTCGCGCCGAACGCGCTGCCGGCGTACGACACGCTGCTGTGGCCGGTGATCCGGGTGCTGGGGGAAGACGCGGCGGCGCGGGTGCGCGCCGCCGGCTGCCGCTTGTACGACTAGGCCTTGAACGGCACCACCAGCTGCCGCTGCTCGCCCAGGCCCTGGATCCCCAGCGTCATCACGTCGCCCTTCTTCAGGTATTTCGGCGGCTTCATGCCCAGGCCCACGCCGGGCGGCGTGCCGGTGGTGATGACGTCGCCCGGCTGCAAGGTCATGAAGTGGCTGACATAGCTCACCAGCTTCGCCACGCCGAAGATCATCGTGCGCGTGTTGCCGGTCTGCATGCGCTGGCCGTTGACGTCGAGCCACATATCCAGGCGCTGCACGTTGGCGATCTCGTCGGCCGTCACCAGCCAGGGGCCGATCGGGCCGAAGGTGTCGCAGCCCTTGCCCTTGTCCCATTGCGGGCCGCGCTCCAGCTGGAACTCGCGCTCGCTCACGTCGTTGACAATCGCGTAGCCAGCCACGTGCGCCAGCGCCTTGTTCATCGGCACGTAGCGCGCCGTGGTGCCGATCACCACGCCCAGCTCCACTTCCCAGTCGGTCTTGACCGAGCCGCGCGGCAGCATCACCGGATCATTCGGGCCCTGGATGCAACTGGTGGCCTTCATGAACACCACCGGCTCCTTGGGGATAGCCACGCCCGATTCGGCGGCATGGTCCGCGAAGTTCAGGCCGATGGCGACGAACTTGCCGACGTTGTTCACCGGGCAGCCGAAACGCGGCGTGCCACGCACCAGCGGCAGCTTGGCCGGGTTGGCCTTGCGGATGCGCGCCAGGCCCACCTGCCCCAGTTGCTGCGGGCCGAGGTCGGGCACGACGCCGCTCAGGTCGCGCACGCGGCCGTCTTCATCGATCAGGCCTGGCTTTTCCTTGCCGGGGGCGCCGTAGCGGACGAGTTTCATTTCCTTGTTTTCCTTGGGTGAGTTGTCAGTAGGTCGCGCGGCCGCCCGAGAGGTCGAACACCGCGCCCGTGGAGAACGAGCATTCTTCCGTACAGAGCCAGGCGACCAGCGCCGCGATTTCCTCCGGCAAGCCGAAGCGCCCCAGCGGGATCTTGGCCAGCATGAATGCGATGTGCTCCTCGGACATCTGGTCGAAGATGGCCGTCTTCACGGCCGCCGGCGTCACGCAGTTCACGCGCACGCCGCCGTCGGCCAGCTCCTTGCCCAGCGACTTGGTCAGCGCGATCAGCGCCGCCTTGCTGGCACTGTAGGCGCTGGCGTTCGGGTTGCCTTCCTTGCCGGCCACCGAGGCGATGTTGACGATGCGCCCGTAGTCCTCCTTGCGCATCGCCGGCACCACCGCGCGGCAGCAGAGGAAGACGCCGGTGAGGTTGACTTCCAGCACCTCCCGCCAGGCTTCCACCGGATAGTCCCACACCTTCATGTTGGGCCCGGTGATGCCGGCGCTGTTCACCAGCGCATCGATGCGGTGCGAGCGCCGCAGCGTCGACTCGAGCGCCTCGCGCACCGAGTCCTCGTTGGCCACGTCCACCTGCACGAAGGCGCTGCCCGCGCCCAGGCGCTCGGTGGCATGGCGGCCGGCCGCGAGGTCGCGGTCCCACAGCGTCACGCTGCCGCCCGAGGCCAGCAGGCGCTGCGCAACGGCGAAGCCGAGCCCGGCGGCGCCGCCGGTGACGACCGCGTGGCGGCCCTCGAAGTCGAGCCGGTTCATATCGTGATGCCGCCGTCGGCGGCGTAGGCCTGGCCGGTGACGAACACCGATTCGTCGCTGGCGAGGAACACCACCAGCGGCGCGATCTCCTCGGCCCGCGCGAGCCGCCCCATCGGCTGGCGCGCGACGAAGGCCTGGCGCGCGGCGACGGGGTCCGCATTGGCGTTGATGCGGTCCGCCAGCGAAGGCGTGTCGACCGTGCCCGGGCAGATCGCATTGCAGCGGATGCCATGCGCCACGTAGTCGGCCGCCACGCTCTTGGTGAGGCCGATGACCGCCGCCTTGGTGGTGCCGTAGATGAAGCGGTTGGGCAGGCCCTTGATGCTGCTGCACACGCTGGCCATGTTGATGATGCTGCCGCGGCCCTGGCCGTCGTCGTTCTGCAGCATCCGCGGCAGCGCCGCCTGGATCGCCCAGAACTGCGCCCGCACGTTCAGGTTCAGCGCGAAGTTCCACTCCTCGTCGGTCGCCTGCAGCACCGTGCCGTTGTGGACGAAGCCGGCGCAATTGAACAGGACGTCCAGCTTCGGCATGGACTGGATCACGCGCGCGATGGACGGCTTGTCCAGCACGTCCAGCTGCACGCAGCGCACGCCGGCCACGCCCTCGTAGCTATCGAGCAGCCGCGGGTTGACGTCGGTGGCCCAGACCTCGGCGCCTTCGGCCGCGAGCGCCAGCGCGCTCGCGCGGCCGATGCCCTGGCCGGCCGCCGTGACCAGTGCCGTCTTGCCCTTCAGTCGCATGGGAGTCCTCCTGCCCTTCGGGTTGTGCCGGATGCGCGGCACCACGCTGGGGGCGATGATAAGTGGCCTGACCACTTGGCCAATCTCGGGCCGAACCCTATGCCGCTGCAAGCCGTCGAATCCAGCCGCCTGTACCGCCAGATCGCGGACCAGCTGCGCGGCCTGATCGCGGGCGGCGAGTTCGGCGCCGGCGCCCGGCTGCCGGCCGAGCGCGACCTGGCGCGCCAGCTCGGCGTCAGCCGGCCTTCGGTGCGCGAGGCGCTGATCGCGCTGGAGGTGGAAGGCTGGGTGGAGGTGCGCACCGGCTCCGGCATCTACGTGCAGCAATCCGCCGCCCGCGCGCCCGCGCGCAGTCCCGCCAACGGCCAGGCCGAATGGGGGCCGCTGCAGGTGATGCAGGCGCGCGAGCTGGTCGAAGGCGAAGTCGCCGCCCTCGCCGCACGCAATGCGAAGAAGGCGCAGGTAGCGGGCATCGCCGCCGCGCTGGACCAGATGGAAGCGTCACCGCAGGAAGGCGACGAAGCCTTCCACCAGGCCATCGCCGCCGCCTGCGGCAACGAGGTGCTGGCGGATACCGTGCGCGGCTACTGGGGCGCCCGCCACGGCCCGCTGTTCTCGCGCCTGGGCGACCATTTCGACACGCCCGCTTCCTGGCGGGCGGCGCTGGGCGAGCACGGTGCCGTGCTCGATGCCATCCGCGCCCGCGACACCGAGGCAGCGCGCGCAGCGATGCAGCAGCACCTGAAGAAAGCCACCGCCCGCTACAGCGCCAGCTGGAAGCGGGCCAAGCAAACCTGAGGAACGAACATGAATCCCTTCATCCGCCTGCATCCCCAAGACGACGTCGTCATCGCCCGCTCGCAGCTGGTGGGCGGCAGCGTCGTCGAAGGCGTCGCCGTCAAGGGCCTGGTCCCGCCCGGCCACAAGGTGGCCATGCGCGCTCTCGCCGCCGGCGCGCCGGTGCGGCGCTACAACCAGATCATCGGCTTCGCCAGCAAGCCCATCGCGCCGGGCGAGCACGTGCACACGCACAACCTGTGGATGGGACCCGACGGCGGCGCCTTCGAGCGCGACTACGCCTTCGGTGCCGACGTCAAGGCGCAGCCCGCATTGCGCGAAGCCACCTTCATGGGCATCAAGCGGCCCGATGGCCGCGTGGCCACCCGCAACTACATCGGCATCCTGTCCAGCGTGAATTGCTCGGCGACCGCGGCACGCGCCATCGCCGACCAGTTCTCGCGCCTGACGAATCCGGACGCGCTGGCGGACTTCCCCAACGTCGACGGCGTGGTGGCGCTCACGCACGGCACCGGCTGCGGCATGGACAGCGAAGGCGCCGGCATGAAGCTGCTGGAGCGCACGCTGGCCGGCTACGCGACGCATGCCAACTTCGCCGGCGTGCTGGTGGTGGGCCTGGGCTGCGAGGCCAACCAGATCAACGCCTGGCTCGCGCACAGCAGCCTGCGCGAAGGCGAAACCTTGCGCGTGTTCAACATCCAGGACACGGGCGGCACGCGCAAGACCGTGGAGAAGGGCATCGCGCTGGTGAAGGAGATGCTGCCGGCCGCGAACCGCGTGAAGCGCGAGCCTTGCAGCGCCAGGCACATCACGATCGGCTTGCAGTGCGGCGGCTCCGATGGCTATTCCGGCATCAGCGCCAACCCGGCGCTGGGCGCGGCGGTGGACCTGCTGGTGGCGCACGGCGGCACGGCCATTCTGTCCGAGACGCCGGAGATCTACGGCGCCGAGCACCTGCTGACGCGCCGCGCCGTGCGGCGCGAAGTAGGCGAGAAACTGGTGCAGCGCATCCGCTGGTGGGAGCACTACACGAAGGTCAACGAAGGCGAGATGAACAACAACCCCTCGCCCGGCAACAAGGCCGGCGGCCTCACGACGATCCTCGAGAAATCACTGGGCGCCGTGGCCAAGGGCGGCACGTCGAACCTGCAGGCGGTCTACGAATACGCCGAGCCGGTCGATGCGCACGGCTTCGTCTACATGGACACGCCCGGCTACGACCCCGTCAGCGCCACCGGCCAGGTGGCGGGCGGCGCCAACATGATCTGCTTCACCACCGGCCGCGGCTCGGCCTACGGCTGCGCGCCTTCGCCTTCGCTGAAGATCGCCACCAATACGGCGCTGTGGCAGCGGCAGGAGGAGGACATGGACATCAACTGCGGCGAGATCATCGACGGCCAGGCCTCCATCCAGGACATGGGCGAGCGCATCTTCCGCCTGGTGCTGGCCACCGCCTCCGGCGAGTGGAGCAAGAGCGAAAGACACGGCTATGGCCAGAACGAGTTCGTGCCCTGGCAAGTGGGCGCGGTGATGTAAGGAGAACGAGAGTGAGCAAGACATTCGAAGCCGCGCGCCTGCGCCGCACCGTCGCCGAAATCATCACGGCCGCCGGCAGCAAGAAGGACGAAGCGCAGACCGTCGCCGACAACCTGGTGCTCGCCAACCTGAGCGGCCACGACTCGCACGGCGTCGGCATGGTGCCGCGCTACGTCGACGCCGTGCTCGAAGGCGGGCTGAAGCCCAACACCGGCATCGCGGTGAAGGTGGACACGCCCAGCCTGCTGGCCATCGACGGCCAGCGCGGCTACGGACAGGTCGTGGGTGAGCAGGCGATGGCGCTCGCCATGGAGCGTGCGCAGGACAGCGGCAGCTGCGTGATGGTGCTGGCCAATTCGCACCACCTGGGGCGCATCGGCCACTTCGCCGAGATGGCGGTGGCGCGCGGCCTGGTGTCGCTGCACTTCGTCAACGTGCTGTCCAAGCCCACGGTCGCGCCTTATGGCGGCGGCGATGGCCGCTACGGCACCAACCCGTTCTGCTGCGGCATTCCGCTCGCGGGCCGCGAGCCCTTCGTGCTGGATTTCGCGACCAGCCGCGTGGCGCAGGGCAAGATGCGCGTCGCCTACAACGAGGGACGCCGGGTCGAGCCGGGCTACCTGATCGACCAGAACGGCCAGCCCACCACCGACCCCGGCGTGGTGGTCGTGCCGCAACCGGGCGGCATGTTCGGCGCCCTGCTCGCCTTCGGCGAACACAAGGGCTATGGCATGGCCGTGGCCTGCGAGCTGCTCGGTGGCGCGCTCACCGGCGGCGGCACCTGGCACCGCCCGGCCGACCATGCGCGCACCGTGCTGAACGGCATGTTCACCGTGGTGGTGGACCCGCGCAAGCTCGGCACGCAAGAAACTTTCACGCGCGAAGCGCTGGGCTTCGTCGACTGGCTGCGCCAGAGCCCGAACGCGCCCGGCAGCACGGGTGTGCTGATCGCGGGCGAACCGGAGCGCGCCGCGCGATCGCAACGCGAGCGCGAGGGCATCGCCGTCGACGACACGACCTGGGCCGAGATCGTCGCGGCCGGCGCGAAGGTCGGCGCCCGCGTAGCCTGACCTACTTCAGCTGCATCCAGCGCTGGAAGTCCGCGCGGTGTTCCGCGCCGGGAGGCACGCCGAGCCAGTAGCGGTGATAGACCGTCGTGGCCTTGGCCCCGGCCGGCGTCGTGCTGACCGTGGTGTAGCTGCCCGCGTCGGCAACCATCATGCCGTTGACCGAGGGAACGACCGGCACGACCATGACGTCGGCGGGCGCGGGACTGATGGCGACGGTGGCGTCGGGCATCGTGGCCGTGCCGGCGCCCAGCACGGACAGGTCCGTGTCCGCCAACGCGGCGGAGGACAGCGCAACGGCGGCCAGCGCCAGGACTGCATGTTTGCGGTTCATGAGCACTCCTTGATAGGGAAGGGCCTCATTCGAGCGCAGCTGGCCGGCCCGTTCGCCAGCCACCATTGATGCCGCTTGTAGGAGCGGCGGAAACTTGCGGCTTGCGACACAAGTAACGCCGCCGTCCGCCTTACTTCAGCATCTGCCAGCGGCGGAAGTCGTCGTCGCGCTTCACGTCCGGAGGCACGTTGTTCCAGTAGCGCGTGACGGTCGTCTTGCGATTGCCGTCGACCGTGGTGTGCGAGTCGATCTCGGCGACGACGGCGCCGGGCACCGGCACGGTCTGCACCGCCACCAGCGGCGCGCCGGGCGTCACGACGACGCCGGTGCCGGAAGTGACGACGGGGCCGCTGGCGGCGACGACCGCCTGGTCGGCAAAAGCGGGAGCGGCGAAAGCGGCGGCGATGGCCAGCGCCCCGGCTGCATGTTTCATCTTCATGGGGACTCCTTGTCGGGATGGGGAACCTGGTGTTCCTGTCCCGATTGCAGGCGAGCCGCAGAGGCTGGCGCGCCGGAGGAGTTAGACGGACGTTGTCAGCGCGGGTCCGACCCGGCCTGAACCTGGGGCAGCGCCCGCACCACGTCGCCGGCGATGGCGAAGAGGCGATCGCCGGCGCGCAGCTGGATGGGATGCATGCCGGTGAAGCTGCCGAAGGCCGGCAGCACGCCCACTTCCTGGCCCAGCCAGAAACAGGGCAGGCGCAACCGTTCGAAGGCGCGGCCCGCCACGCTGACGCAGGGATGCCAGTGGCCGGCCAGCACGTAGGCCTGCGCCACGGGCCGCGGGTGATGGCACAGCGCGAACGGACCCAGCCTCAGCGGCTCGTCGACGACCTCGCAGCCGAGGCTGGCGGGCGGGTCACCCGCGCGCTGGTCGTGGTTGCCGCGCACCAGCGTGAGCTGCAGGCTGGCATGCGCGTCACGCCAGTCGTGCAGCGCCGCCAAGGTGCCGGCCGCGTGCGCGTGCGCGGAATGCAGGAAGTCGCCGAGGAAGACGACATGTTGCGCGCCGGTGGCGGCCAGGGCCTCGTCGAGCTTCGTCAGCGTGCCGCTGGTGGTGCCGCGCGGCACCGGCACGCCGAGCTTGCGAAAGCTCACCGCCTTGCCGAAATGGGCGTCAGCGACCAGCAGCGTGGCGTGGGCGGGAAGGCAGAGGGCGCCGGTGGGATGCAGTTGCGCATCCTCGCCCGCAATCTGGATTTGCAACATGACGCCATGACCGGCAACCGGTCACTCTGTCATTCAAAGCATGCGCGAGAGCGCAGCGTCGAGATGCTCGGACGGCATCCGCTTGAAGCCCGAGCGCGCGAAGCGCTGCAGCCGCCCGACGATGAAGGCCGTGAGCACGGAGGCGCGCACCTGCGCGTCGACGGTAGGCGCAGGGCTGGACTCGGACGAAGCGCGCAGGCACTGGCGCAGCGAGGCTTCCACCTTGTCGAAGAACTGGTTCATGCGCTGCTGCAGGCGCTCGTTCTCGTACACCAGCGCGTCGCCGACCATCACGCGTGTCATGCCCGGGTTCTTCTCGGCGAACTGCACCAGCATCGCCACGATGCGCGCGGCCTGGGCCTGGCTCTCGGGCTCGCGCTCGCCGATCTGGTTGATCAGCGTGAAGACGCTCTGCTCGATGAACTCGATGAGGCCTTCGAACATCTGCGCCTTGCTGGCGAAATGGCGGTACAGCGCCGCTTCGCTCACTTCCAGGCGGGCGGCCAGGGCCGCGGTGGTGATGCGCTCGGCGCCAGGCTGTTCCAGCATGGTCGCCAGCGCCTGCAGGATCTGCACCCGACGCTCACCCGGCTTCGGGCGCTTGCGCGCCGCGGCAGCCGCCGGCGCTTCCTGGCCGGGGGTGGGTTCGGGGGTATCGAGCTCGGCGTGAGACATGAAAGTCGGCAACAGCTGTGTCGAGATCATTCTCGCATACCCGACAGTACGGGTTCCCCCGGGCGTCGCCCGCGGGCTGCCGCCTGTTGCTCTCTCCCCTCAGGCGGGCAGCGGAAGCGTGACTTTCAGCCCCTTTCCGCCGCTTCCGGGCTGGATCATCAGGTGGCTGTCGTGGACCCGCGCGATTTCCTCGGCGATCGCCAGGCCCAGGCCGTTGCCCTCGCCCTGCGTGCCCTGGACCCGGTAGAAGCGCTCGAGGATGCGCGGCACTTCCTCGGCGGCCACGCCGGGGCCGTCGTCTTCCACCTCCAGGAAAGGCGTGCCGAAGCGCTCGCCGCAGCGGATGGTGACCGCGCCGCCCTCGTCCGTGTACTTGACGGCGTTGTCCACGAGGTTGGACAGCAGCTCGCGCAGCAGCCAGGCATGGCCCATCACCTGCGCCGGCTCGGCGTCGAGGCCGAGGTCGATGCGGCGGGACTCGGCTGCGTCCAGGTGCGCCTGCAGGATGTCCTCGCACAGCGACTTCAGGTCCACCCGCTGTTCGGGCTGCGAATGCATGCCGCGCGCGTCGGCCCGCGATAGCGCCAGCAGCTGGTTGGCCAGCTGCGTCGTGCGCCGGGTGGCGCTGCGCAGCTTGTGCACCTGCTCGGTAGGCAGCGCCAGCGTCTCCTGCGCCGGGTCCGCAGCCTGGGCCCAGGCTTCCACCTGCGCCTGCAGGCCCGCCAGCGGCGTGCGCAGCTGGTGCGCCGCGTCGGCGACGAAGCGGCGCTGGCTCTCGGCCTGCGCGTTCACCAGGCCGAACAGGCGATTGAGCGACAGCACCAGCGGCCGCACTTCGCCCGGCGCCGCGGTTTCGTCCAGCGCGCTCAGGTCGCGCGGCGAGCGCCGCTCCACCGCGTCCCGCAAGGCCAGCAGCGGCTTCAGCGCGCGCTCCACTGCCCAGCCCACGGCAAAGGCAGCGATCGCGATCAACACCAGGTTGGGCAGCAGCACCTTCAGCAGCACGGCGCGCAGCCACTGCTGGCGCGGGTCGGAGCCGTCGGCCACCGCGATGGCCACCTCGCCCAGCACGGTGGGCTGGCGCTGGCGCACGATGCGCCAGGTGGCGCCGCCATGCTCCTCGCTGTGGAACTCCGGCTCCAGCCCGGAGGGCGGCAGGTCGGCCAGCCAGGGCGCGCCCAGCAGCAGCTTGCCGTCGGCATCCACCACCGCATAGGCGGTGAAGCCGTGGCCGTCCTTCAGGAATTCGTCGACCTGCGGGGCCAGCAGCAGCAGCGGCGGCTCGCCTTCGCCGATGACCGAGTCGGCCACCAGCGGCAGCAGGGCCAGCAGGCGCTCGTCCTGCTGGCTCGCCACGTTGGCGGCGGAGCGGTAGTCGAACCAGGCATTGATGATCGCCAGCAACACCAGCGGCGCGATCAGCATCACCAGCAGGCGCCGGCGCAGGCCGGCCATCATGGCGCGCTGGGCCGGGTTGCGCCCGCCGCCCGGACGCAGCGCCAGCCTCACTGCGTTTCGGCGGCGCGCAGCTCCAGGCGGTAGCCGAAGCCGCGGATGGAGCGCAGCGCCACGCCGTAAGGCTCCAGCTTGCCGCGCAGGCGCGAGATGTAGACCTCCACCGCGTTGGGCGTGATCTCCTTGTCCCAGCCCGTCAGCGCCTGCAGCAGCTTGTCCTTGCTGGCCGGCTTGGGCGCGTTGATCAGGAGGTACTCCATCACGGTCCACTCGCGCGGGCCCAGCTCGATGGCCACCGACGTGCCATTGCGCTGCGCGCTGGCGCGGCGGTTGGCCGTGTCCAGCTCGATCGGCCCGAAGCTCAGCACCGCAGAGGTCGCGGCCTGCGAGCGCCGCAGCAGCGCGCGCAGGCGCGCCAGCAGCTCCGGCAGCTCGAAGGGCTTGATCATGTAGTCGTCCGCGCCCAGGTCGAGGCCCTGCACGCGGTCGTGCAGCGCGTCGCGCGCGGTGAGGATCAGCACCGGCAGGTGCTGGCTCGCCATCTCGGGGCGGCGCAGGCGGCGCGTGAGCTCCAGGCCGTCCATGTGCGGCAGCCCGATGTCGATGATGGCCGCGTCGAACACCTCGTTGCGCAGCACTTCCTCGGCGCGTTCCCCGCTGCCGACCCAGTCCACCGCGTACCCGGCATTGGACAGCCCCAGCTTGATGCCGCTGGCGACCATCACGTCGTCTTCGACTAACAACAAACGCATGTGATTCGCTCTTTCCAGTGCCCCCGCGGAGCCGGCTTTGCCGGGCCGCTGGGGGCGCCCCCTTGAGGGGGAGGCGCCGCAGGCGCTTCGGGGGTGGGCCTCATCTTGCCCGGATCATCGTGCCGTAGGCCTGGTCGGTCAGGATCTCCAGCAGCATCGCATGCGGCACGCGGCCGTCGATGATGTGCACGGCGTTCACGCCGGCCTTGGCGGCGTCGAGCGCGCCGCTGATCTTGGGCAGCATGCCGCCGCTGATCGTGCCGTCGGCGAACAGCGCATCGATTTCCCTGGCGCTCAGGTCGGTCAGCAACTGGCCGGCCTTGTCCAGCACGCCGGGCGTGTTGGTCAGCAGCACCAGCTTCTCGGCCTTCAAGGTCTCGGCCAGCTTGCTCGCCACCACGTCGGCGTTGATGTTGTAGCTCTCGTTCTCGTCGCCGAAGCCGATCGGGCTGACGACGGGAATGAAGTTGTCTTCCAGCAGCGCGCTCAGCACGCCCGTGTTGATCTCCACGATGTCGCCCACCTGGCCGACGTCGTGCTCGATGCTGGGGTCCTTGCTGTCGACCATCTTCAGCTTGCGGGCGCGGATCATGCCGCCGTCACGGCCGGTCAGGCCCACGGCCTGGCCGCCGGCCTTGTGGATGAAGCCGACGATGTCCTGCTGCACCTCGCCGGCCAGCACCCACTCGACCACCTCCATGGTCTCGGCGTCGGTGACGCGCATGCCCTGGATGAACTGGCCCTTCTTGCCCAGGCGGTTCAGCGCCGTCTCGATCTGCGGGCCGCCGCCGTGCACCACCACCGGGTTGATGCCCACCAGCTTCAGCAGTACCACGTCCTCGGCGAAGTCGGCCTGCAGCTCGGGGTCGGTCATGGCGTTGCCGCCGTACTTGATCACCATGGTCTTGCCATGGAACTTGCGGATGTACGGCAGGGCCTGGGCGAGGATTTCGGCCTTGTCGCGGGGAGCGATGTGGGTGACGTCGTTCATGGAGGGAGGGAGCGGGAGGGGGCTTGGCGCAAATTGTGCCGCAAGCGCCGGCCCGGCTCCCGCCGAGCCTGGCGGAGACCCTAGAGTTCCTGGCGGTCGGACTGCGGCTGGTCGAGTTCTTCGCGCGAAGCCTGGGGGCGCGGCTCGATCCGGGCAGCCTTGTCGCGGCCGCCGAGCGTCGACGTGCCCAGGTTCGGATCGATGCGGCGGCGGCGCTGGGCGCGGCGCGGGGCGGCGCGCACCCAGCGTGGCACCTTGAAGCGCACGATCATCAGGTAGGCCGACACGTAGGACGTCACGAACACCAGGCAGAAGAACACCAGCGCCGGCGTGTACGACCAGAACAGCACCGCGGGCGCCACCGACATCAGGGTGAAGCCCCACAGGTAGGGCGAGGTGCGGTTGTTGCGGCTCAGGATGCGGCGCGCCTCGTCCTCGTCGAACACGTTGCGCACGATGCGGCGGTAGATCAGCTGGTGGAAGTGCAGCGCGTCGGCCACGCCCGGCGAACCGCCGCGGGCGACCTTGCGGTAGATCGAGAACAGCGTCTCCCACACCGGGTAGATGCACAGCAGCATCGGGAACCAGGGCGAGACCTGCTCGTGCCGCTGCACCAGCGTGATGGAGCCGATGGCGACGACCAGGCCCCACAGGTAGGCGCCGCCGTCGCCGGCGAAGATGGAGCCGCGCGGGTAGTTCCAGAACAGGAAGCCGCCGGTGGCGCCGACCATGCAGATCATGAAGGCGGCCAGCTGCCGGTCACCGTTCTGCAGCGCCACGTGGGCCAGCGCCAGCGAGATCAGCAGCGCCACCGTCCCCGCCAGGCCGTTGTAGCCATCGATCAGGTTGAAGGCATGCGTCATGCCGACCATGGCGACGAAGGCCAGCAGCAAGCCCAGCCAGGGCACGGCGGCGAGCCAGCCGTCGACGAAAGGCAGGCCCAGGCGGTTCAGGCTGACGCCCATCAGCCAGCAGGCCAGCGCGGCGCTCAGGCCGGTCATGCCGAAGCGCAGTTCGACCGAGACGCGCTGCGTCATGTCTTCCCAGGCGCCGCCCAGCGCCGCCGGCAGCACCACCAGCATCCAGGTGACCGCCGTGCCGACGCCGACCAGGGCGTTGACCTTGTCGCCGTAGGCCGAGGACAGCGCGCCCATCAGCCAGCCCGCGAGCAAGCCCAGCAGGATGGCGACGCCGCCCACGCGCGGCACGTCGCCCGAGTGGAAGCGCTGCACCTTGCTGGCGTCGTAGCGCTTCGCATGATCGCGGGCGCTGCGGATGAAGACGATGGCGAACAGGAACGCCACCACCAGGCTCACTGCGGCCAGGAAGATCATTTGCGCCAGACCTTCCGGTTCACGAAGCCGGTGTAGCTGAGGACGATGCGCAGCACCTTGTCGGACACGTTGGCCGGCGCGTAGTCGTCCACCAGGCGCAGCAGGCGCTCGTTGCCGCGCGGCTGGTCGGCCAGCACGTCCAGGCCCTGCAGCACGCGCTCGACTTCCAGGCCCACCAGCATCACGCTGGCTTCCTCGAAGCCTTCGGGCCGCTCGTGCACCTCGCGCAGGTTCAGCGCGGGGAAGTTGAGGATGGACGATTCTTCCGTGATCGTGCCGCTGTCGGACAGCACGGCGCGGGCGCGCGTCTGCAGGGCCACGTAGTCCAGGAAGCCGAAGGGCTTGTGGAACTGCACGCGCTGGTTCGCTTCCAGGCCCAGCGCGTCCATGCGCTTGCGGGTGCGCGGGTGCGTGGAGACGATCACCGGCATCTCGTAGCGTTCGGCCACGGCGTTCAGCACGTCGAACAGCATGCGCAGGCGCTCGGGCGAATCGACGTTCTCTTCCCGGTGGGAGCTGACGACGAAGTAGCCGCCTTCGCGCAGATCCAGGCGCTTCAGCACGTCGGACGCCTCGATGCCGGCGCGGTAATGCTCGATCACCTCGCGCATCGGGCTGCCGGTCTTGATCACCTGGTCGGGCGGCAGGCCCTCGCGCAGCAGGTACTCGCGCGCGATCTCGCTGTAGGTGAGGTTGATGTCGGAGGTGTGGTCGACGATGCGCCGATTGATCTCCTCCGGCACGCGGAAGTCGAAGCACCGGTTGCCGGCTTCCATGTGGAAGATCGGCACCTTGCGGCGCTTGGCGGCGATGGCGGCCAGGCAGCTGTTGGTGTCGCCCAGGATCATCAGCGCTTCCGGCTGGAAGCGTTCGATGGCCTGGTCGGCCGCCATGATCACCTTGGCGATGGTCTCGGCGGCGTTGGCGCCCGCGGCCTCGAGGAACACGTCCGGCTTGCGAATGCCGAGGTCGGAGAAGAAGACTTCGTTGAGCTCGTAGTCGTAGTTCTGGCCGGTGTGGACCAGCGTGTGCTCGCAATAGCGGTCGAAGCGGTCGATCACGCGCGACAGCCGGATGATCTCCGGGCGCGTGCCGACGATGGTCATGACCTTGAGCTTAGGGGCGGACTGCATCGCGAATGAGCTCCAGGGACATCAGGACATCCTTCACCTGCGCCACGTTCAGGCGGCGGGTGTTGTGCGAGGTGTAGTCGTCGATCTGCGCGATCTCGGGCTCGCCCTCGACGAAGTATTTGTTGTAGTTGAGGTCGCGCGAGTCGGCCGGGATGCGGTAGTAGCCGCCCAGGTCCTCGGCGCGGGCCATCTCCTCGCGCGAGACCAGCGACTCGTACAGCTTCTCGCCGTGGCGGGTGCCGATCACCTTCACCTCGTGCCCGGGCTTCTTCAGCAGTTCCTTCAGCGCCTGCGCCAGGTCGCCCACCGTGGAGGCCGGGGCCTTCTGCACGAAGATGTCGCCGGGGCGGGCGTGCTGGAAGGCGTAGAGCACCAGGTCCACCGACTCTTCCAGCGACATCAGGAAGCGCGTCATCGACGGGTCGGTGATGGTGAGCGCCTTGCCCTGCTGGATCTGGTCCAGGAACAGCGGGATGACGGAGCCGCGCGAGGCCATCACGTTGCCGTAGCGCGTGGCGCACAGCACGGTGTGCTCGGAGTCGGACAGGCGCGACTTGGCGACCATCACCTTTTCCATCATCGCCTTGGACATGCCCATGGCGTTGATCGGGTACACCGCCTTGTCGGTGGACAGCACCACGCAGCGCTTGACGCCGTTGGCGATGGCGGCGCGCATCACGTTCTCGGCGCCGACCACGTTGGTGCGCACGGCCTCCATCGGGTAGAACTCGCAGGACGGCACCTGCTTCAGCGCCGCCGCGTGGAACACGTAGTCCACGCCGCGCATGGCGTCGTCCACGGAGTCGTAGTTGCGCACGTCGCCGATGTAGAACTTCACCTTGTCGCTGCGCAGCGCGAGGCGCATGTCTTCCTGTTTCTTCTCGTCCCGGCTGAAGACGCGGATCTCGGCGAAGTCGGAATGGATGAAGCGTTGCAGCACGGCGTTCCCGAAGGAGCCGGTGCCGCCGGTGATCATGAGGGTCTTGTCTTTGAACATGTTGGGCGTTTCTTTTCAGCCGAAGTCGCGCATGCGGCGCACCAGGTCCGGCCAGGCCGGCGGCTGCCAGCCGGTGCGCTCGCGGAAGCGGCTCGAATCAAGCGAGCGATCGATGACGAGGCGGTCGTCGGGAGCGATCGCGGTGTCGCGGCCGTAGGCCTCGCCCACCAGCTTCAGCAATGCGTACTTGTCGATCGGCGCGGCGGAGACGTGCCACAGGCCGTGCAGCTCGCGGTCGGGGATGACGTGGTCGCGGATCACGCGCGCCAGTTCCACCGTCGGCAGGCCGGAGAAGATCGCGCGGCGGTAGCCCTTGACGCCGGCTTGCTGCGCCAGGAACCAGCCCACCAGGCCGTGCGCGCTGGCCAGTTCGTGGCCGATGATGGACGTGCGCAGGGTCACCGCGTTCGGGTAGTCCACTTCGCCCAGGTACTTGCTGCGGCCGTACAGGTCGTTGGCGTCCGGGAAGTCGGCTTCGGTGTACATGCCGCGGGATCCCGAGAATACGCAGTCGGTGCTGACGTGCACCAGACGCGCGCCCGCCACCGCAGCCAGCCGCGCCAGCCGGTGCGGCAGCAGCGAATTGATGGGCACGGCGGTCAGCGGATCGTCCGCTTCGGCCAGCTGCTTCACCACGCCGATGCAGTTGACCACGACGTCGGGCCTGGCTTCGGCGAAGGCGCGCGCCAGGCTGTCGGCGTTCTCGATGTCGATGCCCGTCACCAGCTTGTCGCGCAGCGGCGCCGGCAGCAGGCGCTGCGCACCCGGCGAGCGCACCGTGCCGGCCACGGCGAAGCCGGGGCTGTCGGCCAGCAGGCGCAGCACGGCGTTGCCCAGCATCCCGGAGGCGCCGAGTACCAGCACGCGCGTCGGAGAGGAGGCGGTCATGCGTTGTTCCCTGTCATTGCTTGTCTTTTCGGCTGCAGGCTGCGGAAACGGTCCGTCAGCTTGCGCGCCAATGTCGTCGGTTCGAAATTCTGCTGGTAGAACTGGCGGGCGGCGCGGCCCATGGCCTCGCGCTCCGGCGCCGGCAGCGCGCGCAGGCGCAGCACCGCGGCGGCCAGCGCGTCCGCGTCCTCGGCCGGGCAGGCGAAGCCGGCACGGGCCTCTTCGACCACGCGGGCGCCTTCACCGTCCAGCGCGGCCAGCACGGGGCGGCCGGCGGCCAGGTAGGCCTGCACCTTGCTCGGAACGGTCAGGCTCATGATCGGGCTGCGGGTCAGCGTGACCAGCAGCGCCGAGGCCTGCTCCAGGATGGGCGGCATCGCCTCGGGCGGGAAGCGCCCGGGCAGCAGCACGTTGGTCAGGCCGCGCTGCTCCACCTGCTCCCGCAGCCACTCGCCGCGGCGGCCGCTGCCGACCAGGACGAAGCGCACGTCGGGATAAGGCAGCAGCTGCTCGGCAGCGTCAAGGATCGAGTCCAGCGCCTGCACCACGCCCAGGTTGCCGGCGAACACCACGTTGAAGCCTTCGGGCAGCTGCAGCTGCGGCACGGTGCCAGGCGGGATGGCCTGCTGGAACACCTTCTCGCCGGGGTTCGGGTAGTACTCCACCGGCGTGCGGCCGGCCATGGGCCTTACCGCGTCCACGAAAGCCTGCGACTGCACCAGCAGCAGGTCGCAGCGGCGGTAGATCCACTTGACCACCAGGCCCACCGCGCCCAGCACCTTCTGGTTGTCGATGAAGCCGGCGGCCTGCAGGCTCTCGGGCCACAGGTCCTGCACCCACACCACCAGCCGGGAGCGCTTGACCCAGCGCAGCACCACGGCGGAGATGGCTTGCAGGATCGGCGAGGTGCCGTAGACGAAGATCACGTCGAACTTCTGCCCGCGCAGCTGCCACAGGCCGAAGATGGCGGCGGAGAAGACGAAGGAGAAGTAGTTGAGCCCCAGGCTCACGATGTGGCCGTTGCCGCGCGGCACCAGCGGCACGCGGTACACCGGCATGCCGTCGAATTCCTCGCGGCAGATGCCGCCGGCGCGGTAGCCCTCGTAGACCTGGCCCGACGGGTAGTTGGGCTGGCCGGTGAGGATGGTGACTTCGCAGCCGTCGTCGCGCAGGTTCTGCGCGAGTTCGTTGATCCGGAAGGCCTCCGGCCAGAAGTGCTGGCTGAGGATCAGGACTTTCATGCGGCGCGTTCCAGGAGGCGGCGGACCATGTCCGCGGCCGTGTAGTAGGTGGCTTCCGGCGCCTGCGCGCCCTCGACGAAGCGCCGCACGGCGCCCGCGATCGAGGCCGCCGAGGCCGGGTCGAAGGTCTGGGCCGGGGTGCAGACGTCGCGCACGAAGTCGCGTTCGGACGCCAGCACCGGCACGCCCAGCGCGCGCGCTTCCACCATCGGCAGCCCGAAGGTCTCGGCGCGCGAGGGGAAGATCAGCGCGGAGCTCGCTTGCAGGCGCTGCAGCACTTCGGCGCGCGGCATGCGGCCCAGGTTCTCCACGGCGGCCAGTTGCGCGGGGCTCGCGCCGCTGGCGCGCACGGCGGCTTCCAGTTCCGCCGGCCTCAGGGTCAGGTACAGCTTGGGGAACAGGCCCTGGTCCGCCAGCGCGGCCCAGGCCTGCAGCAGCACGGGATGGTTCTTCTGGCTCACGCCGTCGGCGGGATAGAAGAAGCCGTGCGCCGCGTAGTCGGGATGCACGGCGCGAGCCGGTTCGGTGGCGGCGGCCTGGGCCACGGCGGCGGCCAGTTCGTCGTCCACCAGCGGCACCACCTGCACGTTGACGCCCGGGTAGGCCGCACTCATGGCACGCGCCATGGTGGGGGTCTGCACCCAGACTTCGTCGCAGTTGCGCACGCCGGCACGGAACCACAGGCGCTCCAGCGACTGCTTGATCGACGCGATGCGGGGATAGCGCACCTGCCGGCCGTCGCCCACGATGTAGGGCGCGTGCACGTAGTTGATGACGCGGCCGGCCGGCTTCAGCAGCGGCGGCAGGCTGTTGAAGCAGAAGAGGACGTCGTTCGGCCCCACACGCTGGGCCTGCTGCTGCAGCCGCAGGCAGCGGGCCAGCAGGCTGCGTCGGATCCAGGTGACACGGGCGGCTTCGGGCAGCGGCAGGCTGCCGCGGGTGCGCGTGTCCATCAGCGCGTCCTGCAGCGAGCCGCCCAGGCCCTGCACCAGGGCCTGCAGCAGCACGAGGCCGCCGCCCAGGTGCACGCCGAAGGCACTCAGGAACACCCGGCCCTCGCCGCGGCTGGCGGCCTGGATGGCGGACTGGGGCAAGGCCTCAACCGCGTTCTTCATAATCCCTGTTTGATGCAAGACACTTATTCTGTTGACGAGACAGCGGGCGCAGCGAACGCCCATCGCAGCAAGGCCTGGTCGGTGAACCTGGTGTCGGCCGCCGCCATCATGGCGGTCGGGGCCATCCTGCTGCTTTCATGGATGCGCCTGTTCCTCGGCGTGGACCTGACCGACGAATCGTTCTACGTTGCACTGCCCTACCGGTTCGCGCTCGGAGACGTTCCGATCCGCGACGAGCAGAACCTCGCACAGTTCGCGGGCATCCTGATTCTCCCGTTGGTTCGACTGTATGTGTGGATCGCGGGCGCGACGGACGGAATTGTCCTGTACGTCCGTCATTTGCACCTGGTCTTTACCGCCCTGGTCGGATGGGTCGTCTTCCTCGCCGCCCGGCGGGCACTGCACTGGCGCCATGCCTTGCTGGCAGGGGCACTGTGCTTGCTATTCGTCCCTTTCAACATCCACAGCATTAGCTACAACACCATGGGCAGCGGCTTCCTCACGGTCAGCTGCTTCATGGCCATGCGCGGAGAACGGCGGGCCGCATGGGCGCTCGCCGGGCTGGCGCTTGGGCTTGCAATTTTAGTCTATCCCACCCTCGCGCCCGTGGCTCTGGTGTTTCCAGTCGTGCTGCTGCTGGCGGAAGAAAGGAGTAGGCGCTGGCATTTGCTGGCCGCCTACCTGGCTGGCGGGCTGCTCGCGGCCCTCGTGCCGGCCTGGTTGATGTTGCGCGCAGGCTACGACGCCACCCGGGCTGTCGTGAACTACCTCATGGGCTTCCCTGCCCATTCGGGGGGGGTGGAGAAGTTGCGCCTGGTCGTCACGACCTTCTGGGACGGCGTGCCGCACGTGTCCTGGCTGCTGGCGGCCATGGCCGCCCTGCTCGCCTGGCACCTGTTCCGGCCGCGGGCGCTGCGCTTCGCGCTGCTGCTGTTGCCGCTGCTGCTGTTTGCCTGGTGGTACAAGCCCAATGGAACCGACGCGCTGTTCGAGATCAGCGCGTTCGCCCTCCTCGGACCCTTCGTTTATCCGCTGGTGCGCGAGCAGGCCGCCGCCCGCCGCTTGCTGTATTTCGTGTGGCTGCCTTCCTTCATTGCCGGCCTGGTGACGGCATGGTCGAGTAGCAACGGCGCCACGAATGCCTGTATCGGCCTGTTCCCCGCGGCCGTCGCCACCCTGCTTTTCATGCAACTGGCCGTGGTCAACGCGCCGATCCCGGCGCCGCGCGGCGATTGGCTGGCGGTCGGCATCGCACTCTTGCTGCTGGTCCCCTTCCTGCAGGGCGGCTACCAGGACTACTACGGTGACCCGGTGCGGCGCTGGCAGTTGACCGAGCGCGTCCCCGCCGGCCCTTACCAGGGGCTCTACACCCACCCGGAGCGCCTGGAACTGCTACAGAAGTTCGAACAGCAGCTGCGGCCCCTGATCCGGCCGGACGACCGAGTCCTCGTCTTCAACGACTGGGCGGCCGGCTACCTGCTGGCGGGCGTGCGTCCCGGCGTCAATTCCGCGTGGCTGCCGCCCGCGTCGGCCACCGCCGGCCGCGAGCCGACCCTCGAATACTGGCGCCGCACGGGCAACGAACCTACCGTGCTGCTGCTGATGAAACAGACGGAAGCCTCGGGCGACCCGCTCCTGCCGCTGCTGCGCGGACCGGCCTTCGCGCCGGTGGCGGACCTGGGTTTCGCCACCTTGCGGCGGCGCGTTGCGCCGCTTACCAGCGGGTCGCAAGCAGCAGCGCAGTGAGCCCCGCGGCGCAGGCCAGCTGCGCGGGCATGCCGACCCCGGCCCGCGCCGCTTCCGGCGACGTGCCGCGCAGCAGCCAGCGCACCAGCATGGCGTCGGCCAGCAGCCGGGCGCTGAAAGCGAAGGCGGCGCCCGGCACGCCATAGCGGGGCACCAGCAGCGCCAGCGCCGCGGCCATGAAGGCCAGGTGGAACACCTGCAGCCACGCGCCGCGCCTCTCCCCGCCGTGCACCTGCAGCAGCGCGAAATTCACCTGGGTCAGGTTGTTCACGCCGACGCCCAGCGCCATCACCTGCAGCGGCAGCACCGAGCCGGGGTCGAAGCTGCCCCGCAGCCACAGGCGCAGCAGCGGCTCGCCGAAGGCGATGAGCACCGCCGCCGGCGCCACCCCGAGCACCCACATCACCCGGATCAACTGGCGCGCGGTCACCTGCAACGCCTGGGTGTCGGCCTCGCCGCGATGCGACGCCAGCCGCGGCGTCCCCGCGGAGATGGCGGCCCCCGAAGCGATCCAGAGCTTGGTCACCACTTCCTGCGCGATCGCATAGCGGCCGACCGCGGCGGCCGACGCCAGTGCCGCCAGCACGAACCGGTCCACGTAGGCCAGCAGCATCGAGAAGATGTTGGTCAGCCCCAGCCAGATCGCCTTGTGCAGGAAGGCGCGCCGCAGCGCGGGCAGCTCCTGCGCCGGCAGCACTTCGGCCGGAGCCGGCTGTGCCGCGCCGACGCCGCGGCAGGCCAGGAAGTAGCCCCCGGCGGCAATGATGCGCGTGGCCAGGATCGCGATGGCCGCCGAGGTCAGGCTGACATGGAAGGCGAAGGCGGCCAGTGGCGCCAGGAAGATCGCCGCGGCGGCCGGACCGCGAATCAGGTTCGCGACGAAGAAACGCTGGTGCGCCTCCAGCACCGCGCGCGGGGGTTGCGACACCAACATGAAGGCGGCACTGGCGAACGTGAGCGCCGAAGACCACGCGAGGTCGGAGGGATCGGCCTGGCCCGGATGCCAGTGCCACAGCACCAGGCCGGCCACCGGGCCGGCCAGCAGCACCGCCGTCGAAATCATCACGCTGTAGCGCATGCCGATGGCATAAGGCCGCCGCCAGCCCGCATCGCCGGTGAAGCCGCGGTCGAAGGCGAGCAACACGATGGCCCGCGAGATGCCGAAATCCGAGAGGCCGAAGAAGAACAGCGCGGCGACCTGCATCGAGAAGACGCCGAAGCCGCCCATGCCGAGCTTGCCCACCAGCATCGGCACCGCCGCGAGCGCCGCGAGCGAGGGCAGGATGGTTCCGATGATGTTGCTGCCGATGTTCCGGAGCATGGGCAAGGCTGCGGTGATGCTGGGGGGAGCGGACTCTAACACGCTGTCTCCAGGCCCCAGGGGGCCGGCGCTAAGCTGGTTCGCCCCCGGAGAGGGGCTGCGAGGAGAGGCAAATGAGGTGGACGGACGAGCGGCTGGCCTGGGTCGACGCCACGCATTTCCTGGCCATGCGGGCGGTCTATATCGGCCACTTCGGCGGGTCGGCAGGCAAGCTCTATCCCTTCGTGTTCATCTCCCACGTCCCGCTGTTCTACTTCGTGGCGGGCTTCTTCGCCAGCCCGCGGGACGAGGCCTTCACCGGCATGATCGTGCGCCTGGCGCGCCGCCTGCTCGTGCCCTACGTGTTCCTCGCGCTGCTCTATGCCGCCACGCTGACCCTGTTCTACGACTGGCCGTGGCCCAGGCTGGAGGACTCGCTGCAGGCGTTCGCGCAGGGGATCCGCAACCACATCCCGGCCGGCTCGCTGTGGTTCCTTCCCTGACTGTTCGTGACCGCGACCGCCCACGGACTGGTGCTGCGCGCCACCCGCAGCCCGCTGTCCGGCCTGGCTTTCGGCATCGCCTGCCTGCTGGTCGCCAAGATGGGCCTGCTGAACTACGACGCGGTGGCGCAACCCTCGCTGTTCCTCAATGCCGACAGCGCGCTGTACTACGTGTTCTGGTATGCCCTGGGCCACGCCAGCTTCCCGCTGCTGCGCCGCGCGGTGCCATCCGCGGGTTTCGCCGTTGCCGGCGTGCTGGCCACGATCGGCAGCCTGTGGCTCTACTTCAACGGCGGCGGCGCCCTGCTCTCGCTGCTGGACCCCATCCGGCCGGGACCCATGCACAATCTCGCCAGCGTCGGGCTCGGCGTGGCGATGGTCGCCGTGCCGATCGTGGCCAATATCGGCGCGGCGCGCGCCCTCGAGGAGATTCCGGTCGTGTGCGAAGTGGGGCGGCGGACCCTGGTCCTCTGCGGGACGGAGGACTTCACGAAGCTGGTGCTGTCGCAGTTGCTGCTGGTCTTCGGACTCAAGCTGCAGTTGATCCACTCGCTGGGCGTGACGATGTACGCCTTCGTCGCACTGTGCGCCAGCGCCCTGCTCGTCGGGCGCTTGCTGGAAGCGTACACGCCGGCGTGGCTCGGGCTCGGCAAGGCCCCCGCGCGGTCCGCGGCCGCCCTGGGCGCCGATGAAGCTTCCGCGCGCCCGATCGGGGACGCGAAGACCGCATGAAGTAGCGAAAGGGACAGACGTTGGGAATGGATCGAAGGATCAGCGCGCTGCGGGTGGCCGCATGCTTCATGGTCATCCTGCTGCACGTGTCGGCCGAACTGTTCGTCAAGCCGGGCACCGGCTGGTGGGCCGGCAACGTGTTCGACTCGCTGACGCGTTCCTGCGTCCCGCTGTTCTTCATGATCGCCGGGGCCACGATGCTGGGGCGAGACGAGCCGCTGGGTCCCTTCTTCCGCAAGCGGGTGCTGCGCATCCTGCCGCCGCTGCTGGTCTGGTCGCTGTTCTACCTGTGGTGGCTCTGGCACAACGGCGGCGGCCCGGCCAACTGGCCGCTGGCGATCCTGCAGGGGCCGGCCATGTTCCACCTCTGGTATTTCTACGCGCTGGTGGGCGTCTACGCGGCACTCCCGGTCCTGCGCAAGTTCTACATCCACAGCAGCCCGCGAGACCGGCTGCTGTTCGCGGTGGCCTGGTTCCTCGTGGCTTCGGTGGTCCCCACCGCGCAGAACCTCCTCTTCAACCGCCACTGCGAAGGCTACATCGGCTTCCCGCGCCTGAACGACGTCTACCACCTCACCTTCTTCGGCGGCTACATGGGGTACGTGGTGCTGGGCGCCATCGCCGCCGACCGGCCGGCCTCGGCACGCGCGGGCTGGGCCGCCTTCCTGGGCGGCTCGCTCGCCACCATCGCCGGCAACTGGTGGCTCGCCAGGCAGTTCGGCTCGCCCTGCGAGTTCTTCATGGTCTATTTCTCGCCCTTCGTCGTGCTCGCGGCCTGGGGCCTGTTCACGGTGGCGATGTCGCTGCGCGAAGGCACGCCTTCACGCTGGCTGGCCGTGTTGGCCGACTGCACCCTGGGCATCTACGGCCTGCACGTGATCGTGATCGGGCCGGTGCTCCAGCGCTTCGGCTGGAGCGCGCAGTGGGGCAATCCGTGGATCAACCCGGTCGCCTACTCCGTGGCGGCGTTCGCAGTCTGTTTCGTTGTCATTTACACGCTGCGACTGCTGCCGCCGCTGCGGCGGCTGTTCTGAAGGGCCGTAGAGGACAATACGCCCCGATGAAACGGGTAGCGATCGTCCAATCCAACTACATTCCCTGGAAGGGCTATTTCGACATGATCGCGTCGGTGGATGAATTCATCCTGTACGACGACATGCAGTACACCCGCCGCGACTGGCGCAACCGCAACCAGATCAAGACGCCGCAGGGCCTGCAGTGGCTCACGGTGCCGGTGCGGGTGAAGGGCAAGTACCACCAGACCATCTACGAGACCGAGATAGACGGCGAGGACTGGGCGGCCGACCACTGGAAGGCGCTGGCGCAGAACTACCGGCGTGCCCCGCACTTCGGCGAGATCGCCGGCTGGCTGGAGCCGATCTTCCTGCAGGAGCGCTTCACGCTGCTCTCGGCGCTGAACCGGCGGCTGCTGGAGGCGGTCTGCGCCTACCTGGGCATCCGCACCGTGCTGTCCGATTCCTCGCAATACCAGCTCGCGGACGGCAAGACCGAAAAGTTGGCCGACCTGTGCCGGCAGGCCGGCGGCACCGAATACGTTTCCGGACCCGCGGCGCGCGACTACATCGAGCCGCGGGTGTTCGAGGACCTGGGTATCCAGCTCACCTGGTTCGACTACGCGGGCTACCCCGAGTACCCGCAGCTGTGGGGCGGCTTCGCCCACGGCGTGACGGTGCTGGACCTGCTGTTCAACTGCGGGCGCAACGCGCCGCGCTCCATGAGGTACGTCGCATGAAGCTGTCGATCGTCGCGACGCTCTACCAGTCCGCGCCCTATGTGGCGGAATTCCACCGGCGCGCCGGCGACGCCGCCCGCCGGGTGGCCGGAGACGACTACGAAATCGTCCTCGTCAACGACGGTTCGCCGGACGACAGCCTGGAGCGGGCGCTGGCGCTGATGGAGGCCGACGACCACGTGGTCGTGGTCGACCTCTCGCGCAACTTCGGCCACCACAAGGCCATGATGACCGGGCTCGCGCATGCGAAGGGCGAGCGCGTGTTCCTGATTGACAGCGACCTCGAGGAGGAACCGGAATACCTGCTGTCCTTCACCCGCCTGCTGGAAACCGAAGGCTGCGACGTGGTGTACGGCGTGCAGGAGCAGCGCAAGGGCAACTGGTTCGAGCGCTGGACCGGCGCCTGGTTCTACGTCCTCGTGCGCTGGCTGACGGGGCTGGCGCTGCCGGGCAACATCGTGACGGCGCGGCTCATGACGCGCCGCTACGTCGATGCCCTGCTGCTGCACGACGAGCGCGAAGTGTTCATGGCGGGCCTGTGGCACATCACGGGTTTCGACCAGCGGCCGCACACGGTGCACAAGCACGCCACCAGCGAGACCACCTACACGTTCCGGCGCAAGATGTCGCTGCTGGTGAACTCGGTCACCTCCTTCAGCAACGCTCCGCTGGTGAGCATCTTCTACATCGGCCTGTCGATCTCGGCGCTCGCCTTCGCCTACACCTGCTACCTGGTCGGACGCTGGATGTTCTTCTCCAAGCCGCTGGTCGGCTGGACTTCGGTGATGGCCTCGATCTGGCTGCTGGGCGGCCTGGTCATTTCGTTCATCGGGGTGGTGGGCATCTACCTGTCGAAGATCTTCTCCGAGACCAAGCGCCGCCCCTACACCATCGTGAGGAAAGTGCATGCAAGACAAGCCCGCTGAACTGCTGCAGGAGGTGGCGAGCTACTACGCGGGCCGCCTCGCGCAGCACGGCCAGACCGCGCAAGGCGTCGACTGGAAGGACGAGGGCGGCCAGGTGCTGCGCTTCGAGCAGCTGGCGCGCGTCATCGCGCCCGGCGAGCCGTTCTCGCTGACCGACCTGGGCTGCGGCTACGGCGCCCTGTTCGAGTTCCTGCAAACCCGCTACCCCGCCTTCTCCTACCTCGGCGTCGACGTGGCGGAGGAAATGGCAGTGGCGGCGCGCGAGCGCCATGCCGGCCAGTCCCAGGCCCGCTTTCTCGCCGCCTCCGAACCCGACCAGTTGGCCGACTACGGCGTGGCCAGCGGCATCTTCAACGTGCGCCTCGGGCGTGGCGACGCCGAATGGCAGGCCTACCTGGAAACGACGCTGGACGTGCTGGACCGCACCAGCCGCCGCGGCTTCGCCTTCAACTGCCTGACCTCCTACTCCGACGCCGACCGCATGCGACCGGACCTGTACTACGCCGACCCGTGCCGGCTGTTCGACCTGTGCAAGCGGCGCTACTCGCGGCAGGTCGCCCTGCTGCACGACTACGGCCTGTACGAATTCACCATCCTCGTGAGGAAGCAGCAGTGAAGAAGCCCCTGGTCATCTTCGGCGCCGGCGACATCGCGCAGCTGGCCGAGTTCTACTTCCGCACCGACTCCGGCTACGAGGTCGTGGCCTTCACCGTGGACCAGGGTTTCCTGAAGGAGCCCAGCTTCTGCGGCAAGCCGGTCGTGCCTTTCGAGGAAGTCGCGACGCGGTTCCCGCCCGGCCAGCACGCCCTGTTCGTGGCCGTGAGCTATGCGAAGCTCAATGCGGTGCGCAAGGAGAAGTTCCTGGCGGCGCGGGCAATGGGCTACGAGCTCGCCAGCTACGTCAGCTCGCGGGCCACGGTGCTCAACGAGGGCGCCATCGGCGCGAACTGCTTCATCCTCGAAGACAACACGGTGCAGCCTTTCGCGCGCATCGGCGACAACGTGACGCTCTGGAGCGGCAACCACATCGGCCACCATTCCGCGATCGGCGACCACACCTTCATCGCCTCGCACGTGGTGGTGTCCGGCGGCGTGCGCATCGGGGAGCAGTGCTTCATCGGCGTGAACGCCACCTTGCGCGACCACGTCACCGTGGGCGACCGCTGCGTGCTCGGCGCCGCGACGCTGCTGCTGGAAGATGCGCCGGCAGAAGGCGTGTACATCGGCGCGGGCACCGAACGTTCGCGCGTCCCGAGCAGC